>CAYJMD010000004.1:0-11261 GCA_964371585.1 uncultured Clostridiaceae bacterium
AAGCATATATGTAGTATATGTTATAATTGTAGACCATATTGTACTATTACCTCCACTATATCCAACAAGCATAAATATAATTGGTATTAAAATTCCTACTGCATTAGCAAGAACAACAGTTGTAAGCATAGCTATACCTACATTAAATATTGTGTTTTTAAACTTTCTATCTTCAAGTGAAAGTTCTTTTTTCCCTTTAATTTCTTTTTTAGTAATTTTCTGTATATTTAAAAGACCTCTTTTAAATAATTTAGCTCCAAATATAGATAAAAGGACTATTGTAAGTATAGATATTACTATACTAAGTATTATCATAAATGTTGATATTTGACCAAGTAACATAAGTTTAGGTACTAATATACATGATACTACCGGAAGTATTGATACTATTTGCATAAATATATTTACAACTTCTCCATCACTTATGAAGTTTGGAATTATAAACGCACAGAACATAGCAATTAATATTACTATCATAGTTGAATTACCTATATCAGTCATATTAGTCGCTTTAGATGTTATAATAGCTTGTAGTATTGCTAGTATTAAAATAGCTATTATAAGTTGAACAATAGCATATAATATAACCATTACTACAGTAGGATCAAAACTAACAAGTGATGTCACTATAGACATATCTATAGATCCTAAATCCACTACTGAACCAATTAATATCACATTAATCATATTAGCAATTAAATAGTAAATAAATGTAAGTAATGCTTGGATTATAATAACACCTATTGTTTGTATTATATTAAACCATAAGTATGCAGTAGAACTTATACCTGTAAGCATATATTCTGTAGTTCTACTTATTTTTTCTAAACCTACAGTAGATGCAAGTGTAGATGCAATAAATATAAATAGGAAATATATACCAAACCCTATGATATTTACTATATAACCATATTGATCATATAATGTATTATCAAGTTTATTAAGAACTCTTTCTACCGGAACTTCTCCAAGTAAAATAGCTATTTCTTCATCTGTTAAATTCTTATTATCTCTAAATAATTCATTTTTAAGGGTATTTACTTCACTAACTATTTCATCATAAATACTTCCTTCTATTTTTTCATCAGAAACCATTTTTAATTTTAAATAACTTTCTTCATCATAAGTTAAAAATATTTCTAAATTCTCCATATCTTCTACTTTTTCAGTAGAGACCTGAATAGAAGCTATTTCAGATAATTTCTCTTCTAATTTACCAGTCTCATCAGTTAGTAAAATATTCATGACTATTTCATCTGTTACTTCTTCTTCAGTATTATTACTTTCGAATATATCTACAACAGTTCCATAGTTTACCATTGCTATAGTTCCAAGTAATAATATAAGATTAAGTATAATCATCATTTTAGATTTAAAACTTTGCTCCATACCAGCAATTATTAAACGTACTAATTTGTTATTCATAAGACTCACCTGCTTTCAATTTAAATATATCTTCAAGTGAAAGTTCTTCTACACTTATATATGAAACTTCTTGCTCATTAATTTCTTTTAATACATCATTTATATTATCATTTCCACTTACAAATATAGTGTATGAATCTGTTTTTTCATTAGATATGTTGTATATAAACTCAGATTTAAGTAAATCTTTGTTAAAACTTTTAGCAACAATATTTATTTTCTTTTTATCTATATTGCTTTTTATAAAATTAAGTTCCCCATTTAATAACATTTTATTATCATGGATAAGTACAATATCATCACATAAAGTATCAACTTGATCTAATCTATGAGATGAAAAGATTATTATTTTACCTTGCTCTTTTAATTTTTGTATTACTGCTTTTATTTCTTCAACACTTATTGGATCAAGTCCAGAAAAAGGTTCGTCCAGTATAAGCAGATCTGGATTATGAAGTACAGAAACTATAAACTGTAATTTTTGTCTATTTCCCTTAGATAATTTTTTTATCTTATAATTTACATATTCTCTTATTTTAAATACATCTAACCAGTATAATAAAGACTCCTCTATCTCATCTTTAGATAGTCCTTTTACAATCCCAAAAAATTGAAATTGATCATAAACTGTATATTCCTGTGTAAGTGATCCTTCTTCTATTAAATACCCTATTTTGTCAGATATATCAAAATTTATATTTTTACCATTTAGTTTAGCAGTGCCTTTGTCCTTATCAATAAGTCCTAAAACAGCTCTAAAAAGTGTAGATTTACCTGCGCCATTTCTACCAAGTATTCCAAGTATTCTTCCCTCTTTAGCTTCAAAAGAAATATCTTCTATACCTTTAGTAGGGGTAAACTTTTTTGTTAATTCTTTTACCTCAAACATGCTCTTCATTCCTTCCTTTATACTTTTTAATTATATCATGAGTATATATATAAAGCAACAAAAAACTATCTATAAATATATAGATAGTTTTATTTTTTAAAATATTATATTTGTATAAATTATAATTAAAACATAGAATGATATAGAAAACAAAAACGGTACACAAGTAAACACAATATTATACTTTACTTTCTTATTATAAATACAAGAGTAAACTTTTTCTAATTTGTAATCTTGTTTTATATATTTAATTCTAACAATAAACATAAGTAGTCCTATAACTGCCATAACAATTGTAATTATTGTTACAGTTCCTTCAAGAGATGGATTTATAAGAGCTATAGCTGCAAGTCCATTATTAAGTAAATGTATAATTATACAAGGCCATAGTTTTTTAGTTTTTGCATACACAAACCCAATTACCATTCCCATAAAGAATGCAAATATACTTTGTATTACATTTCCGTGTATTATACCAAATATGGCACTTGAAAGTATTATGCTAAACCACACACCATAACGTTTTGTAAGTGTCATTATACCTTTTCTAAACAGTAATTCTTCAAGTATTGCAGGTAAAATAGCAACAGCTGTAAATACAAGTATAGAGTTTAGTATTCCTCCTGTTACACCTATCATATCATTTGAAATACCACTAAATGTTATATTTAATTTTTCAGCTATAAATGAAACTATTAGTTGAATAATCAAAACAACTGGTTGAGTAATTAATATATATTTTATACACTCGGTATTTTTAAGATTCTTTACATCTTTCTTATCCTCTTTAGGAAGGTGTAATTTAAAATATAAATATGGAACAAGCATATATGTAGTATATGTTATAATTGTAGACCATATTGTACTATTACCTCCATTGTATCCCAAAAATGCAAATACTAGAGGTATAATTAATCCTACAGAATTAGATAATAAAATTACTAAACATAAACTTATACCAATGTAAAATATAGTATTTTTAAATCTTATTTCATTTAGAGTAAGTGTTCTTTTGTTTTTTACTTTATTACTTTGAATACCAAGAAGGCCTTTTCTAAAATATCTGCTTCCAAATACCAATAGACATATAATAGTAATCACTGAAACTACTAAACTAAATACTACCATAAACATAGATATTTGATCAAGTAATATCAGTTTAGGTACAAGTACTGTAGATAATATAGGAATCATAGCAACTATTTTTAAAAATATATTTATTATTTCACCATCATTTACAAAATTTGGAATAATCATAGTAGCTATAACAACAATTGCAATAACCAAACTATTAGAACTACTAATATCTGATTTATTAGTCACTCTTGACGTAATTAAAGCTTGAATAATAGCAACTATAATAACAGATAATATTATTTGAATAATTGTGTATCCAAGTATTAATAGTAACTCTCTATCAATATTTGCAAAGTTTGAATTAAAATTATTAGTATTAGCAGATAAATTTATTTTATCACCTACAAGAACAATATTAATCATATTTGCAATTAAATAGTAGACAAATGTAAGTAATGGTTGAATTATTGCCAAAACTAAATTTTGAAGTATGATAAAGCATAAATAAGACCTAGAACTCATGCTTGTAAGCATATACTCTGTTATTTTATTACTTTTTTCAACGCCTACAGTAGATGATACTTGTGAAGCTGTTAATGTATAAATAAAATATGCTACTAAACTAATAAGTAATATGATATATCCATATTTATCATACATAGTTTGATTTAATTTATTTAAAATAATTTCAACTTCTACATCTTCAAGCAAAATAGAAATATCATCTTCAGTAATATTATTATTTTGGGTAAAATTTTCATTTTTTATATAATTAACTTCTTCTACTATACTATTATAAATTTCATCTTGCACCTTTACATCTGAAACTAATTTTAAATGCAACCGCCCATCTGATTTTTCTGACAAAAATACTTCTACAACTTCATTATTAGCAGTATTTTCATATGTTATAGTAATATTAGTATTTTCTGTCAACCTTTGTTCTAACATATTTGTAGCATCTTCAATAATATGAATAACTTGCACTTTATCGTTAGAAAAAAATATATCGACTACAGTTGTGAAATTAACAGATACAATAGCAATAAGTAAAAATATAACATTGATTGATATTAACATTTTAGATTTAAAACTTTGCTCTATTGTAGAAACTACAAGTTTGTTTAAATTACTTCTCATATTCTTCACCAACCTTAAGCTTAAATATTTCTTCTAAAGATATGTTATATATATTTAATATACTACTAAGTTCTCCATAAAGAAGAGATTTGTTATTATGAATCAGTAGTATATCATCACAAATATTCTGAATTTGATCCAATCTATGAGATGAAAATATAATAATTTTCCCCTCTTCTTTTAAATCATTTATTATAACTTTTATTTCTTCAACACTTATAGGATCAAGTCCTGAAAAAGGTTCATCTAAAATAAGTAAATCCGGATTATGAAATGCAGAGACTATAAACTGTAATTTTTGTCTATTACCTTTGGAAAGATTCTTTATTTTAAAAGAAGCATATTCTTCGATATTAAATTTTTCAAGCCAGTAGTATATAGAGTCTTCAACATAGTTTATCGATAGTCCTTTAACTATTCCGCAAAATAATAATTGATCGTATACAGTATACTCTTGCATAAGTGAAGCTTCTTCGATTAAATATCCTATGTTATTAGACATTTCTAAAGTTATTTCTTTACCATTTAATTTAGCAGTGCCTTTGTCCTTATCAATAAGTCCTAAAACAGCTCTAAAAAGTGTAGATTTACCTGCGCCATTTCTACCAAGTATTCCAAGTATTCTTCCCTCTTTAGCTTCAAAAGAAATATTTTCAATACCTTTAGTAGGTGTGAATTTTTTTGTTAAACTATTTACTTTAAGCATATTTATCCTTCTTTCATAAGTAATAATATTATAGTTTGGAAATTAAAAGAGAGTATAATATATACCCTCTTTTAAGTTTAATTAGTGGTGAAGTGACGAAGTAATTTCGCTTTTTCTTATATGAAAAGCTCTAAGCCAGTTAATAGTTTTTCTTCTTTCCATATTTTCGAATTTTTCTTCTTCGAAAAAGTCATGAATGAATTTATCTGCATCATCAGCAGCCACTAGCTTTGTAGCTAGATTCGTGAAAGTTCCAAAAAACTTTTCATCTCCTTGATAATGCTCAAATACGCTATTAACATGCTTTACAATCTCTAAATCTTTAGTATCTATAAATCCATCCCATTTCTTTCTAAACTGGCTAATTCCTCCTTTATTAGAACCAGTAGAATTCATTTGCAATTGATTATCTACTTTACCTTTTTTACCTCTTTTTGTTTTTTTAGTTACCATAGTAGCCATAGTATTTCCTCCATTAAAAAAATTATTTTTTAATCTTAATATAAGATTGAATTATATTATATCATAAATATGTAATTAAATCAAGATTCATTATAATTTTATGTCAATTTGATACTTTTTAAGCCACATTTCAAGTTGAATTAAATATGCCATTAGTTGAGGTCTAAGCATAAGCTGCCCAAACCAAGGTCTTTCAAAATCAGCATCTTTCATCGCTATTATTTTTTTAACAAAATCAATATCTACAATTTCTTTGATTCTGCAATCATCTAAAGTTATAATCTCTTCAAGTAATGTTTCAACCTCAAAACTATATATAGGACTACAAGTTTTAGGATATGGACTTTTTTTCCTAAATAATACTTCATCTGGTATAATATCTTTAAAAGCTTCTCTTAATATACCTTTTTCCATGTTATTATAATTCTTTATCTCCCATGGTATATTGTATACATATTCAACTAAGTTGTGATCTGCAAATGGCACTCTTACCTCTAAAGATGAAGCCATAGACATTCTATCTGATCTATCTAACAAGTTACTTCCAAAATAAAACATTGTAAGATATGACAATTGTTTCATCTTAATATCATCCTCATTTTTAGTATCTTCAAGTGGTACTTCTTCTAAAGCTTTAGTATACATCTCTTCCACATAGCCCTGCAGGTTAACTTTAGTAAAAATATCTTTATTTAACAATTCATTTCTAAGCTTTAATGATACAGACCATGGAAAAGTATTAGAATTTAAAGTATCTTCTCTATAAAACCATGGATAACCACAAAATATTTCATCACTATACTCCCCACTTAAACTAACTGTCACATCTTGTTTAACTTCTCTACAAAATAATAGTAAACTACTATCTATATCAGCCATTGATGGAACATCTCTTGCTATCATTGCTTCATAAAGAGAATTATACAGAAGTGTATTATCAAGAGTAATATATTTATGATTCAAATTATATTCGTTTTTCATTATATCTATATAGTAATTATCTCTTGAAGGCACAAAATCACTCTTAATAAAATTTTTATCATTATCTATATAATCAACAGAAAAAGTTTTTAAAGTCTCATCTTTTAAATAATTACTTGCTACTCCAGCTATAATAGATGAATCTACTCCACCAGATAAAAAACAACCTATATCAACATCACTTACAAGCTGTGAAGTTATACTGTTTGTAAGCATTTGTCTTATCTTTTTAGCTGTGGTTATAACATCATCTGTATGATCAGTACTTCTAATCTTAAAATATTCCCTTGTAGTAAACTTTCCACCTTTAAATTTAGCAAAATATCCAGGTTTTATTTCAAATATATTATCAAATACAGACTCTCCAAGCATTTTAGCAGGCCCTATACCAAATAATTTTCTAACCCCATTTATACTTAAAATTCTATCTATCTTTTCATACTCTAAAATACCTTTTATTTCACTAGAAAAGAATAAATCATCATTATATACTGTGTAGTATAACGGTTTAACTCCAATTTGATCTCTAGCTAAAAATATTTCCTCATTTAACTCATCATATATAACAAAAGCAAAAATACCAGTCAAATAATTAAGTATTTTTTCTTTAAAATGAATATATCCTTTTAAAATAAGTTCTGTATCACTTTTGCTACTTAACTCTATATCAAATGCTTTAAATAAATTTCTAAGTTCATCTGCATTATATAACTCACCGTTATAAACTATTGTATACTTATTCCCCTCCTCATCTGTTCTAGACATTGGCTGAGCACCATTTTCAAGATCTATTATACTAAGTCTTCTATGGCCTAAAAATACATTCTCTGTAATATAATAACCGTGTGCTGTTTCTCCTCTTTTCTTTAATTTATTTGTCATATTTTCAAGTAATTCATTAGGATTTTCTATCTCATTATTATATTTTGTAAAACCTATAATTCCACACATCTTTTTCACCTCATAATATTATACTTAAATTAAATAATATTATTACAATACACAATTTATACAATCATTTTTTCAAATGTTTAAATTCCATTAAAGTTGCGTATATATACACTATATACTAAATAGGTATAAAAAACACCTGTAGTCTTAACTACAAGTGTTTCGGTAATCTTTATATATTTTGTTTTGTATAGCTATTATTTAATCATAATTAATGTTTAACCTATATAACCATCTCCTTCGTTTTCATACTTATTTTACTTTTGTGTGTCTTATATTATCACCCTTCCTAGAAAACCTTATTGATTTTTCATAACTATATTTTATAGTAGTTATGTGATAATTTTGTGACGTGTATATGAAAACTATGTGAATATTATATTTTTATTTTTATACATGAATTATATGCCTCTTTAAAACTATTTAAATATGTTCTAAGAAGTGGTCCTGCTCCGAAGTTTTGTTCCTCCATAGTATCTAACGAGGACTACTAGATAATTTGTAACCTCTTCTTTTTCAAGCATAGCAATAATACTATTTACTCCTGTTCCTTGTGGTTCATTATCATTTGAAAATTTAACAAACTTAACTCCTCCATCAATTACATCATAAGCATATAGTACATGTCTAGCTTTTTTATTATCTTTTTTTATATTAGTTATTATATCTTTAAAATTATTTATATCATTCCCAGTAAATATGTATGAATAAAATTTTGACTTTTTAACTTCTACAAAACCACTTGCAATTTCTCCATATTCACTTATATATTTAGAATCTAAATTATTTAGTATATACACTTTAATTTCTCCTTATATAAAAAATAGGCTATATAAAATAACCTATTCTTTCTTATTATATTATAAACAATAATGCCATATAAATCAAGTATAATATGAAATATACAAGACCATTACTTCTTGTCATCTCATTTTTCTTGCCCACATATGGAAATATCCCAAGTATTAATGTAGCAATTACAAGAATTCCCATTTGAAGATTATATCCACTGTTATATACTATAGGTTGTATAACAGAAGAAACTCCAAGTATAAGTAATATATTGAATATATTAGAACCAAGTATATTACCAATAGCTATATCACTATCACCCTTAATTGCAGCAGTTACAGAAGTAACAAGTTCAGGAAGTGAAGTTCCTATAGCAACTATAGTTAAACTTATAATTTTTTCACTTATATTAAAGAATCCAGCAATTGTAATAGCATTATCAACTACAAAGTCCCCACCTATTTTAAGCCCTACTATACCAAGTACTATGCTAAGTATAGATTTAAGTAAATTAAACTTTTTCTCATCTTTTTTAGTAGGCTCTTTAACTTCTTCTACCTTATCAAACTGCTCACCTTTTTTAGCCATATATATAGTATATAGTATAAAAGCAATAAATAATATGATAAGTATTATGCCATCTAATCTATCAATACCCATCCCCATATTACTCATTAGCATAAATATAACTGTGACAGCAAGCATCATAGGTATCTCTATAATCCTTGTTTCTCTTTGAAATTTAACACTACGTATCATAGTAGAAATACCAAGTATGAATAGTAAATTACAAAGATTACTTCCTATTACGTTTCCTAGTGCAAGATCAGCATGACCATCAAGAGCAGATGTAATACTAACAAAAAGCTCAGGCATTGATGTACCAATTGATACTATGGTTAATCCTATAACTATTTCTGGTATATGAAATTTTTTAGCAATTGCAGCAGAGCCATCAACTAAAAAATCTGCACCTTTAATTAATAAGACAAAACCAACTAAAATTAATAATGTTTCAATAATCATTTTCTTTCCCCCATTTAATTAATATATATTTTTTTGAACAAGTATTAGTATATCATTTTTTAAAAAAATTGTCAATCAATAAAGTTTTATATGTTGTGTATTTACTCTATTGACTAACAATTATTATATTAAAATATTAAAATACTAAAATTAAAAATTCAAGTTTATATTATATTATTTAATTTATCTGTTTATACACTTCTCTTTCTTCAAAAGGATACATTATAATTTCTTTCCTATCTAAATCCTCTTTAAGTAAATCTATAAACCTTACACGTTGATTATCATATGTTTTAAAATAATATCTAGAATTTTTAAGATCCATACAAGAAGAATATATTGTAATATCTGGATATCCATGTTTAGTTATAACACTACCCTCAACCATTTTCACATTATCTAGAATGTGAAATAATCCATTAATGCTACTATTTTTACCAACTAATAAATTATTTCTTAAAAAGCTAGCTCTAACAAACCTAGATACTGATGAAAAATCTCCTGGTATTCCAGCTAGTCCTGTACCAGTACCTAAAGCAGTTAAACCATATTTACCAAAACTAGAGGTATCAATATCTTTTTTAGAAATGTTCATATAATTTTTTAAATTTGTTAAATGCCATCCGAAATCAGGAGCGTTTGTCATAACTCCTACCTTATTTGTATATGCATTCAATCTACCATTAACAGCCTCTATAACAACGCTATCTCCCTCACTATCTGTAACCATCCAGTGTAGTGTAGGAAGTGGTAATTTTTCTGATACCGGCACTCCAATTAAAGCAATTTTAGAAATATTTTTCATAACTTCTTTAACACTTTCAAAATTAGCAGTAATCCATAAATTTAAATCATATGGTGGTAGATTAACCTTCTCCTGCTCACACTCTTCTTGCCAAGCAGCATCTGGAAAATTAAGAGCCGCACATGCAAGACCTTTCTCATTTTGTACCTCAGCAAATAACGGATGATTATCCACAACAGTACCCATTCCAAGAAGTGCAAACTTAGTTTCTTCGTTTTTCTTAGTTGCTCTATTTAAGTATGAAAACTTTCTAGGAACCATTATTGGAGTTTGATTAAAATTATATTCAATATCCATATTCCTTCCAACTAAATATCCTCCATCAACATTTTTTAATGATACAACTGTACACATATATTTCACCCTTTCATCTACAACTTATATATCAGTCACTATTTTTCTAAAGTATATCATATTACAAGTTAATATTCAACTCTATTTCTGCTGACTATAGTAAAATTAAAAAAATAGTATTTTAGTATACATATAAACACAACAAAAAAGAGTACTCTAATGTACTCTTAATCTTATTTTATACTATTTTTGTGGAATAATTTCAAGCCAGTAACCATCTGGATCTTTTATAAAATATATCCCCATTTCTTTATTTTCATAACAAATACAATCCATTTCTTTATGTTTTGCATATGCTGCCTCATAATCATCAGTAACAAAAGCTAGATGAAATTCACAATCTCCTAAATTATAATCTCTATCCATAGCTTTTATCCATGTAAGTTCAAGAACGAAATCAGATTCATCATTACCTAAATATACAATGATGAAAGAACCATCTTCTGGATCTATTCTTGACTTTTCAACAAGACCTAGTGCTTTATTGTAAAAATCCATAGACTTTTGTAGATCCCTTACATTATAATTTTCATGTACCATTTTAAACTTCATATTTTCTCCTAACCAATTAATACCTATTAATTTAATATGTTTATATTATATAGCAAAAAGGAGTAGAATTCAACTACTCCTTCTTTTAAATATTAGTCATT
>CAYJMD010000004.1:11361-28502 GCA_964371585.1 uncultured Clostridiaceae bacterium
ATCATTATCATTATCATTATCATTATCATCGTCATTGTCATCATTTTGATCATCGTTGTCATCGTCTTGATCATCATTATCGTCATCATTGTCATCATCTTGATCATCATCAATTTCATCATCTATATCAGTACTATCAATTCCATCTATATCTCTACTTAAAATAGCTCCTGTTACAGCATCAATATCATATTCATATTCTTTGTTATTATATTTAAATTCTATTTCATAAATCATTTGATTATTATCATAATCTATTTCTGTTTCTAAATCTGTTAACATTTCTCTTGAAACACCAAGTGTGCTTAGTACAGCATTTGTAGCTTCTTCTAAAGATAAATACTTATCAATATTTACATTACCTTTAATATCTAAATCTTCTAATAAATCATCTTTAGCATCTACTAAAATACTTAAATCTGCTGTAGATAATTTAGCAAGCTCTTCAAATTTATATTCAGGATTTATAAGTAATAATGCATTTATTAACTGTGCTTTACCTATTGAAATGTTATTTTGTATAGCTAAATTTTCTAATTCTTGTGTACTAGCTAATAACTGTCCTATAACTGCAGGAGTTATATTTTTACTTGTTAAATATTCTTCAATATTTACAGTCATTTGATTTTTAAGTTCAGTAGCTCTTTCTGTAACATCTTCAACTGTAACAAGTACAGAGTTAGCTGTATTTGTTATATAATTATTTTCTATTAAAGAATCCATAAGTTCATCTGTTGCTACATCTAAAGTATCTTTAACAACATCTAAGTTATTAACAACTGCTGCTGCATCATCATTTAAAGCCATAACTTTTTCTACTACATTATTATTATTTACATGAAACTCAATTCCAGGATTTACATCTATTGTAACAACCATTAATTCTTGATTTGCATTTGGTATCATCATAACTGCACATAATGCTGCTACTGCACCTGCTGCTGGAATAAACATCCATTTTTTAAATTTAACTACTTTACCTTTTTTTACTTCTTTATTTACATTTTCTACATTTTCCATATCTAAAATTTCTCCTTTACCACTACTAATTTTTTCAGTAATGGCACTAAAATCCGAAGTAATCATACTATCAAATAATGTATCTACATTTTTATTTAAATCTTTTTCTTTCATTTTGCACCATTCCTTTCAAATTTTTCACGAACTTTTTTCATAGCTCTATGATATTTAGAAATAACTGTAGATTCTTTCATACTAATTATTTCCCCTATTTCTCTAAACTTAAGTTCTTTTACCGAATGAAGAACAAATATCTGTCTTTCCTCATCAGTTAAGCTTTGTAATATACACTCAAGCAATAATTTGTTTGTTATATCTTCTTGCTCTGCAACTAAAATATTTTCATATTCTGTGATATCAATATTATTATTTTTTTCATCTTTTTTAAACTTATTAAGACACAAATTTTTAGTTATAGTAAGCATCCACGCAATCGGTTTTGTTTTTGGATTATATTTTGATGCATACCTATTTATATTTATATATGTATCTTGCATAACATCTTCAGCCTCTTCTTTATTTTTAAGAATCGAAAATGCAAATCTAAATATATAACTTCTTGTTTCGTTATATAAATTCTCAAGTGCTGATATATCACTTCCAGTAGCTAACTGATTAATATATATTTCTATTTTTTGGACGTCCATTTCTTTCTCCCTTCATATGTATAACAATTCTAAATATGGTTTTATTGCAAAAAATATAAAATTTATTAAAAAAATATTTTTTACAATATAATTATATATCATTTAAATATTTTAAGCAATAGAAAAAACCACAAAAAATAACTACGTTTTAAACATAAAAAATACCAGCAATGTAGCTGGTACTTATTCAAAATAATTTATTTTAACATTAATATATAGATACTCTGTAACCTATATTATTATTATATCCATAAAAATCATTTCTAAATGATGCTGGATTAATATTTCCTTCATTATAATAACTACCTCCACGCATAACAAAAGGTCTTATGACATCTGTACTAGTTTCTAAAGTCCATTCCCATGCATTTCCAGCAATGTCATAAATATTTAGTATCATATTGCCATTAACAGGATTTGGAATTCCAGTCTTATGAATAGTTGTAGTATACCAACCTATGCTTGTACTATCATTTAATAAAACATCACTACCAACAGATTTTTCCATAAACTTAAGCATTAAATCCCATTGAAATCCAAACATTAAAGTTCCATTTTCATTCATCTCTTTTGCCTTTTTTTGTGCATCATAAGGCTCTATATACATATGCACAGTAAGATTTGGAAGCGAGCTTGCTTTACTTGAAGCTCCTATACCTATTTCATATCTAGATATCCAAAATCCTCCATTTGTATATATACTATTTAAAACATTATTTTTTAAAGTATTATATTCATCTTCACTTTCTAATATTTTAAGTGTTCCCTCTATATATTGATCTTTATACTCATACCCCTCTTTAGTTTGAGATTTATAGTCAAGTGTATATAGGTTTATATCATTTTCAATATTATTATAATCTGTAGCAGAAGATGCTGTGATATATATAGATTTAGGAACAACTATCCATACCCACTCATTCTTATCTTCATCTATTGCAACTAAACCTTCTGATGTTTGATCTTGGCTTTCGTGCGTAGAAATAGTAAAACCGTCTGGAAGTTTATATGTATCTTCAAACTCATCAACAAAAGTAACTTCTAACGTTTCAATATCAATTTTATACTTAAGATTATTTAAAGTTCCCATAACAACATTTTCTATTTGATTATATGTAACATCTGGTGAATCATAATTTTTTAAAAATTTTGCTAGACTCTCTCCAGTCACATCATATTCACCTGTGCTATATACATCATATATAGCAAACTGAATAATTTCTTTTACAACCGATTTATTAGATTCGCTGACTGCTTCATTTGCTTGATTTATAATACCATTATCACCTGCAACAAACATTATAGTCGCTGTTGTAATGATAACCATAACAATCATAGTTATTATTAAAACAATCATTGAAATACCATTTTTTTTATTCATATATATACCTCTATTTCATATGTTTATATTATTTAATATCTATGCCATATTTTACACTAGATAGTTTTTTAAATCCAATACTTTCATAAAGTTTATGAGCAGCTGTTGCTGTTTCTAAACATGTTAAGTACACTGAGTTATAGTTATTTTCTTTTGCATAGTTTAATATCTCGTTAAAAATATTTCTAGCTACATTATTCTTTCTATATTCCTTAAGTACACAAACATTAAATATTTCTAAAGCAGGTTGAAATGAAAAAGTAAATAAATCAATATGGTAAGCAGTTATACTCCCAACTATTTTATCATCTTGTTTCATTACAAAAATCTTATAATTAGTATTTTCTTCGTATTTTTCATACATAGAAATATCATTACTAGATCCAAAACATTCATCAATTAATTCTTTATATAATTTTATATCTTCTTTTTTTAATAATTCAATCATATATTTACCTCCAATTATATTTATATAACTATATTATCTTCTAAATATTTATATATTTCTTTATAAAATGGACTAATTATATTATTACTACAAATATTCTCCATTTTTTTATATCTAGCTAATAGTTCTTCATAACACTGTTTAAAATTAATATCGAAAGCCATACATAAAATACATACTAATTCATCATTTTCACTCTTGATATCCAAATAATTTGCACTTTTATGGCTATAAAAACTATTTTCTATATTCTTACTTATTTCTTTATCATCTAGTTCTAATTTACTATTTTCAGATATAACTCTTAAAATATCTAACTTATCCATATCTCTAATAAATTTAGCAAACAGTAAATATCTTTCATTAGTTGTATCTTGTATTTTTAATTTATTATGATTTTTAATCGCAAACTTAATAAGTTCATAATCTTCTTTATTATCCCAATACTTTTCAATTAATTTATTATCAAAAAGTTGAACTATACTATAATCCGCATGATCTATTGTATCTCTATCTTTAAAAGAATTGTATATTTTATATTGCTGGAATCTTCCAAAATCATGTAATAATCCAATTAAAGTAGCAAGTTTAGTGTCATACTCATTAAAATTTAATTTTTTAGCATATTTGTTAGATAAATCCATAACTGCTAAACAATGTAAATATCTTACTTGTAATTCACTATCTATATCATAATTACTTACATACTTTTGAAACTCTTCTAACATATTCCCTCCATTAAACATCTAACTTTATTTTATTTATTTGTATACATAAATTATATCAATAAATAAAATAATAAGCAATAGTTTAAATCATTAAGTTTAATAAAAATAAAAAGAACCTTATTATCAAACTTTTTGATTTAATAATTTAGGTTCTTTTCTTACTAATATTATTGTTAATTTTGAAATTTAACTCTCTATATTCTCTATAAAGTTTTCTAAAAATAACGCTACTCCATCATTATCATTTGATGTAGTTTTTAATTTAACACTATCTAAAACTTTAGAAATTGAATTTTCCATACAAACACCTACATCTGCATAAAGCATAGATTTTAAATCAGTTACATCATCACCAAATGCAATTATTTTGTATTCATCTCCTAATAAATTTTTAATGTATTTTAAAGCTAATAACTTATCACTTCCATATGGTAATAGTCTTATTCTCTCGCCATCTCTTGAGCAAGAGATATCTATCTTGAATTCTCTTATAATTTCATTAATTGCATTAGAGTTAAGTTCATTTTGTATTAAAAACATTTTACAAGCAGGCTTTTTTATTAATTCTTCATTACTTACTACCGTTGAATTTATTATATTTTTATTTTTTTCATTTAGACAAAAAGAACAATCCTTATTGTCAATGACGATTTCATCTGTAACTAAAGTTAATTTTTTTAACAATTCCTCAAAAACATCTGTAGAAATTTCATTGTAATAATGTATATCCAAATTGCTATCCATTATAAGATTCCCATTGTACATACAAATATAATCAGCATTTATTTGCTTGATAAATTTTTCAGTACTTAAAAAATTTCTAGCAGTATTAATAACTATTTTACTACCTGAATCTTGATATTTTTTCAGCACCTCTTTTGCTCGCTCTGTTATTTCTAGATTTGAATTTAATAATGTATCATCCAAATCAAGTGATATAATATATTTATCCATTTTCCCTCCAAACTATAATAAATTTTATTTCTATTTATTTTTTTACAAGTACACACACGACTTCCACGTGCTCTGTTTTAGGGAATAAATCCACAAGTTTAATATCAGATATATAATAATAATTTTCAAGCATTTTTAAATCTCTTGCAAGAGTTGCATAATTACAACTTACATAACCTATTTTATCTGGAGCAAATTTTAATATGTACTGTATACTTTGTTCATCAAGCCCCCTTCTAGGCGGATCTACAACTATAACAGAAGGTTTTATATTTCTTTCCTCAAACTCTACTATCTTATCTTCAACACTTCCAGCAATATATTCACAGTTATTAACATTATTTCTTTTAATATTTAAGTTGGCCATATCCACAGCCTCTTTAATTATTTCAATACCATAAACTTGTTTAACACTATCACTTAAAAAAATACCTATACTTCCTACTCCACTATATAAATCAAAAAGTATATCTTCTTTGTTTAAATGTAGCATTTCTTTAAGTTTAAAGTATAGTATTTCAGCTTGGATTGTATTAACCTGAAAAAATGATTTAGCCGAAATATAATATGCCATGTCACCTATGTAATCTGTAATATATTCATCTCCAAATATATTAACTGTTTTTGAGCCTAATATTTCATTTGTTACATCATTATTAACATTAATATTTACACTTTTAATATCCTTATCTAATAATGGTATTTCTTTAAATCTATCATCTGTAATAAGTTTCTCATCAGTAACAACAATTGTAACTAATATATCTTCTGTATGATATCCTCTTCTTAAAACTATATGTCTAATTTGACCAGTTAAATCTTTTTCGTTATATGCAGTAAAATTAAGCTCTTGTAATTTAGAAAATATTGATTTTGATAATACATCTAGTGTACTATTTTGTATATCACAATATTTATGTTCAACTATTTCATGAGAATAGTTTCTAAAAAAACCCATTTTATTTTTTCCTTGTATATTTCTTACTGGATATGAAACTTTGTTTCTGTAACAATAAGGAAGTCCCATTCCAAGTATTTCAGGTTCAGCATCTAAAACTATACTTTGTTTTCTAAATGTATTAATAACATTTCTTTTTTTACATTCAAGTTCATAAGCATAATCTATATGCATAGTAGAGCATGATCCACATTTACCAAAAACTTCACATTCTGGATCTGCTCTATGTGAAGATTTTGTAAGTATAGTGACAATCTTCCCTATAGCAAACTTTTTATTTACTTTAATTATTTTTATTTGAACTTTCTCTCCCTTTATAGCAAATGGAACAAATATAACAAAATCATTTAATTTTGCTATTCCTTCAAACCCTATTCCATTATCAATTATTTCGACTATAAACTCATCATTTTTTTTCACTTATTTTCTCTCCTATTGCTAAATGTATAATTTAGCTTCTCGTCCTAATATTATACTAAACTTTTTTAAATTTGTAAAGTAACATTTGTTAAATATTTGAATATAGTATAATATATAAGTTTTAAAACACAAACAAATCGAAATAAATAGAACATATATTAAAACTTATATAAGTAACACTTAAGTTAGGAGGGATTTCCTTGAGCTCATCTTGCAAAGATTTCATTGTAATTTTAGTAATTGTAGCATTTATTTACTTTATATTTAATAGGGATAATTTTTCTACGCCAACGGACATTAATACATTTTTTAGTGCTAGTAATGCTCCGACAACCTTTTTCTAAAGGTTATAGTAAAGGGGGGAAATAAATGATGGATGAAAGATGCGGATGCGGATGTGGATGTTCTAACTGTGGTGGATGTTGCGGAACGAACAACTGCGGTAATGGATGCGGATTATTCGGTGGTGGAAGCTGCTGCTGGATCATCATAATAGTAGTTCTTATCTTATTATGTTGTTGCTGTAACTAATAAAAATATATAATTTAATACTTAAAAAAGTGGGGGTATCATATAATTTGATACTCCCACTCTAGGTTAACTTTAGTAAATTTAAAATAATATTATAGTTCTATATCATCTGATTTATTTTTTTCTTGTTCCTTTACTTCTTTAATTTCTAATTTATTTACTTCTTTTTCAATAATCTCAGTTTCTTCAAGACATTTAGAATTTAAATCCTCATTAAATGAAGTGTCAATATCTAACTCTTCATCTTTAGCAGGTCCTAGCATTAATTCTTTAGACGATCTATCAAACATGCCTTTAAAACTACTTATAGTTCTTTGTACTGCTCTTTTAGTTGCTGCTTTATATTGGTACAACCCTTCTTTTAAAGGACTGTTCTGTTTTCTTTCACTTTCAAGTCTATTTTTTAGCTTATCTGAAGGAGTATAATCTCCTTTTTCTATTTCTTCAGGAGTTTTCTCTCTAAAACATATTTTTCCATCTTTGTCAAGGTCTACCACCAGGTTAACTTTAGTAATTTTATCTTCATGTACATTACACTGTCCATCTAATATAGTGTCAAAATGAAATGCTCCATCATGAACAATTACATCATCACTAAATTTTCTCATTTTAAAATTACTTAAATCTTTTTCATCTGGTTTTACTTTTATAGCTGTATATTCATATATTTCATTTAACAAAGGATTCATTTTACTTGGTAAATTAGTTCTAAACTGATGCATATCTGGAGGTCCAGCAAAAAAATATGTTTTTCTTCCTGTAAAATATGAAACCAACATACTTGATGGTTTTATATGTTTAGATTCTAATATCTTATCTGCACATTCATCAGAAGTAAAATGATATATCCCTTCATCAAGGATTTTATCTTTAACTTCACTTTCTTTAATCTTTGTTGCTATAGCTCTTGAAACTACAGCAGGTGTTGTTGCAAGTGCTACTCCAACATATAATGTACTTAATATCATTTGTTCACCTCATATATTTCTAATTTTACAACATATATATATTTTTTTCAATACTATTTTAATATTTAGACTTATTATTCATATAATTTAATGAGGTGGATATAAGTGATTTTTAAAGGAATAGGAACAGCTATTATTACTCCTTTTGATAAGGATAATAATATTAATTATGAAAAATTAAAAGAATTAATTGATTTTCAAATTTTAAATAACATAGATGCCATAATTGTATGTGGCACAACTGGAGAAAGTTCAACTCTCTCTCTCAGCGAAAAAAGATCTCTAATAAAATTTACAACAGAATATGTGGATAAAAAAGTCCCTGTTATTGCTGGCACTGGATCTAACTGTACAAAATATGCTAAAGAACTCTCTATTTATGCTGAAAGTGTTGGTGTAGATGGTCTTTTAATAGTGACTCCATATTATAACAAATGTAGTCAAGAAGGCCTTTATGCACATTATGAAGAAATAGCTAACTCTGTAAATATACCAATAATTGCATATAATGTTCCAACAAGAACTTGTGTAAATATAAATCCAGATACAGTCTTAAAACTATCAAAAATACCTAATATTGTTGGATTAAAACAAGCGAATCCTTCTTTAGAACAAACTATGGAAATATTAACAAAAGTAGATAAAACCTTCCTTATTTATGCTGGTAATGATGATCAAATATTACCAATACTTGTTCTTGGCGGAGCTGGTTGCATCTCTGTAGTTAGTAATATATTGCCTAAACAAACAAGTCTTATTTACAATAATTTTTTAGAAGGAAAACTTAAGGAATCGGCCAAATTACAACTAGACTATTTTAAGCTAATGAAAAATCTTTTTATAGATGTAAATCCTATACCAATAAAAGAATGTTTGAATTTACTTAATTACAATGTTGGTATTCCAAGGCTTCCTCTTACTGAGACTACTAAAGAGAACAAACAAAAACTTTATGAAATTTTGCAAGAATATGGATTAATATAACAGTTTAATCTTGTTATATTATGTTGTCTATGGTATAATGTATATTAGTCAATAAGGAGATAATATATGTTTCAAAAAGTAATAGCAAAAACGCTTAGAGCGTTTGAAGATTTTAATATGATAGATGATGGTGATAAAATAGCAGTAGGACTTTCTGGTGGTAAAGATAGTATAACACTATTGCATGTACTTTATTATATTCAAAAATTCTACAAAAAGAAATTTACAATAATGGCAATAACTATTCATCCAGGTGGAGAAATATTTAAAACAGATAAATTAGAAAAAATGTGCAAAGATCTTGGAATTGAATATGTAATATATAATTCGGATATAGCAAATGTAGTATTTAATATACGTAAAGAAAAAAATCCGTGTTCTCTATGTGCAAATATGCGTAGAGGAATGCTTAATAGTCTTGCAAATGAACATGGATGCAGTAAAATAGCTTTAGGACATCATATGGATGATGTAATGGAAACATTTTTACTTAGTTTATTCTATAACGGTAATATTCATACTTTTGCTCCAGTTACATATCTTTCAAGAAGTGATGTAAAAACAATTAGACCTTTTGTTTATGTAGAAGAAAAATATACAAGAGCAATAGCAAAAGAAAAAAATTATCCTGTTATGGATAAATGTTGTGAAGCAGATGGATTTACAAAACGTGATGATATGACAGATCTGATTCATGAGATGACTTCTAAAGTTCCAAGATTTAGAGAAAGTTTATTTGGAGCTATAAAACGTTCTAAAATTAAAGGTTGGGAAAATCTAAGTGAAGAATAAATAATATAAATTAAAGTGGTGTAAAATTTTACACCACTTTTTATTAATGAACTTCTTTTAATAATTTTGTCCATAACCCAATAACTTCTCTACTTGAAAAATCCATGCTCTTATTATCATCATAACCAGTCCAAATACCTGCTACATATTCTTCAGTATATCCAACATACCAATAATCTTTCACATCATTTGTAGTGCCAGTTTTACCTCTAGACGTGTAACCATCTATATGAGCGTACCCTGTAGAAGTCACCACATATTCTAAAACATTGTTTACCATATCACTGGCCTCTTTAGAAATAATTTTTTCACTCATAGCATTTTGATAATCATCTAATGAATATATACATTTACCATCTAAATAAATTTCATTAATATAAGATATAGCAGTAAACTCACCTTCATTTGCAAAAGTGTTATATGCCTGTGTCATTTCAAACACTGAAACACCATATGTCATGCCACCTAAAGCAAGTGGATAATTATAATCACTTTCTACTAAACTCGTTATACCAAAACTCTCTAAGTAATTTACAGATTGATTAATACCTATATCGTACATAAGTTTAGCAGCGATAGTATTTATGGAATTTGCCACTGCATATCTTATCGAAACTTCTCCTAGATAGCTATTATACCAATTCTTAGGAGACCAATCACCTATAGTTATACGCTCATCAATCATTGTTGAATATGGAGTTATAATTCCAATATCAAATGCTGGTGCATATACTGCAAGTGGTTTTATTGATGAGCCTGGCTGCCTTAACATAGTATTTGCTCTATCATATCCACTTAGAGTTCTACTCCCTACAGCTGCAACAACCCGTCCATCTGTTGTTGAAAGCACAAAACCAGTCTCAAGATCTTCATCAGTATAATATTCTTTGATAATATTATAGCATTGTTCTTGTAAATTTTTATCTAAATTACTATAAATCTCGAGACCTCCCTGTACATAAATAAGTTCGTATGCCTCTTCCTCAGTTTCTACTATTCCTAAATCAATTAATATACACACAGTTTCATTTACAATATATCTTGTGTACATTGTAGTACTAGTATCATAAAAACTTTGAAACTTAATTTCTTCATCTTTAGCAAGTTCATACTCCTGACTTGTTATTAAATTTTGTTCATACATAAGAGAAAGTACTAAATCTTTCCGATTTAAAAGTTCTTCTTTGTTCTCCTCGCTTGTATATGGATTATATCCCTCTGGAGCTTTTGGAAGTGATGCTAAAATTGCAGCTTCTGCCAGCGTAATTTCACTAGCATTTTTAGCAAATAAAACTTGTGAAGCAGCGTTTATTCCGTATGCTCCATTACCAAAATAAATATAATTTAAATAAGTTTCAAGTATCTCTTGCTTAGTCATATTATCTTCAAGCCAAATAGCTCTAGATATCTCTGTTAATTTCCTTTCAGGTGTATAATCGGTTTCTTTAGTAATATTTTTAACAAGTTGCTGAGTAATAGTGCTTCCTCCACCATTCCCAAACATATTAGTATCAAAAATATATCCAAGTGCAGCAGATGTTGTTCTTTTTAAATCAACACCTTCATGATCATAAAATCTCTTATCCTCAATTGCTATAAATGCATCAGTAACATACTTAGGTAACTCACCAAGATATACATATGTATAAAATTTATCATTGTATATTGATGTAATTTGATTACCACTACTATCATAAATTATAGATGCTTCCTCAATCTTTACTGAGCTTAAATCAAGACCTTCATCATATGTTTCTTTAAAAATAAAAAACAAAACGATGATAGCTATAATAGTTGCAATAACACTTAAAAAGATACCCCACCTAATGATTTTCATAAAAATTTTCACGTCTTTTCTCCTTCATAAAATTTTATTTGGTTTATTTATTACTTGATTTATTATTATATCATATTAAAATATTATTTCAATTAATATGAAGCATAAATATAAAAAAATAGCACATAATTTTCATATGTACTATTTATATGCTATTTTACATTTTTTCTGGAGCTTCGATTCCTAATATCCCTAGTCCTTTTTTAAGAACTATTCCTGTCACATAAGAAAGAACAACTCTAGCAACTTTTGTATTTTCTTCTGATGTAATTATATTATTATTATTATAGAATGTTGAAAATGAACTTGCTACATCTATTATATATCTAGTAAGAATTGCTGGCTCATAATTTTCAGCAGCTTCTTTTATAATATTACTAAAGTTTTCAAGTAACTTAATAAGTTTCATTTCTTCAGAATTATATTTATATTCATCATCAAATTTAATATTTGATATATCCATTTCAGATTTTTTTATAATACTGCAAATTCTTGCATATGTATATTGAACATATGGACCTGTTTCACCATCAAATCTTAGTGTTTCATCTAAATCAAATATAACGTCTTTAATTTTATTATGTTTTAAATCATTAAATACAACAGCTCCAACACCTATTTGTCTAGCTAGAGTATCTTTATCATCTATATCTGCAGATTTTTCTTCAATAATTCTTTTAGCTTTACTTATAGCTTCTTCAATTAAATCTTGAAGATAAATTAAAGTACCTTCACGAGATGACATTTTACCAGTTTTAAGTCTCACCATTCCATATGGAACATGTACTAATTCTTTAGTATATTTTTCATCTACAATGTGTTTAGCAACTGCAAATACTTGTTTAAAATGATGTATTTGTTCATATCCAGTTACATATATACTTTTTACATAATCATATGTTCTAGCTCTATATAGTATAGCAGCAAGATCACGAGTAGCATATATCGTAGAACCATTTGACTTAACAATAAGGCATGGTGGTTCGTTTTCTCCAAGCATAACAACCTTAGCACCTTGACTTTCAGTAAGAACTCCTTTATCTTCTAATATATCAATAACTTCTGTCATTTTATCATTATAAAAAGCTTCTCCGTTATATGAATCAAATTTACATCCTAAAATATCATAGATTCTTTCATATTCTTTTAAACTTATATCTCTAAAATATTTCCAAAGATCTAATAATTCTTCGTCACCTTCTTCTAATTTTTTAAAGTTTTCTCTTGCAATATCAAATATACTTTCATCTTCTTTAGCTAAAGTGTTTATTTTAGTATATATATCTGCAAGTATATGAAGAGCATCATCTTCGACATTATAGTCATTCTTAAATCTTCTATATCCCTCTATTAAAAGTCCAAACTGTCTTCCCCAATCACCTAAATAATTAGTACCTATACAATTATATCCAAGTTCTCCATATAAATTATATAATGTTCTTCCTATAATTGTAGTTCTTAAATGACCTAAATGGAATGGTTTAGCAATGTTAGGAGATGAATAGTCAATTGATATATTTTGATTATTACCTATGTTATTAAACCCATAGTTTTCTTTCTCATCTAATATTTTTGTAATTACTTTAGAAGATATACTGTTATCATTTATAGAAAAGTTTAAATATCCGCTAACAGATTCTATTTTAGATATCTTTTCATTTATTACAATTTTACTTTGAAGATCATTTGCAATGTTTAATGGACTATTTCTTAAAGCTTTAGATAATTTAAAACAAGGAAAAGCAATATCTCCCATATTCTCATCTTTAGGTTTTTCTAACATTCCATATATTTCTTCTTTGTTCATATCAATCTCATATGTAGATTTTAAAGTATCTATTATTACACTCACTATATATTCTTTGATTTCATTCATTAAAACTTACCTCCATTTTTACTGTAGTTTTCTACTATCTTATATATTTCTAATCTATTATCATCATCTGCAATTATATTCCTATGTATAGCATTACATTTATTACATTTATAAATTATAACTTCACCTTTTTTTGAATTTTCCACATTTATTGGAACGAGTAATCCTCTACAAGTGTTTTGCCTATCACCAGGTGTTATATCAATATGTA
Source organism: uncultured Clostridiaceae bacterium (assembly GCA_964371585.1). Classification (GTDB taxonomy): domain Bacteria; phylum Bacillota; class Clostridia; order TANB77; family CAG-465; genus RGIG5057. The sequence continues at coordinate 25,117 of CAYJMD010000004.1, forward strand.
TAGAATATAGACATTGATTACAATGATCTCTTGATGTATATTTTAATTTTTCTACATGATTGCCACAATTTATGCAGTCAAATTCATTATCATTTTTTACAAACATCTAATGCCTCCTAAAAATACTTATGGCAATTAAAAATTCGCCAAGTTCATTAGTATCATATTATACCACAAAACTCTTCCTTTTTCAATCTCCAGGTTAACTTTGGTAAATGTTCAACTTGAGTTTTATACTATGTTTTAAATGCTATTTTAACTATTATTTAAAATTCGACATTACTTTGTCGATAAATGACGAATTTTAGGAACTTTTGTAACATTTTGTCTAATTCGTATTTTTTATTTGCATTCATACTTGCAGTGATGTATAATTCAAATCACCTGGAGGTACCGGGAGTCGCAAATAGCTTTTTAGCAATTACATTTTTAATGTATTAGATTTGAAGAATTTTTTATTCATGCCAGAAAGTTGACCTAGTCAGTATTTTTTCTCACTAAAGGAGTTTAATCGCATGTACAAGTATACAACTATCAAATGTAGAGTTTATCCTAATAAATTTCAGTCCCAACTAATTGATCTAACATTCAAAAAATCAAGAGAAATGTTTAACAGAATTTTGTCATTGGAATATGAATTGTACAACTCATTTAAAGCAGCTAAAACAAATGGAACTATGAACAAAATAAAATTCCAAAAAAATTTTTTTAGGACTCATAAACGAACAACTCTTACATATTTAAAAGATGATGATGATTTTAAGAAAGTAGATCATTTAGCTTTAGAGTCTGAAGATAGAGCAGTATATACAGCATTTAGACAGTTCTTTAGAGGTATAACTAAAGAGCCTAAATTTAAGAAAAGAAAAGATAGAAATAGTTATACAACTCGAAATGTATATAATAATATTCGTATTGTTAACAATTATCTGCGCTTACCTAAGCTTGGACTAATCAAATGTAGAGGATTACTCTCTTCATCCAATCCAAACCATGTAATTAGAACAGTTACTGTAAGCGAAAACAAAAACAAGTGTTATTATGTCACCATAACAATGAAAACATTTATAACACCTACTTATTCAACATCTGGCAATATTCCTTCTAAAATCGTAGGTTTAGATTTTAAAATTTCAGACATTTTTGTTTCTAGTGAAAATTATCGTCCAATTTATTTAGCGCCATACAAAGCAAATTTAGATAGAATTCATATTTTAGAAAAACGATTAAAAAGAAAAATCAAATTTAGCAAAGGTTGGTATAAATTATTACACCGTCTTAATAATTTGCATCGACATGTAGCTAATATTCGAAAAAATTTTTTTAATATAATTTCTAAACAATTATGCGGAAAATTTGACTTTATATCTGTAGAATCATTAAGTATGTGCGATATTGCTAAAAAGCTTCACAATGGGATTAATATTTATGATACTAGTTACTATAAGTTTTGTACAATGTTAAGATATAAAATTAGAGGCTTTCTTATTTACATTGATAAGTGGTACCCCAGTTCAAAAACCTGCTCAAATTGTGGATTTAAAAAACGCAGGTTTAATTTTAAGCAGCAAGTATATATTTGCAACAAATGTCATCTAAGAATAGATAGAGATTTAAATGCAGCAATTAATATCAAAAATGAAGGTATTAGAATTTTACAGTCTACCGTCATATAGAAACAAAATTCTAATTTCACTATGTTTTTTCATTCCGATTTTTCGGTAAGTTGATTATTTATCATCAATTATTTTTCTTTCCAAGTGATAATAATCAATATTCTAATTTTATTTGTGAATATATACTTATGCTTATTATTAATTAATTTATTCTTTAAAATTTTATTCTTATTTTTTAATCTTAAAATTTTATTCTTTACGATTTTATTCTTTAGTTTTATCCTAATAAATTTCAGTTTTCAAGGTTTAAGTTTATTTAAATATACCCCCTATTTAAGGGGGTTTTTATATTTGATCTATTATTTCAAAAATATTCATTCGTATTTCAAAACTTATTTCAAGAGCTCTTCTTATTTGATTCAAAGTTATATCATCAACAATCCCTACTTTTTTAATAATTCGCTTCTTATCAATTGTTCTAACCTGCTCGGCTAAAATTATTGAATTTTTTGGTAAAGAATAACTGCCACTATGTAACAACACATGCGTAGGTAGTTTTTTTTTTACTTTTGAAGTTATAGGAAGAACAATCGTAGTCAAACTATACTTGTTTCCTACATCATTTTGAATTATCACTGCTGGTCTAATTCCAGCTTGTTCACTCCCTACTATAGGAGAAAAATCTACATATACAATCTCTCCACGTCTATAATTTAAATTATCATTCATATAAATCACCTAAAAAATCATGTCTTCCGAAACGGAAGTATTTATCTCTATCTCAGTATATATTATTTCCATATATAATTCACCTTTGTTAAATATTCTAATATCTACTACCATATTTCCGCTTAATCTAATTTCTATTTTTTCTATATTTAATTCTTTGGGTATAAGATTATCAATTTCATGACTATCATTTCTTTCAAAATTATCTATGACAATTTCAATGACCTCATAAGTTTTACTTGTAGCAAGTTCATCTTCTAAGTAACTTATTATATCATAACAAGAATCTTCTGAATAATTATTGATAAGTTCTTTATAAGTCATCAGACTTAATAGATTCATTTTACTAAAGTTAACCTGTGGCGTAATGAAAGTATTTAACTGATTCTGATTAGATATTTTTATATTGCCATCTTTTATAGAGTATGAAGTTTCATTTCCTAAAATATCAATAAAAGAAAAATAGAATTGTTCTACTCCATCTTTATTTTGATATATTTCCGTCATTGTATATGTATTCATGTTTTTATTTGAAACAACAGTTACATTATAATTGGCTATATATGAAGCTATATCATCTACCATCAAATCAAATTTACCAAAGTTAACCTGTGGCACAAGACTTACTAGTGTTTTTAATGATACTCCTATTAGTAGCCCCCCAATAGTTATAACACAAAAAATCAATATATAAAATCTAGAAATTAAACTTTTAAATCTATTATTGTCTTTTACACTTCTATAATTTTTGATATCTTTTAAATTCGTCACATCATTCGATTTGAAATTTTTTTTATTTTTCTTTACGCTGCTATCTCTTTTTATATCACTATTTTTATTTACACTACTACTTTTTTTTATACTGCTGTTTTTTTTTATACCTAAACTATAGCATTTAAAAACTTTCATAACAATCACACTCACTATACAACATTATATTTGTATACAGTATAATTATTACGAAAGTTATTTTTATTTATTTTCCATCTAATTTCATATAAGGTTTAATTTCTTTACAGTCTTAAAATAATTCTTAATTAA
>CAYJMD010000004.1:28602-76109 GCA_964371585.1 uncultured Clostridiaceae bacterium
AATTAAGATTTTTTTGTAAGCTTTCTTGTTGTTTTAGATACTGCTTTTTTTACAGCTCTTGCTCTAGTTTTAGTTTTTTTTACAACTCTCTTAACTTTTTTTGACTCAAGTATAGATTTTTCTATATCTGCATCCGTAATTATTGTTTTTTCTTCTCCTTGTAAAACATCTTCTGGTATTTCTTTTTTGGGCGGATTTTTTATTCCTTTAAGTTTTACAGTCATTTCTTGAAGTTCTAATAATTTTGCTTTTATGCTTATTAGTTCTTCAGGAGCAAGTGTATTTTTTAGTTCAGATTTAACAGCATTTGAAATATCATCCATATTTTGTTTTAAACTAGCAAGTTCTTCTAGAATATCAAATCTAGTACTATTATATGTATGAACAGTTTTTGTAGGTGTTCCATCTAATAAATATGACTCTTCCATTATTGGTATAATAGCCTCTACTCCAAATTTTTCTTGTATTGCATCTTTTAATCCAAGCTGAGATTCATATTCACCATGATTTAAGAATATCGTTTTAGGTTTTTTACTTAATTTATTAATCCATTCTAATATTCCATCTCTATCTGCGTGTCCTGAAAAACCATCTAAACTTCTCACTTCAGCATTAACAGCTATCTCTTCGCCGAATATTTTTACTATTCTTTCACCAGACATTATTTTTTTACCTAGCGTTCCTTCAGCTTGATACCCAACAAAAAGTATAGTTGATTCTGGTCTATATAAATTATGTTTTAAATGATGTTTTATTCTTCCAACTTCACACATACCACTTGCTGATATTATAATTTTAGGTGTTGGATCCATATTAAGAGCTTTTGATTCTTCTGCTGAAACAACAAATGTTAAATTTTTAGCATCAAGTGGATTATCACCTTTAAGTAAAAATTTTAAAGTTTCTTCGTCAAAATATTCAGGATTTTCATTAAATACTTTTGTTGCATTAACAGCTAGTGGACTATCAACATAGATTGGTACACTATCTAATAGTTTTTTTAGACCTGGCAGTGCTGCATATTTGTTTAACTCATAAAGAACATCTTGAGTTCTTCCAACTGCAAATGATGGTATTATTACATTTCCACCTCTATCAATCGTTTTCAAGATTATATCTATAAACTCTGCTGATTGATCTTCTATTTTTCCATGTAATCTATTACCATATGTTGATTCCATAAATAATGTATCTGCTTTTTCTATAATTGTAGGATCATTTATAATTGGTAAATCATTATTACCTAAATCACCACTAAATACAACTCTTCTTGTTTTTCCATCTTCTGTTATATCTATTTCAACTATAGCTGATCCAAGCATATGACCAGCATCTACCATTTTAAATGAAATATCATCACTTATAACTATTGTTTCATTATAATTAATACCATGAAATATTTCAAGTGAATCTATACCATCTTGCGCTGTATACATAGGTAATGTTTCTTTTTTACCTGCTCTCCTACGCTTTTTGTTAACCCATTCGATTTCATTTTCTTGAATATGTCCACTATCTGGAAGCATTATTGCACATAAATCTTTTGTTGCTGTAGTGGCATAAACTGGATTTTTATATCCATCTTTATATAATTTTGGAATTCTACCACTATGATCTATATGAGCATGTGTTAGTATAACGAAATCTATATCATTTACACTAAATGGAAATTCCTCATAGTTAAGCATCTGCTCAACCATTTTTCCTTGGAACATACCACAGTCCACTAGAAATTTTTTACCTGCTGCTTCTATCATACTACAAGAACCTGTAACTGTTCTTGCAGCCCCATAAAATGTTACTTTCATATATTTATTCAACCCTCTTTCATCATTTCTGAATTTATATTAATATTAAAGCATCGCATACTATAAGTGTAATTAATACATTCCATAAATATATAGAAATGCAGTATGCTGCTCTCCTTGATTTATCTCTTATTAGTTTTGACTTTTTAAAACCAAAATATACAAGCCAAAGCGATATTAAACTATATATTATAAAATTAATATCATTTACTGTAAGTGTAATATCAAATATTTTTAAATCAAATCTTTCAATCCATTTCCCAAGTACATTTTTACTAAAAAAATTATATATTGGAGTAATTAATATAAGTATTACATATGGAAATATGCATTTAATATTTTTGTTTATTTGATACACAATAAATAGTATTACTGCTAAAATTAGTGTAAGTAATATTTCCCACATACACATCACTCCTTACTTTAGTTACTTTTTTTAAAATCCTTAATAATAAATTGTAATGTTTTATGACCATTGTATTTATTAACTGATAAATTTCCAACTATATCTATTTTATCTCCAATTATAAGTTCATCTCTTCTGTAACCTGCAGAAAAAGCAAGTCCTATCATAAGTGCATTAGAATCTTTTAAGATAAGCTTTAAATGTTTTCCATCTTTAACAGTACTAATTGCATTTACTTTTAAGTTTTTATATATAAATAGTGGTTCTGGATTAGATTGTCCAAAAGGTTTTAATCTTGCAACATCTTTAATCATGTTAGTATTTAAATCATTTTTAAACAATTCTAAATCTATATCGATATTTTCACTTTCTAATGCTTTTTTATATTTTTGACATACTTTATCAAACATTACTCTAAATGGCTCAATATTTTTTTCTTCAATAGTAAGTCCAGCTGCAAATTCATGTCCTCCAAACTGAGTAAGTAAACTTTTACACTCCGTAAGCGAATCATATAATGAGAATTTTTGTGGACATCTTGAACTCCCTCTTATAACCCCATTCTCTTTAGTAAGTAGTATTACTGGTTTATTATATAATGATACTAATTTTGAAGCAACGATTCCCATAACGCCATTATGCCAATGTTCATTATAAATAACTATACTTGCTTCTTCTGGTTTTTTAGTTTGTTCTATATATGTAATTGCTTCTTCATATATTTTTCTTTCAACATCTTGTCTTAATTTATTTAGTTCATCAAGTTTTAAAGCCATAACATTTGCTTTATTTTTACTTTTTGAGAGTAACATATCTACTGCAAGTCTTGCATCTCCCATTCTACCACAAGCATTAATTCTTGGTGCTAATGAAAAAGATACGAATATACTATCTAGTTCATTTAAATCACAAAGTTCAATTAAACTAGCAAGTCCTATGTTTTTTGTTACTTTCATCATTTCTAACCCATATTTTGAAATGATTCTATTTTCTCCAACAAGTGGAACTATATCAGCTATTGTGCCCAATGCTACTATATCCAAATATTTCAAATAACTCTCAGCAGGTAATTTTAACTTCTCGCTAAGAGCAGTTATACATTTAAAAGCTACACCTACTCCAGCATGAAATTTAAAGTTTGAAGTATCGTCTTTTTGTTTAGGATTTATTATAGCTACACACTCTGGAAGCTCTTCTCCACATTCGTGATGATCAGTTATGATGACGTCTATTCCAAGTTCTTTTGCATATGCTACTTCTGCTGTTGCAGTTATTCCACAATCCACAGTTATAATTAGATCCATATTTTCTTTTTCTTTTATATTTTTTATTGATTCTGAGCTAAGCCCATATCCATCAATTAATCTGTTAGGTAAGTAAAAGCAAACGTCTGCTCCTAATTCCTCCAAAAATTTGTATAATACAGTTATACTTGTTATTCCATCTACATCATAATCACCATATATACATATTTTCTCTTTATTCTCTACAGCTTTTAAAACTCTCTCTGTAAATTTTTCCATATCCTTTATTTTAAAAGGATCATCTAAATTTTCTATTTGTGGTGATATATAATCCTGTATTTCACCTTTATTTATATTTCTGTTTACAAGTAATTTAGCTAAGTTACTGCTAATTTCAAATTCTTCCAATAATGATTGTGCTAATTTATGATCTACTGGTTTTACATTCCAGATTTTATTTACCATGTATTAAATTAAATCTCTTTCTATCATAAGATCAACTATTTTTTCTACAGTCTCTTCTGGTGGTAACATGTCTGTACTTAGCACAACTGCATCTTCCGTTTTTTTCATAGGATTTACAGTTCTATTTTCATCATTATTATCAATCGTTTTTAATTCATTTGTAACTTCTTCTATACTTAAAAATATATTTTGTTTTTGAAGATCTGCTTGTCTTCTTACTGCTCTTATTTTCATATCTGTAACTATAAAGATCTTCAGTTCGCTGTCTGGAAATACGTTACTACCTATATCTCTACCTTCCATTACTACATTATGTGTAAGAGCTGTTTCTCTTTGAAGTTGAGTTAACTTTTCTCTAACTTCTTTATATCTTGCAACTTCTGATGTTGTTTTTGATATAATGTCTGTTCTTAATTTATTGGTTACATTTTCTCCATTTAACATAACAACATTCATACCCTCAATATAATTTAGTTCAATATTTAAACCATCTATATATTTATTAATGTTTTCTTGGGTAATTTCAATGTTATTAGAAACAAAATAGTATGTGACTGCTCTATACATGTCGCCAGAATTTATATGGATTATCCCTAATCTTTTAGCTAGTAATCTTGCAATTGTTGATTTACCAGTACCGGCTCTTCCATCAATAGCTATTTTGTAATTTTTTTGTCTATTTTCCATTTTTTCACCCTTTCACCTTTATTTTTATATATAAATATGTTATCATATATGTAATTAAAAGTAAAGAAAAGGTGAATATTTTGTTTAAAAACTTAAAAATATTTGATAATAGAATTTTGATACTATATATTTTAGAAACAGCTGTTTCAGGGCTTAGTACTAACCAGATTATGAGCTTTTGTAGTGAGTTTGATGATATCACATATTTTGATATATGTGACTATATCCAAAACCTTGAATCAAACAACTATATTGAGCCTAAAAAAGATAGTAATGCGGGAATATATACTATAACAGAAAATGGACTTAATATATTAAATGAATTACTAGAATTAATCCCTGGTGCTGATTTATACAAACTAAAAAAAATAATAACTAAAAATATTATTTCTATTAAGACTGAATATACTATAAACAGTGAAATAATACCAGTTAAAAATGATGAGTTTAAAATATCTTGCTATATTAAAGATGGTAAAGAAGAAGTTGTCAACCTTACTCTTTATGGTGGCAATAAATTAGAAACTAAAAATATTTCAAAAAATTGGCAAGAAAATGCTGAAAAAATATATTCTGATATTTTAAAAGAGTTGACTCAAAAAAATGATTAACAGTTTAAAATGAGTTATTATATTTATAAAGTAGATGTTTTTATCATCTACTTTTTTTATATTTCATTGTGCTATTTTATATTATTTTACTTTGTAGAATTTAAAATCATACGGTAAAACACATATATATCTAATATTCATATAGTATAATATATTATATATTGGAGGTGATATAATGTATTTTAATAAAAATGTGATAAATCCTCTTTTATATAATCTTCCTATAAAAATTAACACACATAATTCTCATTATTTTACAGGAAAAAATATAGTTACTTTTTCTAATTTATTATGTGTAGAAAATTTTCTTACAAACTTATCTTGTAATTTAAAAACTTGCGTAAAAAAACAAATTTAATTTATACTATAAATACTTATATAATCTATTGTTTTTTATATGCAGATATGTTATACTTTAATTATTATTGACTATTTGGAGGTAGAAAAATGGAAAAATTTGTTGTTAACGGACCACAAAGACTATGTGGTGAAGTTGTAATAAGTGGAGCTAAAAATGCTGCTCTTGCTATACTTCCTGCAACATTACTTTTAAAAGGAAAATGTCATTTAGAAAATGTTCCTGATATTAGTGATATCCGTGCATACTTAGAAATATTAGAAGCTTTAGGCTCTAAAATAACACATATAACAAAACATGAAATGATAATAGATAATACAGATGTAAATCATGGTATTGCATCTATAGATTTAACATCAAAATTTAGAGCTTCATATTACTTACTTGGAAGCTTAATTGGAAGATTTAATGAAGTTCAAATATCTCTTCCTGGCGGATGCAAAATTGGTGCTAGACCAATTGATCAGCACGTAAAAGTTTTAGAAATGCTAGGAGCTAAAGTTGAAGTTAGAAACGGAAATGTATACGCTACTAAAAATGGTAGCTTGCAAGGTACATCTATATTCTTAGATGTTATTAGTGTAGGTGCAACTATAAATGCACTTCTTGCTACTGTTCTTGCAGAAGGAACAACAATTATTGAAAATGTTGCAAAAGAACCACATGTTGTTGATGTAGCTAATTTTTTAAACTCTATGGGAGCTAAAGTAAAAGGTGCTGGTACAGATGTTATTAAAGTAACTGGTGTAAAAGAGCTTAAAACTTCTTCTACTTACTCTGTTATACCAGATCAAATTGAAGCTGGTACATTCATGGTAGCTGCAGCTGTTACTAAAGGTGATGTTACTATAAAAAACTGTATACCTAAACATTTAGAACCTATTTCAGCTAAACTTATTGAAGCTGGATGCGTAGTTACGGAAGGTCCAGATTATGTACGTGTACAAATGGATAAAAAACCTAAAGCAATATCTATAAGAACAATGCCTTATCCAGGTTTCCCTACAGATATGCAACCACAAATGGGAGTACTTCAAACTATAGCTGATGGGTCATCTATGATTGTAGAAAATATTTGGGAATCTCGTTTCCAGTATACAGATGAACTTGCTAAAATGGGAGCAAATATAAGTGCTCATGGAAGAACTGCTATGTTTATAGGAGTTGACTCATTATCAAGTGCACCAGTCACTTGCCATGATTTAAGAGCAGGAGCTGCCATGATTATAGCAGGACTTGTAGCAACTGGTAAAACAGAAGTTTATGCAATCTCTCATATACTAAGAGGCTATGAAGATATAGCATCTAAGTTCAATGGACTTGGAGCAGATATTACATACGTAAACGATTAAAGGAGCGATCATTTAACATGAAATTATTTCCACTGTACAGTTCAAGTAGTGGTAATTTATATTGTTTAGAACATAATGATACCAACATCTTAATCGATGTTGGTATTTCTTATAAAAACATATGTTTAGCTTTAGAATCAATAAACAAAACAATTGATGATGTAACAGCTATATTAATTACACACGAACATACTGATCATACTAAAGGGATAAACATGATTTGTAAAAAACATTCTATCCCTATATATACTTGTAAAAAAACTAAAGAATATTTAGATAGCATTTTAGACAGTAAAAATATACCTTCTACTATACTCCCTATTGAGTATAATAAACTATTTAAAATAGATGATATAGAAGTAATACCTTTTGAAACTAAACATGATGCAGTAGAGCCATGTGGATTTAAAATTTCTGATGGTATTTCAAATTTAACATTTGCTACAGATTTAGGTATTGTAACAGAAAATGTAATGAACTATCTTTCTGGATCAGATTATATTGTTTTAGAAGCTAATTATGATAACATAATGCTTGAATACGGACCTTATCCATTTTCAACTAAACATAGAATAAAAAGTAATCTAGGACATTTATCTAATGAAGATAGTGCACATGTAATAGCATCTTTACTTGAAAAAAACAATAATACTCGTTTCTTATTATCACACATAAGTAGTAATAATAATACACATGCACTGGCTAAAACTACTATTACTTCTCACCTTGACAATTTAGGTTTTGGTAATTATGAGTTAAATGTTGCAAGCAAAGATTTATCACTGGAGGAATATTTTATATGATAAACGTACAAATAATATCTATAGGAAAAGTAAAAGAAAAAAGTTTGAAAGATCTTATAGCTGAATATACAAAAAGAATATCTAAATATGCAAAAATAGAAATAGTAGAACTTCCAGATGAAAAAATTGATGGTGCTAATTCTACTATAGAGCAAGAAAAAATAAAAGAAATTGAATGTGATAGAATTATTAAAAAAATTAATCCTAAATCATATGTCTTTTGTTTAGATTTGAAAGGTAAAACTTATACATCTGAAACATTAAGTCAAAAAATAGAGAACATTGCTACTTACACAAGTTCTTCTATAACATTTATAATCGGTGGAAGTTTAGGTTTAAATGATAAAATACGAACTTTAGCTGATGAAAGTATTTCTTTTTCTACTCTAACATTTCCTCATCAACTAATAAAATTATTTCTTGTAGAACAAATATTTAGAGTATTCAAAATTCAAAATGGAGAAACGTATCACCACTAAGGTTAACTTTAGTAAATTTGATTAGAATACACTTTAAGATTGTAAATTAAAATTAAAATAAATGAATAAATATTAAAAAGAGGTGTAAACTAAAAAATTACATCTCTTTTATATAACTATCTATTATTTTACTATTCCAACAGCTGTTACATCTTTTTCTACATTTCTTAAAATTATACTTCCTGCCCCTATTTTGACATTTTCTCCAATTATTACATTACCAAGTATTTTACTTCCTGCTCCAATAACAACATTATTTTTTATAGTTGGATGCCTTTTTTTACCTTCATCCTGTTTTTTACCTGTACCACCAAGTGTTACTTGATGATATATTGTAACATCATCACCTATAATTGTTGTTTGCCCAATTACAATTCCCATTCCATGATCTATAAATAACCTCTTTCCTATTTTAGCTCCTGGATGAATTTCTATACCTGTTAAAAATCTTGAAAATTGTGATATTAATCTAGACAAAAAATACATACTATTATTATACAAATAATGATTCAACCTATGTAACAAAACAGCATGTAAACCCGGATAGCAAAAAATTGCCATTAAACAGTTATTGCATGCTGGATCTTTCGTTTTAATATTTTTAATATCCTCTACTATATTTTTAAACATAATGTATCCACCTAATATAGTATATGTTAATTAATGTTTTTTGTTATTTATAGCCACTCAATTATTTCTTCTAAATCTTTTCTTGGTCTCATTTTAGGTTCTTGATTTTTATACCCAATACTTATTGCGGATATTAATTTTAAATCTTCATGGTTAAATAGTTTTGCTATATCTCTGGCTACACAATATGTATCTGCAATCCATAATGAACCAAGACCTAAATCAGTTGCCCTTAAACAAATGTTTTGAATAGCTCCACCAATAGATAATGTATCACTTTCTTCCCAAATTTTATCATCTAGGCAGAAAGCTAAAATAAGTATTGGTGCCTCTTTAATTATATTAGCTGTAAATGCTATACTGCTCTTATATTCACCTGAATTATTTTCTAATACTTTATCATTTTTAACAGTATATTCAATCATCATATCTGCTACTTTATCTTTATTCTTCCCTTCTAAAACACTAAAAAGCCATGGCTGCCTATTTTTTGCAGATGGAGCCAGTCTTGCTGCCGCTAAAATATCTAGTATATGCTCTTTAGATACCTTCTCATCTGTATATTTTCTTATACTTCTTCTTTGACTTATTGCATCTATCATTTCCATAATTGTCTCCTTTATATATATTAATATATTATCATAAAAAAGATTATTTGTACACATTAAACAAAAAAAAGAAAGCATAAATTTATTACACTTTCTTTAAAATTATTTATATCTTGTTTTAATTCTAGAATTAAAGAAAACTTTAAAACTCTTAAAATTAAGTAATCCATGGACAAATGGCGAACTACCTATATAGCAACTTGCTATATAAAGATCTTTTGCTATAGCTATATCATCCATATAATTATTACCAACTAGATAATCAATTTGTTTTTCTTTATTAATCTCATCAATAACAGCATACCGCTCCTCCGCACTATTAACAAGCCTAAACTCATTTCCAGTTTTTTTCAAAGCAGTTTTTCCATATGGATTAGATGTAATAAAAATAAGATTATACTTACTTTTTATCTCGGCTAGTTCACTAGACCTTTCTACAATAATCTTTGTAAGTTCTAAATCATACTCAAATGCATATGATTTAATCATTTTTTTGTAATTTGCACCTGAAATCACAGAATAAAGTTTTAACCGCAATTTTAGTATAGTAGCCGAATTTGTAAATAAATCTAGTCCATTAAACATCCACAATACACTGTCAATACCTTTGATAATAGCACTGTTTTTAAATAATTTTTGGATTGTTGATTTATCCCACTCTTTGAAATTGTCAAAAAACGTCCCATCAACATCCATTACAATTGTACCCTTCCAATCTGGAAACATAGTAACGCCTCCTTATAACATTTATTTAGTATTATATTATATCATGGCTTGCTGTCTTTTTCAAGTATTCATACATAAACTCATCTATACTTCCATCCATAACAGCATTTACATTACCTTTTTCATAACCAGTTCTATGATCTTTAACAAGTGTATACGGACAAAAAACATATGATCTAATTTGATTTCCAAATGAATTGTCTAAGGCATCACCTTTAATATCACTTTGTTTCTTATCTCTTAATTTTTGTTCATATTCATATAATTTAGATCTAAGCATCTTCATAGCATTTTCTTTGTTTTGTAGTTGAGATCTTTCAGTTTGACATGTAACAACTATATTTGTAGGAATATGTTTTATTCTGATTGCAGAATCTGTTTTATTTACATGCTGACCTCCTGCGCCAGATGCTCTATAAGTGCCTATTTCTAAATCTTCAGATTTAATATCAATATTTATATCATCATCAATTTCTGGCATAACTTCAACAGCTGCAAAAGATGTATGTCTTCTTGAATTACTATCAAACGGAGAAATTCTAACCAGTCTATGTACACCTTTTTCAGCTTTAAGGTATCCATAAGCATTACTACCTTTAACAAGTATAGTTACTGACTTTATTCCTGCCTCATCTCCTATCTCCATATCTAACACTTCAATTTCATATTCACTTGAATTTGCCCATTTTGTATACATTCTATATAGCATTTCAGCCCAGTCTTGTGACTCTGTACCTCCAGCACCTGGATAAATAGTTACAATAGCATTATTTGAATCGTATTCTCCAGATAACAAAGCAGTTATCTCTAGTTTTTCTAATCTTTCTTTAACAAAATTGATTATTTCTTTTGCTTCTTTAATAATTGTATTGTCATTTTCTTCCTCTAAAAGTTCAATATATGTAATTAAATCAGTTAACTTAGCTTCCAATTTTGTATATTTTAAAATGTCAGAAGTTAAAACTTTAATTTTACTTAAAACTTTACTTGAATTATCAGTATTGCCATAAAAATTAGGATCAATAGTTTCTTCTTCTAATTGTTTAAGTTTTTCTTGTTTCTCTTTTAGTTTCACAGCAATTATTAATTTATCATATTCTTCTTTAAGTATTTTATATTCTCTTATAATTTCATCAATTTCCATTAATGTACCCCTTTATTTTAAATTTTGCCAAATGTCATCTATTTTATACAATTCATTTTGCTCTACTTCAGTAGGAAGCAGTTCAAATTCTAAATACTCATCTTTAGTTGGATGATAAAAAGATAGATATTTCGACCATAAAGCTAGATTTTGGCCAACTTTATTAACTTTTGTGCCATATTTAACATCTCCATATAATGGAGCATTTATGCCAGCAAATTGAACTCTTATTTGATGATGTCTTCCTGTTTTTAAATCTACATCAACAGCCGTATAGTCTTTGTTTTTGTATTTGAAGTTTTTAAATGTTTTATACTCTAAAATAGCCTCTTTACAATATTTTTCATTTTTAGGATTTTTATTAACTATGCTGCTCATGTTTAATTTTTCATTTTTTAAAAGATAGTTTATAAGTGTATCCTCACCACTTAATTTACCATTTACTATAGCAATGTATTTCTTTTTAAAATTTCTTTCTCTTATATATTTAGATAATCTAGAAGCGCCTTTACTTGTTCTTGCAAATACCATAAGTCCGCCAACCATTCTATCTAATCTATGTACAAGTCCTAAATATACTTCCCCAGGTTTATCATATTTATGTTTAATATATTCTTTCACAAGAGTTAGCATATCTAAATCTCCTGTTTTATCCGCTTGTGATGGTATTGATGCAGGCTTTACAACTACTATTATATGATTATCTTCATATATAACTTTTAAATTTTTATAACTTTCCATTTTTTCTCCTATTTTAAACTTTATTTACTTTTCTTCTATAAATTATACCATACATATGCTAGTTATTCAATTGTTTAAAGTACTTAAACTCCATTATTGATAATTACTACAAATTATGCTATAATTAAGCTATATAAATTTATTTAAGGAGGAAATTAATATGGATTCTGAAACTAATACTATTTTTGGTTTTTCATTCGAATGTCCAAAAACAAACAGTAATTTTAATCTATTTACAATAACATATGATGATGTAGAAAAAGAAATCCAAATAAAAGAAGATGTAATTTTTATTGAAAAAATAAGCTATTTCACTAAAAGTTTTATTAAACTTAAATCAAGTAATAATGATGTGTATAATATACATAGAATCTATAAAGGTTTATCCTTTAGCCTTGATGTTGCAATCAAAATAGATATTGATAAGGTTATATACTTATCTATTGATTTTGATTCTAAACATAAATATGAACTTTCAACAAATGTTCATAAAAAAAGAAAGATTACTTGGCTTACTGAAAACTTTGGAATTACAAATATAACTACTCCCTAGAAATTGATTTATTTCTAGAGAGTAGTTATATTAATATTATTTTTTTATTTTCTTCTTATGAATATTTCTAATCATTTTTTTCTTTTTAGCAAATTTACCTTGTTTTTGTTTTTCATTTTCTTTTTGCATAGCTTTAAGTTTATGCACTTCTTCTTTTTTAGGCTTAATTAAACAATTAGAAGTAAATCCAATAAGATCCAATCTCTTAGCTTTAATAAGTGCCTCTTTAACAATATCATAATTTTCTTTTCTTCTATATTGTAATAGAGCTCTTTGCATTTTTTTCTCATAATCTGTTTTAGGAACATATATTTTTTCAAAAGTATATGGATCCATTTCAGTATAGTACATACAAGTAGAAATAGTTGCTGGTGTAGGATAGAAATCTTGAACTTGCTCAGGCATATAGTGAGCTTCATTTAAGTATTCTGCAACTTTAATAGCGCTAGACAGTGTAGCCCCTGGATGAGAAGATATTAAATATGGTACTAAGTACTGATCTTTATTTACTCTTTTATTCATAGCTTCATACTTAACTTTAAACTTTTTGTATATATCAAAATTTGGTTTGCCCATTTTTTTAAGAACTACAGGTTCTGTATGTTCTGGAGCTACTTTAAGTTGCCCACTTATATGATGCTCACAAAGTTCTTTAAGGAAAGTATCATCATTATCAAGCATTAAGTAATCATATCTTATACCCGATCTTACAAATACTTTTTTTACCTTATCTAAAGCTCTTAATTTTCTAAGTAGATTTAAATAATCTTTATGGTCTATGATTAAGTTTTTACATGGTGTTGGGAATAAACATTGTCTATCTTTACATACACCTAATTTTTCTTGTTTCTTACAAGCCATATGTCTAAAGTTAGCAGTAGGCCCTCCTACATCATGTATATATCCTTTAAAGTTTTTATTTTCTATTAATTTTTTAGCTTCTTCAATTATAGAATCATGACTTCTTACAGAAAGTTTTCTCCCTTGATGATAAGTAAGTGCGCAGTAATTACATGCCCCAAAACATCCTCTATTTGAAGTCAAACTAAACTCAACTTCTGTTATAGCTTCTACTCCACCTTGGCTTTCATATATAGGGTGATATGTTCTTTCAAAATCAAGTGCATATACTTTGTCCATTTCTTCTGTAGTAAGAGGTTTAGCTGGTGGATTTTGAATAATATAGCTATCATTATTTTTTTGTATAATAATTTTTCCATATATATCATCTTGCTCTTTTAAAACATCCATATGAGCTTTAATATATACTTTTTTATCTTCTGATACTTCTTTATATGAAGGAATTATCATAACATCTTTTTTAGTTAATAATTTATTTATTTTTTCTTCATCTTTTTCTACATAAAAAGTTCCTCTAACATCTTTTATTTTATTTAGTGGAATATTTTTATCTAGTCTTTTAATTATTTCATCAAAAGGTCTTTCTCCCATACCATATATGTACAAGTCTGCAAAAGAACTTTCAGCTATAGAAGGAATTACTTCATCTTTAAAATAATCATAATGAGCAAATTTTCTTAAAGAAACTTCAATGCTTCCTGCTATTATAAATGAATCTTCAAATAATTCTTTTAGTTTTTTTGTATATACCTGTGTTGCTCTATCAGGTCTTAAACATTTACTTCCTTTAGGACTATATACGTCTTTAGATCTTTTTTTCTTTGCTACAGTGTAATTATTTACCATTGAATCAATTACACCTGAAGAAACTAAAAAGCCATATTTAGGAGTACCTAATACTTTATAATCCTCATCTGTTTGTGGCTGAGCAATTATACCTACTGTATAACCTTTAGATTCTACGTATCTGGAAATAATAGCATGTCCGAATGAAGGATGATCTACATAAGCTTCGCCTGTTACCATTATGAAATCTAAAGTATCTATATTTCTTTCTTGTAAATCTTTTTTATTAATCGGTAAAAACATTATTTACACCTCTTTTCTTTCTATTAGTTTTTTTATTTTAGTAGTGCTGTTACTATTTATTATACTTAATGTATCTATAAATGATATTGCAGTATTATCTGTCACAATAATATTTTTATGAGATAAAATAACATCTTTAAGAGTTACATCATCTAAAAATATATCTTCATCTTCTTTTAAACATATATTTGGAATAATGATTATATCGTCTTTAAAAAGCTTATTTTCAGATTTAAGCTCTTCAATGTGATTTATTATATCTTGCCCAGTAATAAGTCCTGTGACAGTTATTTCCTCTCCAAAGAAAGTATTAGTTATTCCTTCTACTTTAATATTAAGATTATCACACAATTTTTCAGTTAATACTTCTGATTTTTTTGCAATAAATTCTTTTGTTATTTTACCTGTAAATATATGTACATTAATTTTATTAGTTGTTTTATTTTCAACCTGTTTCTTTTTTAATATTTTAGTTAAATGCTTATCAAATTCATAGTTAAAATCAGCAAGCATACCTATTCCATTTTCTATGTTTTCAAAATCACCATATTCAGTATAATTTGGAATATCCATATCTGCTTTTAAATAAAATTCATCAGCTAAATATACTACATTATCTTTATATTTCTTTTTAAATTTATCTTGATAAGATTTTACTATATTTATAGTATTAATACAATCTTCTTTAGTTAGTGGTTTAAGAGTTTCTAAATCATCTCTATGTTTAGTAAGGCCAACAGGAACTATTCCAATACATCTAATCATTGGAAAATATTTAGATAGATCTTTAATAGTTTTTTCTAAAATTTTACCATCATTAATACCTTTGCATAAAACAACTTGAGTATTCATATTAATTCCAGCATTATATAGTTTTTCTATGTATGTAAGTACTTTGCCTGCAAATCTATTATTTAACATTTTACATCTTACATCTACATCTGTAGCATGTACAGATATATTAATTGGAGATAATCTATATCTTATTATTCTATCTATATCATTATCTTTCATATTAGTCATAGTAATATAATTACCGCTAAAAAACGATAATCTATAGTCATCATCTTTAAATATTAATGTATCTCTTACATCTTTAGGAAGTTGATTCATAAAACAGAAAATACAATTATTGTGACAATTTTTAGCTTCATCAATAAGTTCAGATTCAAATTCTATTCCAAGTTCATCATCTTCATCTTTTTCTATCTCATAAATTTCAAGTTCATTTTCTAGATTTAAAACTTCAAGTTCTACATATTCATCAGATATTAAAAACTTATAATCTAAAATATCAATTATATCTTGTTCATTAATTTTTAATAATTTAAATCCTGGCTTTATACCGATTTCATCTGCAATAGAATCTTTTTTAACTATTTTAATTACATTATTTATACTTGTATTAGTATTATGTTTCTTTTCATATCCTGCCACTTATATCCCCCTTCCACTAAAAAAAGAAAACTCCACTGCCTAAGTGAAGTTTTGAATGATTTATTTTGTTTCTGCAGATTTAATTTCCACTACTTGTTTTTTATCATAATATCCACAAGCTGGACAAGCTACGTGTGATAAAACTGGTTCTCCACAATTAGAACATTTAGATAAGTTCTTAGCTTCTATTTTCCAGTTTGCACGTCTTAAATGTGTTCTTTCTTTAGACCATCTTCTTTTTGGTTGTGCCATCTTAAAATTCCCCCTTTTTGGTAAAAAATATATGCATATACTTTTTTAATTTATTTGTTACTCATATATTATATACTAAATATTAAATAAAGTCAATATTTTAAGATGAAATTTATACATAATATTTATTAAATAAACATAAAAATGTAAAAAAATGCTATTTCTAATCGTATACCTCATATATATTTCTTTTTATTTAACTTATGTGATATAATAAATTTGGTGATAATATGGAATTGATACATTATTTTTTAATATATATAGCAGTAGTAAATTTAATAGGTTTTTGCATTATGGGATATGATAAATATTTAGCTATTAAAGGTAGATATAGGATATCTGAATATACACTTTTTATGACTGCATTTTTAGGAGGAGCTTTAGGATCATATTTAGGAATGTTTAAATTTAGACATAAAACAAAACATGCCTCTTTTCTAATCTTAATGCCTATTTTAATAATTATAAATATATTTTGTATATACTACATTATATCCAATTTTATAATTTAAATACAGTACAATATTATTAAATAACAAATAATAAAGTTAAAAATAAAAATAAACTAAGTTATACAATATTATATAACTTAGTTTTTTATTATAATGGAAAACCACTACTTCTTTTAATTGTAATTAATTTTGATAATAATGCCATAACCATTAAAACGCCCCAAATAATTGTTATAAGTTCAGAAGCAACAATAATGTTAAATCCAAGAGCTAAAGCAAATAATATATTTCCAAATATAACAATATATCTACTAGCTTTATTATTAAATATAGATATTAAAAGTGGTAAAAATATAATTATCCAGTAAATAACTTGACTTAATAATGGATTATTAAGAGATGTATTAAATGACTTTACCATTTGATCAATAAAATTATCTGTTGTTGTTTCTATAGAAGTTGCATATGTAACATTAACTGTAGTTATTAATATTAATGAAATTAAACTTGCTATCATTATTTTATTTATTTTTTTCATATACCTTTTATGATAAGTTAATATCATATTCTCCTTTCATAAATCTTAATACATAATATATATTGTCTAATATTAGTATTTGTTAAAATATACTATTAATACATATTACATATCTATTATATATCTAGTATATATCAAATATATTTTTTAGTCAAGTTAATGTATAAATAATTTATTAACTAAAGTAATTTACAATAAAAAAGAAGGGATTTAAGTTCCCTTCTAAGTTCTAATTTTTACTAATCTTATGTACAATTATTGTTGAATCATCTGTAAGACTGTTTCCTCTAGATTTAACAAACTCTTTTTTCAAATATTCTAATATTTGTTTTTCAGATAATGTTATATCTATATTTTTAATACTGTTTACAAAAGAATTTTGACTTTTATTTGATTCATCATGCACAACACCATCAGTAACTTGTATTATTATGTCATCTTTATTTAATCTTTTAGTAATAGGTATATACTCAGCATCTGCAAGTAGCCCTACTGGTATATTATGATTAGTAAGTGTACTGATTTTACCTTCTGATAGTATATATGTAGGAGCAGCTCCAAGTTTAATAAACTCGCCATGTAAAGTTTCTAAATCTATTATACACATATCTATTGTTGCATAACTACTTTCAGCTTGATGTATTTTAATTATTGAGTTTATCATTTCAATAGCTTTATCTTCTTCAAAACCACCTTTAAGTAATTTTTCAAACATTGAGATAACATTTTTACTACTAGATGAAGCTTCTAATGAACTACCTACACCGTCAGATAATATAGATATGTATTTACTTTTAAAATCATCAAATACTAAATGTGAGTCTCCAGATACTTCTTCTTCGTTTTTAATACCTTTATATGTACTACTTGTAATTTTATATTTTAATTTAGATGCAAGCCTTATTTTAGATTTTTCTGTTTTTGTTAAATTTAACATCATTTTAACTGCCATAGGTTTTTCAAGTAGAGATGAAAGAGCTAGTGATATTTCTTTTTTCTGTTTATCAAAATCATTTAGTATATCAGTTACAAAAACATATTCAATGTATCCGTTATTATCTACATCTAGTTCATCTTCATACACTCTGTATCCCATTACTTTAAGTTCTTCTCTTATCTTTTTAACATCTATTCCTGCTTCAGTCATTTGACCTGAAATATCAAGAGAAATATTTGAGATTATTTTAGATATTTCATCATATTGTTTACTAAGTAATTTATTATTTTCTTCTTCTTTTCTTTTAAGTAATCTAGTTATTTTCATACTATCATTTATTTGTTTAATTTCTTCTATTAAAGTTTCAGATTTATCACATGTAACAAGTAACATATCACTTGAAACTTCTTCTAATCTTTCTAATCTTGTTGCTATATTATCAACTGATATTTTAAGCATTTCAGCATCAATACATTTTTTCTTATCTTTACATCCAATACATTTATCGTGAGCATGTTTAATTATATACTTAAATATAACATCTCTTGTTTCTAGTTTAGATTCTTTAGTTACAGGAACTGTTATATCTGCTAAATCTTTAAATACTAATGATGTAGCATTAAGTTTAGCCTTAACTTCTTTAGATACATCAAGTAGATTATCTGCTAGACTATCTAATTTTGAATTGTAATTAAATATATCATCTAGTGACATAGCTACTTTTTTAGGTAGAAATATAAGTATCATAGATGCTGCTACAACTTCTATAGCCATACCAACATAAAATGATGAACTTGATATTAGATATGAAACAAGTATAACGCCAAGTATAAATGATATAACAACAGGTATTTTACCATATTTTCTAAATACAGCTGATATCATTCCACTTACAGCTAAAATAACTACATAAGCAAGACTTATATTACTAAATATTGTTGCTGTAAGGCCAAGTGTAAGTCCAGCTACTGCTCCAAGCGCTGCAGATGTTTTCCATCCATATATCATAGTAATAGCTACAATAGCTATATTCATAAGTGATATTCCATATATGCTTATATGACTAAGAGGAGTTACAAGTAGTGCTAAAAGTAAAAGCCCTGCCATCATCTCTTCACTTGAGAACACATATCCTTTTTTTATATTAAATACAACATATATACTTGTTACAAGCACAATAAATAGTATTGTGGATATAAGTAACTCATATATTACTGGTACAAATGACATGCTAAGTACTATTGTTGCAACTGTTTTAACTATTGTCATAGATAATAATAATTTTATTAAATTAATATACTTTCTACTTATACCTTCTACATTTACTGCTGCAGTAAGCAGTGTAAATACTGCAAAGAATATAGTATATATAATAAAACTACTAATTGGCATACTAGTAATTGCCATACCAATCATACTTATTCCATATATAAAAATTAGTGGTACATTAAATGTACAGGCTAGTCCAATCATAATATACGGAAATGGTGCTATTTCTTCTGAAAAACTTATTAATGATAATACTAATGCTATAAGACAAAACCCTATGGTTTTGTAATTGATCCTTTTTTTATTTACTGTTACATCTTCTAAAATGTAACTTTCTTCCTCGTTAAAATATTCGTTATACAACATATTACACCTCTACTTCTTATGCTACATATTATATTATATGTATTACAAATATTTTGTCATTTTTTACTTAAATTATAAATTTAATAAAATATATCAAAACAGTAAACATTTACCATCTTGATATATCTCTTTAAAATAACAAATCTAGTACTGTTTACCCTTCACTGCTTAATTCTTCTGATAGTATTTTTGCATGTTCAAGCATTTCTTTTCTTAATTTTTCTTTAATTAAGTTTGCGTTTTCATCTTCAGTTTCGTTTAAATCAGTTTCTTCTTTTAACTTTTTTATATCATCTAGCGTACTTATTTCTTCAGCTTTTTTTGTAGTTCTTCTTGTAGTTTTTTTTGCTACAGGCTTGTCTTCTTCATCTGTTTTTTCAGCTTTCTTTTTAGTCACTTTTTTAGTTACTTTCTTTGTTACTTTTTTTATTTTATCTTTAATTTCAGTTATCTTTTTAGTAATACCTTCTTCTTTTTCTTCAATAGTTTCTGAAACTTCGTTTACTTCTTCAGCAGTATCTTCTACTTCTTCTTTTTCCTCTATTTCTTCTTCACCAGTTAACTGTTTTTTTAATATTTTTATAGTAGCTTCAGATACATTTTCACCTTCTAAAGCTCTGTTTAAAATAAATTCATCTAGCTCATCATACATAAAGTTTGTAACCATTTTTGAATATTCTAAATATTCATCTTCAGTTTTTATTGTTCTATGTACATCGTTTACCATTGTTTTTATTTTAAGATCATATATTTCTTTATACATTCTTATATAGTCTTTTATATTCATAACTCCAGTTTCTAAACTTTCATTATATATATTAACTATTTTTTCAAATACTTTATCTATGATTTTAAAATATCTGTACGCATTTTTACAAATGTTAATAAGTACTTTAAATTCATACATATGCCTATCAATATCTGATTGAATTCCAGCAAGCATAGTTTCTATTACAAATTCAATTAATTCTCTTTCATCAATTGGAAGTCTAGCAATATCATAGTTATCGTTTATGTATCCAACATACTCATCTATAACTTCAAATATTTCTTCATAGTCTTTGTTTGTATATTCACCTGTTTGTATTTTAGTATCAAGAGAAGTTGCAACTCTAATTAAGTTGTTATATCTTTGATTTTTACCTTCATCTTTAATATTTTGTTTAACTTGATCTATAACAGTTGATAAGATAAGTAAATTGTATTTTACTTCTTCCTTCATTTTAAACTTAGCTTTAGTTACTCTATCATATTCCATTTCTAAAAATATTTTTTGAAGTTCTAATCTTTCAATCTTATCTGTAGAATTTATTTTTTCAATAATATCCTCATCATATGACATTTTAAGATCATACATACTTCTTTGCATAATATCATATTGATATTTAACAAATACTATTTCACCTAGTATGTTTTGTTCATATTCCTTTTTGTTTTCATCCTCTTGCTTATTTATTATGCTTAGATGCTCATCTATCGCCCTATTCATTTTATTCATGTTGACCATAATCACGACTGTCTGTATTATACGGTCAAATATATTTATCTTTTTCTTTTCACTTACAACTATATCTGACATAAGTTTTAAGCCCCCTTTTGCCTATATTATACATTGTTTTTTTAAAATAAGCAAGTCTTTTGATATTTTTTTTGAATTTAATTATTTGCTAGTATATAAAAATTTTTTTAGGCATTTTGTGTACTATTTTTTCATTAACTTTTATACTAGTACTATCAATATTCATAGTATACATAACCATTACTTTCAGTTATAGTATAATGTAAATTTAGAGTGCTAAACCTATTTAAAATTTCTGTGCTTGGATGATTAAATATTGACTTTTTAGAAGAAATGATATAATTATTTGAATATATAAACTTTAAGAACTCTTCACTGCTTGATGTTTTAGAACCATGATGCCCTACTTGATATGTATCTAAATTATTTAATTTATAGATTATTTCATCATTTGCCTCTTTATTTACAAACTCTTTCATTATATGTTCCTCTGTTTCAATAGTCGCATCTCCCATAAATAAATGATATGAATTATTAAGTGTTAGTAATGTTACTATACTATTTGTATTTATTAAATCATCTGATTTTATAATAGTTTCAGATGGTGCATATATAAAATCTAAACTTATTTCATTATCTATTTGAATGTTATCATAACTTTCTACCATAATTTTATTTATATTATACTTTTGTATAAATTTTTCAAACTCAGTATAATTAAACTCTTCATTTTCTATGTACGAATATATAATATTTTTTATGACTATATTACCAGAACTTAAACTTTCCTCTAATTCATATAGTCCATTATAGTGATCTGTGTGAAAATGACTTATTATTAAATAATCTATTATATATATATTCTTTTTAGTTAGAAAAGTTTCAAGTGGATATTTAACATTACTACTTATGCTACCTATATCAAACATTATTACTTTATTATTATGAGAAATAAGTGCCATATTACCTTGTCCTACATTAAAATAGTATATATATGTTTTATTTATCTCTAAAACAAAATAATTTATTAGAATAATTACTATTAGTATATAACGAGCTATTATAACTAAATGTTTAATTACTACTCTTTTTTTCTTATAGCTTTTTAAATAACTATTTGTATACTTAAGTATTAACCTATTATGAATTAAATAATTTATAATTTTATCTTTAAATACAATAAGCAGTAATACTATATAATATATAATAATTGTTGTAGATGTTGGACTATGCAATGAAAAAGAAATATTGATATTTTCAAATATATTTAAAATGAATTTTAATACATCAATAATAAATTTATCTATTATTACAATGATATCTGCTAAAATAGGTATTTTAAATGTAATTATTAATATAGTACCTAAAATTAATTTGAGTAAATATATGGGAAATAACAATATATTACCTAAGTATGATATAATACTATAATAATTAAAATAGTATATTATTAAAGGAAATAAACTAATTAATGAAGATAAATAAATACTTGTACTTTTTATTATATATTGTTTTAAACTATTAACTAATTTTAATACTTTATTTGTTTTAGAACTTTTATGATATATATATTTATAATAATTATTAGCAGTAATAAAATTAAACATTAAATATTTATTTAAATTAGAGTTAATTATATAGATGCCTAAAGTTGCAACAGTTCCTAGAAGAAAACTTAAAGAAAAAATTATATATGGATTATAGATAAGTAAGATTAAAGTAGTGATTATAAGTTTTATATATCTATTTACTCTACTATTAGATATAGTAAATATTTCTACTAAAATATAACTGATAAGTACTCTTAAAATAGATATTTTAAAATTACAAAATATATAAAATATTATATAACTTAAAATTTTTATAACATTATTTATTTTAAGTAGGTTTACTATTTTCCTTATATTGTATTTACTATTTATATTATTAATACATTTATTTAGCATATTAGAGATAAAATCAATAATACATTTTATAATGTATAAATTACTACCAGAAACAGAAATGAAAACATTAAGACTTATAATAGTAAATAACTCTTCTTCTTTATCTTCAAAATCAATTTTATCACCTAAAATAATAGTTTTAAAGAGCCCAAAATCATCATTGATAGTATATTCAATATACTCTTTAAATTTATTTAAATACTCATATAATGGAGTTAAAATATTATTATTAGTTGTTATATATTTAACTTCATTTACAGAAATACTACCAACAATATTTCTAGAATTTAAATATTTATTATAATCAAATTCATACATATTATTTAAAGCATTATTTTTATCAAGTTTTCTATTTACGTATATTACATCATTATACTCATAATTAGAAAATCTATTAAAAAACATCTCTTCTTTATTTAAGCTTATATAACTATCATCCTCATCAAGATAAATTTTAAGAAGCACATGATCATTAAATATCCCCTCTTCTACTCTTGCAAGATATACAATACTAGAATCTGAAATGCTTTCCAAACTAATAATTGAAACTTTTGAAATAACTTTATCTTCATACTTAAAATTAAATTTATATATGTGATAACTAATACTTATGATTAAAATAACTGAAATAATAACTAAAATGGATTTACAACGTTTCTTGAAAAAATGATTCATCTAAACCAACAACCTTTGAAATAATAATTAAAAAATAAAATACAATAAAATAAAAATTGAATAAAATATATTAAAATAATAATGTTAAATAAATGGATAAAATAAATAATGAAATAAATATGAAAAAATAATAAATTTTTAAAAATATGATTTAACACATAAAAATACTAATACAAATAAACATTCATATTAGTACTTAAAGAAATTATAAAATTTCTTAGTATAGTTATATTAATACTAAAACTACGCTTGTTCTTCAACTGGTTGTTCATTGTATTTTTCAATAACTTTAGTTTCTATCATTGTTCTTACTTCAGTTTTTATTGGATGAGCAATGTCTACAAATTCCCCATTAGGTACTTTTTTGCTAGGCATTTTCACAAATAAACCTCTTTCACTTTCTAAAATTCTAACATCATGAATAACAAATTCTCCATCGATAGTTATAGAAGCTATCGCTTTTAGTTTGTTTTGAGTGTTTAATTTTTTTATTCTTATCTCTGTAATTGTCATTTCACACACCGCCTTCCTTGCTAGTATAATGATATTATACTAACAAAAAAATAATAAGTCAATACAATTTTTTAATTTTTTTTAATTTTTAACAAATAATGGTAGATATACTAGGAGCAGTCCTATTTATCTACCATTTACAACATTTTATTTATATAATATTTTTTCTCTTCTTACTTTATATTCTACTTCTTCATCTAAATATTTACCAAATGATTCCATTATAATATCTGGTTTTAAATTAGAATTTGATCCTGTATCTACTGTAATTTCTAATTTACCACCAAACATAAATTCATAATGTTTAATCATCGGTGTTATATCTACTCTATCTTCTAACTTCTTAGAATTTTTGTATGCCAGTATAGTTGTTTGAGATAAGAATTCTTCAAGCTTCTTATTATAATTTGTTTTCATATCTGCTATTTCTCTTACTGTTTTATCTTTTAGTTTTTCTTCACTATATAGTATCTCTATTGTATATACAGATGCAAAAACTCTAGACATTATATTTTTTTCATCTGCTTTACATACTTCAGCTCCAAGTATTGTTATAGATCCTGGAAGTACTTTATTTACTTCACGTATAAAAAATGGTATTTCTAATTCTTCTGTAAGTGAAACTTCAAATATTTCCCCGGTACTTTCAATACCAACACTTAAAGGACTAGCAAATACAAGTTCTGGTCTTGGTGTAAATCCTTCTGAATATTTTAGTGGTACACTTGCTCTTCTAAATGCACATTCAAATACATTCATCATATCTAGATGTGATAAATATGTTGCTTCTTTTGACTTACCATATGTTACTCTTAATTTCATCATATTATTTAATTCACCGTTTTCTTTCCTTATATATATTTTATTAGTAATAAATATAAGAATGGCATAACTACTTTTAATATAAGTAACCATTCTTTAATGTATATATATTACTAATGATATTTTACAATATACATATTATATCAAAGTTCTTCTTAAAAATCAACAATTCGACATATTTTTTTAATCTATTAGAACTGTTAAAAACATCTCATTATTTTTTTCACAATACTTTCACATTACCTTCACTAATCCTTCACATTTACTTCATATAATAGTTTTGAAAGAAGGAGGAATTATGTATATACTAAAAAATGCTTATTACTTTATTACAAGAAATATTTCAAGAAATATACTACTTGGAATCATAATTGTAATTATAGGAATTTCTTCAGTAATTGCACTTAGCATTAATAATGCAGCTACTGAAATTGTGAATAATAAAATATTAACCAGTACACCTGAAATCACTTTTGAACCTAATAGGGATAATATGAAAAGAGATTTTGAGTCAATGCTAAATGGTATGAAAGAAGGTGATAATATATCTTCTCTTACAGGTGCATTATCGCTTGAGGAGATATTAAACTATAGTGACAGCTCATATGTGAAAGACACATATATAACATCATCACTTATGCTAAATTCTAGTCAAATAGAAACAGCAAGTAATGATACATTAATAAATAATTATAATAGAGATCAATTTGGAGCTACAAGTATGCCTTCAGGAGGATCATCTGGTTCTAAAACTAGTGGTATCTCAATGATGAAAGGTGACTATATATTTGAAGGATACAATAGCATTAATGCTTTAGAAAATTTTGCAAATGGCACATATACTTTAACTGAAGGTTCAATGATTGAAGATTTTGAAACTATAACAAATGAAATCTTAATTAATGAAGAACTTGCTAGTCAAAATGATTTAACTATTGGAAGTACTATTATATTTACTAACCCTTTAAATGAAGAAGAAACATTTACGTTAGCAGTAAAAGGAATATTTACAGATAATGGTTCTGTAGAAGATGTTTCAAATATGTTTAGTAATAGTGCAAATACAATTATAACTACTCTTCCAAATATAGATAGTATAACTGCTACATCTAGTGAAGAGTTTAAAATAACTAGCACTTTAACTCCAGTTATATTACTAAATTCATTTGAAGATATCTCAGCTTATACATCTGAAGTAACTGAAAAAGGTCTTGACGATTCATTTGCTGTAATTAGTAATGAAGAAGAAATACTTGCTACTTTAGAACCTACAGAAAACTTAAAAAACTTTTCTAATATATTCTTAGTACTTGTACTTGTAATAGGGAGTTTAATTCTTATGGTACTTAATATGATAAATATTCGTGAAAGAAAATATGAAATAGGTGTTTTAAGAGCTATAGGGATGAAAAAAGGATTTGTAGCAATGCAATTTGTACTTGAAACTTTCTTAGTAACAATAGTTGCAATTTCTATTGGTATAATTTTAGGATCAACTCTTAGCATGCCAGTTGCAGATGCAATGCTTGCAAGTGAAATAGCTACTCAAACAGAAGCTGCAAATGAAGTAAATCAAAACTTTGGATTTAAAGATCCTATGAGCGGTAGAAATAATAACCTTACTGCTAGTTCAAACTTAAACTATATAGATAGCATTGATGCTAGTGTTAATTTAGAAGTAATATTACAAGTATTTGGAATATCACTGCTTATAACTATTCTTGGAAGTTTAATAAGTATAATAACTATTTCAAGATATAAACCACTAACAATATTAAATAGTAGAAGTTAATTATAAAGGAGAAACAATGAATGTATTTAAACTAGAAAATCTATCTTATATTTACAAAGGAAATGATAAACATACATTAAAAGATATAAACTATGAATTTAAAAAAGGAAATATATACGCAATTATAGGACATTCTGGTAGTGGTAAAACAACACTCCTTTCCCTTATGTCAGGACTTGAATCGCCAAGTGAAGGTAGTATATATTATGATAATAAAGATATTAAAGAAATAGATAAAGATTACTATAGAAGTAATAATATTGGAGTTATATTCCAAAGTTTTAATCTTCTTAATGCTTTAACAGCAAAAGAGAATATAAAACTATCTATGGACATTGCAAAATGTAAACAAGAAAATCCAGATAACTATATAGAAAAATTACTAAATAAAGTAAATATTTCTAAAGATTTAATGAATAGTAGAGTTCTTAAATTATCAGGAGGGCAACAACAACGTATAGCAATAGCTAGAGCTCTATCATATAATCCAGATGTTATACTTGCAGATGAACCTACAGGAGCATTAGATAAAAAAAATGAACAAGAGGTTATGAAGATATTTAAAAACCTAGCAAAAAAAGAAAACAAATGTATTATAATTGTAACTCACTCAGATGAAGTTGCAAATGAAGCAGATTATATATACAATCTAGAAAGGGGTGCTAAATCTAGTACAATATTATATTAACCCCATTATATAATATGATGTACATATAAATATAAAACAAACTCAAATTTTAAAATTCTTAATATTACAAGTGACTCTTCTACTATTTACCCCCAATAAATTAGTAGATAGATCAGGTAAATAAATTTAAATTAATAAATGTAGATTAAATAGAAGTAAAATAATTATTTTACAGATAAAAACATCCTAAGACATATTAAATCTTAGGACGTTTTTTTATTCTCTAATAAGTTTGAAATTATATACTCCATAACTTGCATATTTGTATTCAAGTGAAATTTCTATAATATATTCTTCATTTTCATTTAGTTTTGCTAGGTCAACTGTAATTATATTATTTGTAACTTCTGTATCTAAATATATATTAAAATCTTCTCGTATTACTGCAAAAATGTTAATTTCTCTATCAACTATAAAATCACTATCTGGCAGTGATGATAAATCAATTGTTAATTTATCGTTTGCACTTAGTACTATACTATTTTCTAATTCTGATTTCATTAAATCATAATGTTCTTCTCCAGCAATCGATCTACTTAATACAGTATTTGGCTTGCTAGGATCTGCTGGATATTGCCACTTAAAATATGTAAGTAGTGAATTTACACTATTTAAAGTATCAGACTTAACTACTAATTCTTCTGGAAACTGCATATCCATATGATTATTGTAATCTACATATTCAGGCTTATTCATAGATATTAAAACTACACTAACTATAACAATAGTCATTAAAAACAATATCGTTATAACACTTACTCTTTTCATATTTAACCCCTCCATATAAATATTATATCAAAAAGAAAAGAAAATACAAACAAAATAAATAAATAAATAATAAAAAACTACTTAGAAATTAATTTTTCTAAGTAGTTTAATTTTATTTTATTTACCTTCTTCTACTGATTTGATTAAATCTTTAGCTTCTGAAAGTGAATTTTGATCTGGTAACATTACATATAGTTTTTGTGATCCTGCAGAATAAGTTGTATTTGAAGAATCCAATCCTGTAAGTGCATAAGTTGTTATATCAAACGTTTTAAAGTTTTCTGTTTGTCTTTTTACTGTTTGAGTTATTTCTTCAGGTGTTATGTTAGTTTGGAAACTATTTTCTAAACTTGAAAGTATTTCAGTGTATTTAGTTATAAGGGAAGGATCACTAAGTGCTTTACTCATTATTCCTTCTATAACTTTTTGCTGATTAATATTTCTTTGAACATCTCCTTCTTCAAATGATTTTCTTTCTCTTGCAAATGCAAGTGCTTGACTTCCATTTAAATAATTTATACCTTCACTAAAATAATAATTTTCAGCTTTAAATGCAAAGTCTGAGTCTACTGTTATTCCTCCTAAAGTATCTACAATTTTAACAAGTGTTGTAAAATTAACTCTTACATAATAATTTATATCTATATCTAGTAAATCTTCTACTGATGCTACTGTTTCTTCTATTCCATATAGTCCTGAGTGTGTTAATTTATCATAAGCATTTTTAGAGTGTAACTCTAAATAATAATCTCTTGGAACTGATGTCATATGAACTTTTGCTGTTTCTCCTGTTAAATTAACTGTTAATATTATATTGGCATCTGTTCTAGATACATTAGATATACTTCCTGAAGTATCTATTCCACTAATATATATATTAAATACACCATTATCTATAGTTTTCGAATCATCTAAAACTACAAATGGATTTACACTATCTGTCGATGTATCATCACTGATTACATGCTCTACCTGATGTACTATTTTAATATTATTTTTAAATTCTTCGCTAAGTTCACATATTATTTCATATTGCGAGTTACTAATTAATATACCTGCATCTAGATCACTTAATACTTTAATATATAGTTCTTCTAGTGATGGCTTATATTTATATACAATTTCTTCTTTATCACCAAATTGCTCTATTATATCTGTATAATCTTCTCCATTTTCAAGTAGATATATTTCATTTGTAACTATATCATCTAAACTTGATATACTTGCCTCTTTATTTACTACAAGGTAGTACACTTCTGTTTGCTCTACTTCCTGTGATATCATATTTAATGTATCTAAAGTTACATTATAATTATGATACACAAATACATATACTGTTAAGGTTAAAGCTATAAGGACTATTTCAATTAATCTTGAAAATATACTTCTAGTTTTTAGTATCATTAAATCAACTAAAAGTGTTATGATAGCAAGCACGATTCCTGCTACTACAACATATCTAAGTGCAAGT
The DNA here is from genome assembly GCA_964371585.1 of uncultured Clostridiaceae bacterium. Lineage (GTDB taxonomy): Bacteria > Bacillota > Clostridia > TANB77 > CAG-465 > RGIG5057. Next base: position 58,613 of record CAYJMD010000004.1, read on the forward strand.
ATATCAATTACACATAGGTATATCATAAATACTATATTTATAATAGTATACATTGAAGCAAGAATTCCTGAAAACACTTTGTTTTTAACTGGCTTTTTTACATTACCACTGTCTATTTCATTTACTTTATCTTCCATTATTATTTTATTCCTTTCACGGTATAATATAATTAACTACATAGAAATAGGGTTTCTAGTTACAGAAATTCCTGCTGCTCTATGTTTATTTTTTTCATAATTATCTATACCTAAATGTAGTGCTTTAAGCACTGCACTATTTAAATTACATTTTATTAATATGTTTATTTTATACTTATTATTAATCTTGTATGCAAATGGAGCTTTAGGTGAATATATTGTGTATGGTTTATCTTTAATATTATTTAAAATATTGTATAGTTTAGTGGATTCACTTTTAACTAATGATTCTGTTTTACCTGTAATAGTTAGTACTACAAGCTGAGTAAAAGGTGGATATGATAATGCTCTTCTAAAAGCTATTTCACTTTCATAAAAAGATTCATAATCATGAGATGTAGCATAGGCTAAAGTTTCATTTGTTAAATCTTCTGTTTCTATTACTACTCTTCCTTCTTTGTCTCCTCTACCTGCTCTACCTGATACTTGAGAAATATTTGAATATGCTCTTTCTCTTCCTAAATAGTCATTCATATTAAGCATTGAATCAACACCAAGTACTCCAACTAAAGTAACATTTTCTATATCATGTCCTTTACTTATCATTTGAGTACCTACAAGAATATCAACATTTTCATTTTTAAATTTTTCTAATATTTTAGTATGTGAATCTTTTTTCATAGTTGTATCTCTATCCATACGCAAAATACTTATGTTATTAAAATTATTTTTAAGTTCTTCTTCTATTTTTTCAGTACCAAAACTGCTTTCTCTTATATCATCACTTAAGCAAGTAGGACATTTTGTTACAGCTGTTTTAACATTGTTACAATAGTGACATAAACATAAATTACTTTTTTTATGATATGTCATTGCTATGTCACAGTTTTCACATACAACAGTATGTGAACAATTATTACAAGTTAAATACGAAGAGTATCCTCTTTTATTAATAAATATCATTGTTTGTTCTTTATTTATCATATTAATTAATATTTCTTCTTTAAGTTTACTAGATAGTATACTATTTGGATTATTTAGTCTATCTAGTTTTTTATCTACCATTATAACTTCTGGAAGCGTAGCATTTTTAGGTCTGTTTTTTAAAGTAAATAACTTCATTTTATTTTCTTCTACTGCTTTATAGTATGAAGTTACCTCTGGTGTTGCACTTCCTAAAAGTAGCATTGCATTATTTAAGCTTGCTATATATGCAGCAACTTCTTTAGCAGAATATCTAGGTGACTGACTCATTGAATAGTAACTTGTATCATGCTCTTCATCTATAATGATAAGTCCTACATTTTCAAGTGGCGCAAAAATTGCACTTCTTGCTCCTATAACAATTTTGCTTTCTCCTGTTTTAATTTTCCTATATTCTTCTTTTCTTTTTGAAATAGTCATTTGACTATGTAGTAATGAAATTTGATTTCCAAACCTTGCTAAAAATCTTGTTAAAGTTTGATGAGTTAGTGAAATTTCTGGGACAAGTAGTATAACTGTTTTATCATCTTTTAATACTTCTTCAATAAGCTGAAGATATACTTCTGTTTTACCACTTCCTGTAACTCCAAAAAGTAATGATTTATTTACAGTTTCTTTTCCACTTTGTATATCATTATATTGCTTTACAAGCCCATCAATAACTTGTTTTTGCTCATCTGTTGCAATAAGTTTAGATGTTCTTTGTATATTTAAAGTTTCAAGCTTATCTTCTTTTATTTCCATTTCTGTTATTTCTAAATATCCATTTGTTTCTAACCTTTTAATTATATCTCTTGATATATTTAAAATATTCATAAGATCACTGAGTGTTATATAATCATTATTATCTAACAGAAAACTAAGCACTCTTTGCTGCTTAGCACTTTTAATAACTTCATTTTCAATATCATTATTGATATCAAATTCATCTTTAAGAAGACTTACAACTTTTTGTGTTTTAGCATTTAACTCTTTTGAATTATTTATATTGTTACTACCTGGTGGTAACATTAATTTTAAAGCATCATATACATTACAAAAATACATATATGACATCCATTTAGCAAGTTTTAATTTATTATCATCTATATAGCTATATTCATCTAAAAGTTCTTCTATATACTTTAATTTAAATTTACTTAAGCTTTCTTCTTCAAGTTTAACAACTATACCTTCTTCAAATCTGTCTTTACCTCTTCCAAAGCTAACTTTAACTCTCATTCCGATTTTAATGTTAGCTAGCATTTCATCTTTAATTAAATAATCATATACTCTATTTAATTTTGATGCAGAAATATTTAGTAATACTTTAGCTACCACTGATTATCTCCTTTCAAGTTATTATATATAAAAATATATTATAGCATTTTACAATACTATAATATATTTTAAGATTACATATTAATATTATACAATAAAGTACTAATACTTACAATACTTAACATTGCTTAATCGCAATATTTAGCAATAAGTTCAGTAACTACATTCATAAACTCTGCATTTAATTTGTTTAATTTTTCTTCTGTAGTAGCTTCAAATCTAATAGTAAGTTTAGGTGTAGTATTTGAGTATCTGACAATAAGGAAACTATCATCAAACTCACATCTTACTCCATCTATATCATTTACATTGTAGTTTTGACTAGTTGCATATTCTTTTACTTTTTCAACTATAAATGCTTTTTTATTATCTGGACAGTTTACTTTAATTACCGGTGTAGAATGATATTTAGTAAATGTTGAAACTATATCATGTATATTTGATTTATCATGAGCAATTTCAAGCATTCTAAGTCCAGCATATATACCATCATCAAAACCATAAAATTTATCTTTAAAGAATGTATGTCCTGATATTTCTCCACCAAAAACCATACCTTGTTTTAACATTTCTCTTTTTACATATGAATTACCTGTTTTGTATACGATAGGATTTCCTCCAGCTTTTCTTATTTCATCAGATAATGTTTTAGAACAACTAACATCAAATATGATTGATTTATTTTCTAAAGTTGGAAGTATATCTCTTGCTATAATAGCCATGAAATAGTCACTTGGTATATAATTACCTTTATGATCTATAACTGCAACTCTATCACAGTCTCCATCAAATGCTATTCCTAAATCAGCATTTAACTCAATAACTTGTTTTTTAAGTTCTTCTAAATTCTCTTCTTCTGCTGGATCTGGATGATGATTTGGAAAATCAGGATTACTTTCACAGTATAAATAAGTAACATCAAGATTTAATCTATCAAAAACATCTTTTGCAACAACACTTGCTGTTCCGTTTCCAGAATCAACAACTACTTTTAATCTTTTAGTAAAATTAAATTTATTAATAAGCATTGCAACATATTCTTCTTTAATATCATAGTACTCTACAGTTCCTTTTGTAGAGCTTTCATCTAAATCATTTGAAAGTACTAAATCTCTAAAGTATTCTATTTCTTCTCCACATATTTCTCCTGTTTCATCATACGCTATTTTAAATCCGTTGTACTCTTTAGGATTATGACTTGCTGTTACCATTATTTCAGAAGGCACATGTAAAATTTCACTTGCAAAATATACCATAGGACTTGTAACAAGACCTAAGTTTATAACATCAACACCCATAGCAGTAATACCTTCAATAAGGCTTTCACTAAGTGATGGTGATGATACTCTATTATCATAACCTATTATACATTTATTTTTATTGTATTCATTTACTAATATTTTACCATAAGCTTTACCTATTAAGTATGCAAGCTCTTCTGTTAAGTCTTTATTATATATTCCTCTTATATCATATCCTCTAAAAATATCTTTATTTATTTCCATATTAATCTCCTTTACTTTTATAAATGTTTTTTAACAGTACTATTATATTACAATATGTTACAATTTGCAAATTTTTTCACGTAATAATTATTTTTTTTAATTTTCAAATAAAAATATATAACAAAAAACAACCTATAAATTACTTTATAGATTGTTATTTTATACTATTTATTTTTAATCCATTTTTTAAATTCAGTGCAAATAATTTCTGCAACCTCTTGTGGATTTTTTGATGTAGTATCAATAACTAAATCATAGTTATCCATATCATCTTTTTTAATATTGTATAAATTAAAATATCTTTCATTTTCAAGTGTATATCTTTGATATATAGACTCTTTAGTTTGCTCAAGTGATACAAAAGTTTCAACACTACCTTTTCTTTTAATATCATTATACGCACGCTTTGCAGCTTCATCTAAATCTACTCTTAAGTATACTTTAAATGAATGTGGTACAGCAAACCATCCAAGTCTTGCATCAATGATTAAATTATCATGACTTTCAGCATAAATTTTAGAATTCTCTTCCATTTTCCAGTCCATCTCTTTATGAGTTTCGCAGTATATGTTAAACTCAGTTAAAGTCATATTCATTTCACCAGCAAGTTTTCTAAAATAATCACCTGTTCTATATATCTCAAAGTTTAGTTTTTCAGCAAGAAGTATACTAACTGTACCTTTTCCACTTGCTATATCACCTGATAAAGAAATTATATTTTTATTCATTTTCATTTTCCTTTGCTTTAGGTTTTCTACCTCTTTTTTTAGGTTTATTCTCTTCAATTATTTCTGTAGGTTCTAAAGATGTTAAAATATCATCTGTATCTAAGTCTTTTAGTATACCTTCAACAGTTTCAGTTATTACGTCTTCTAAGTTAACTTCTTCGTCTTCTTGTTTAGATACATATTCACCATCAAGTTTTACAAGAGCTGTACCCTCATGTATTTCTTGAGCAGCTATATCAACTGTATCCTTAATACTTAAAAAACCTTTTTCTAGTCTTCTATTTGCAATTACTCTTGCTCTTTTTGCTATAGCTAAAGTTGTTTCATATCTATTTCCAGCTTTTGCCATTAAATCGTCTACGTTTGGATTTGATAACATTATATGTCTCCCTTCAAATTTTACAATATCTATTTTACCATAGTTTTTGCTTTAAATCAATATTTTATATGAAATTAGGTTAACTTTTATGGTATATTACCTAGACCATATTTTCTTTTCTACATATATTTCTATATTCACAATAATCACAATGTTTAGTTTTTTTATGTGGCTTAATAGATACATTACCATTTACTAACTCTTCACATAAGTCTTGTAATATATATTTAACATCATTACATAAATTTTTAAACTCTTCTTCAAGCAATACTTTTTTTGTACTTTTATCCGAGTTTATAGCTCTCATACTTACATCTATTAAACTATTTTTACTACTAACTTCTTTATCCATTAGTTTTAAAATTTCAATATCTTTTAGAAAAATACCATTCATTTTTAAAGATTTAGTAATCTCTTCTTTTATCTTATCTTCATCATCTAAGTACTCTTTTAAATTAAGTAACTTTTCTGATAGTGTAAAATACATCATTCCTGCTGGAAGTACTTTTTTGTCACTTGTTTTATTCTTAGAATTAATGATTGCTGAAAGATAAGTAATAAGCTGTAGTGAAATTTTATCTTTAATATCTTGCACTGTTACAGATTTATTTGAAGATTTGTAATCTACTATTCTAATATACTCAGCTTCCTCTGTTTCAAGTATATCTACCCTATCTATTTTACCGATTAATCTAACTAGTTTGTTGTTTGAAAGTTCTATTTCAATTGGTAAATATTCTGTATCTTCTTTAAACTCTATTTCATAACCAAGAGGTACAAATTTACTTTGATTAAAGCTTGTTGCAATTACAGCTATAACCCTTTTCATTGTTGATATTAACTTCTGTTTAAGTATCATGAATTTTATATTTTCTTCATGTTTAGAAAAAGTTTTTGTTATCTCTTCTATGATGATTTTTTCTGCTACTTGCATATATTTATTCATATCTAGTAGTATTTCATGCCACATTATATTATTTGAAAATATATGTAGAGAAAATTTTTCAACTATATCATGCATAAGAGATCCAACATCCATTGTAGTTATACTATACACTTTTCTTTCATCCAATTTTAAATTATATTTTAAATAGTATGCAAAATTACATTTAGAAAATAGTTCAAGCCTAGAGACACTTAAGTTAATTTCTTCATTATATATTCTTTTAACCGTTTCTTCATTTAATTTTATAGTTTCTCTTTTGTAATTAAGTGCATCTTCATACTCTTTATTTTTTATTAAATATCTATATATAGCCAGTGTTTCATTTGTAAATGATTTATTTATCTCTTGCTCTTCTTTAACATTTTTAGTAAGTTTATCGAAAGCATCTAGTTTAGAATGAATAGCAAAATTTAATTTTTTTATATTAACATTAATTAATGATTCAACTTCTTCAATAACTATTGATTTCTTAAGTGAAGTTCCAGTAAGAGATGAAGATAGATAAGTAAAATATACTTTGTCTGTAACATTATTTACATATTCATAAAAATTGTATAATTGCATATTTATCTTACTACTAGTAAGTTCTTTTAGTTTTATTTCTTCTTCATCTAACATTATAAGTTCATAGTCATCAAATAATATATCATTTGATACTGCAAGTGGAAATATATCTTCATTCATTCCAGCAAAAAATATTATTTTCTTATTACTTATTTTTGTAGAATTAATATCAACTAAAACAACTTCATCTAAAGTAGGTTCTATTGATTTAACTTTTAAATCTTTAATGGATAATACAAACAGTTTTAAAAACTCATTTAATGTGACTTCCTTATCCATATATACTTTTTCAATACTATTAAATACCTCAACTATATATGAATATCCCTCTTCATTTATTTTAGCTAAATACATAACTTTAGAATCTGTAGATTCTTTAAGTAATTCAATATTTTCAAAATATTTTTCAAGTATACCTGAAGCTTTAAAATGACTATATAGACTTTCTAGTATTTCCTTAGTAGTATAACTTCCTGTTTTAAGATCTACTATATTTTTAAAATTAATTATTACTTTTTCTCTAATTTCATTTAATTTGTTTAAATCATAAATCTTAGAATTCATTTTGTTATTCATTCTAAATTCATTAAAAAACTTATATCCTTCTATATTAAACTCTAACATATAATTTTCAAGATATGAAATGTCAGAAGAAGAAATATCTAAAAATCCTGTTTTTAATACTTCAAGTAATGTATCTTTTTTAAATCCATATATAACAAGTTCTAGTAACTTAACTATATATATAACTAAAAAATTTGAAGATACTTTATGTTTAAAATCAATATGTAATGGCACATTGTGCTCTAAAAACACTTTACTTGCAACATAATTGTACTCTTCAGGATTTGACACTGCAATTGCTATATCACTATATTTATAGCCTTTGTTTTTAACTAAGTCGCATATATTATTAATGATGTATGCTGCTTCACTATACATATTGGGTAAAAGATTTATATCTATATTATCACTACTGCATTTTTCAATATCATTTTTCATATATACATTTGTTGCAAGAAACTTTATATCATCTTTAGAAGAAAGGTGATTAATATATTTTATATTACATATTATATCTTTTTTTAGTTTTTTAGCTTCTTTTATTAAAGAATATATTGTAAGATTTGGAATATTAAACATACTTGATATTTCTTCATCTAAAATAGTAGCTCTTATACTAGCAAGATCTAAATTATTAATATTAAAGTTTTCATTTATTTTATCTTCAATATCACTTGTTATAGCGAATGTCACATCTGCATCTAAAGCTAAAAGTAATCTAATAAAATTTAACTCTTTAACACTAAAGTTATTATATGAATCAAAAATAAATTTGTATTCATTTATATCTTCTATACCGTTTTTAAAATCATTTTCAAAAGCATCTAAAAACAAATCCATTTCATCAAGTGAATCAATATACTTTTCTTTAGTGTATTCATCATACATTTTGTATATACCACTAATTTCTTTAAGCTTTCTCTCTAAAAGTTTATTATCTAATTCTAAATTATCTATTTTATCTACATCTAATTCCTGTTTTTTAAATATATCCATATATATACTTAAATTCTCTATAAATCCTTCTTTATTCTTCACCTTATGAAATATTTTCATATTTTTAGTATTAGAATTTACAAGCATAGAAAGGATAAGTTTTCTATCAGTAGCTGACATATACTTATCCTTATTATCTGTTAATTTAAGTGTTATATATTTATTTACAAAACTAGATATTGTAGTAAAATTTATATCTAATATACCACATTTATTTTGTATATCCATATAGTTTGTTTCTGCTAGTTGTCTCATTTGAGAAGGTACAAAATATATAACCTTTTTAGAAAAATTTAAAGCCTCATTTGCATCATAAAAAAGTTCAGTTGTTTTTCCTGTTTTAGGTCTACCAAGTACTAATTTCATAAAATTTACTCCTTAACTTCATCTTCAAGATCACTTAAAATAACTTGTTCATCAGTTACTTTTATAGTATTAAAATCTGGAAGATCCTCTATAGAAGAAATATCACAATTACGTAAAAATTCATTTGTAACACTATATGCTGCTGGTCTACCAGGCAGATTAAGTCTTGCTACTTCATATACAAGCCCGCATTCTAATAATCTACTTACAGCAAAATCTGAGTTAACGCCACGAACTTTTTCTATTTCTGATTTTGTTATTTTAGGGTTATATGCTACAATAGTTAAAACTTCTAATGCCGCATTTGATAAGTTTTTTCTTTTAGTATTTTCAATAAAAAGATTTATTTCATCATAGTACATATTATTTGTAACTAATGAATATGTATCATTTACATTACTAAATAATATAGGTGCATCTTGCTCCATATTAGAATATTTTATCTTTATCTTACTTAAAGCTTTTTCAATAGAAGATTTATCTTCTTTTAATGTTTCACTTAATTCACTTATTGTAATTTCTCTACCAAGAGCAAATAATATAGATTCAAGTGTATTTTCCAGTTTCTTTTCCATATTCATATATCTCCTTTTATTTAAGTTTATTTAATCTCTGTATCATTTATTAACTTAAAAATAGTTAATAATCTTTCTTCTAAATTTTCATAATTACCTGTAAAGTATGATCCTATTACAAAACTTTTAACTCCTAGTTTTATAGGAGCTTTTATAGTACTTGCAGTTATTCCACCATCAACTTGTAGAACTTTAACTTTATCTACAAGTAGTGGTATTTTATCTAACTCTTTAGACATAAAAGCTTGTCCACCATAACCAGGATTTACAGTCATAATAAGTATATTATCAACTACCTTACTATACCTAATTACATTATCAAGTTTAGATTTAGGATTAATAGCAATTCCAATACTAAGTTCATTATTTACTAGCTTTTTTAGATCAATTAATTTATTTATTTGGCTATCTATATTTTCAAGTTCATTATGAATAGTTATGCTATCTGCTCCTAGTTTAAAAGCTTCAACCATATACTTTTCTGCATCTTTTACCATTAAGTGAACATCACAGAAAAAACCAAATTCTTTAACAATACTTATCTTCCCTATATCTATTCCTATATTATTTACAAAGATACCATCCATAACATCAAAATGTATAATAATATTATTAAGATTATGTTTATCTTTAATAGTTTTAAGATTAGTTAAAAAACTTTCTAAATCCTCATCTCTTACATCCAAAATAGATATACTAATTGTTTTTGTATCTAAAAAAACATTCTCCATATCAACCACTCAACCTTTACTTATATTTCATACTATCTTTTTTTACTAGTTCATTATATATGTATATATATCTATCGTATAGTCCTTTATCTATCTTATTTTCATTAACAAGCTCTTTAATTTTGCATACATCTGCACTTTCATTAAAATGTCTACAATCATCGTATTTGCAAGTATACTTAAGAAACTCTTCATAATAATCTTTTAACTCTTTATAACTAAGATCAAATATTTCATAGCTAGAAAACCCTGGAGTATCTAAGATAAAGGTATTTGGCATAATATTAAATAATCTTACTTCTTTAGTAGTATGCTTACCTTTTTTTGATTTTATAGATATTTCTCCTATTTCTTGTATATCTTTTAATTCTTCATTTTCAGAATTAATATAATTTACTATAGATGACTTTCCAGTACCAGAATTCCCACTAAAAGCAGAAGTATTATTTTTAAGTACTTCCATTAATTCATTCATACAAGTTCCTTCTTTTACTGAAATACCTAGTATTTTATAATATTTACCATACACTCTTTCTATATACTCTATAATCTCTTTACTTCCATCTAAATCAACTTTTGTTACACATATTACAGGTTTAATATTTTTTTGTTTACATAGAACAAGTTGTTTATCTAAAAGTATATAATCTGGTGATGGATTACTTGTAGAAATACATAGTATCATCTGATCTATATTTGCAACAGGAGGTCTAATCACTTCATTTTTTCTTGTACAAATATCCATTATAACATAGGTAGAAGAAGATAAATTTATTAAAACATTATCTCCTACATAAATTTTTGTTTTTTTCATATTACCACTTTTAATACATGTAATCGTTTTATCATCTGATATATCTTTGCATATGTATTTATCAAGTAGTATTTGTATAACTTTTGCTTCCAAATTTATATTAATCTCCTCCTGCTATATATTAGTTAAAAGAAACATCTTTTACTAAAACTTCTTTATCTTCAAGTAATACTTTTATACTAGCATGTGAATATCCATTTAGTTCTACTGTAATATCTGCTGAAGAACTATTTATAGATTTAGACTGCACTGTATTAAAAGCAGATCCATCGACACTAGCCATTATTTTAACATTATAACTAGTTTGAGTGTTTGAACTTCCTAAAGCAAGTTCTATATTGTCATCTGTTAATATTGAACTAACAGGTAATGTTACTGTCTGAGTAGATAGTATTCTATTTACTGTTATTTCTACTAAATCACCTTCTGATAATTCCTGATTAACTGGATAACTTTGAGAAAGAACAATACCATTTTTTTCTGTAGCATTTTCTGTATATGTTACTTTAACAGTTAATTTTAAATCCTCTAAAGCTTTTTTAGCATCATCTAATGTTTTATCAAGTACTGATGGCATAATAACTTTTACTTTTCCATCACCTTTACTAACTTTTAAGTTAATTGTACTACCATATGGATACTCTGCTAAAGCTTCTTGTTCTTGAGATATGATTATTCCAGCAGCAATTTCTTCGTGCTCAACTTCTTCTACTTCAACTTTAAAACCTAAAGTTTCTTCAAGTTCATATCTTGCAACTTTAATGTCTTTATCTTCAACATCTGGTAAAACAACAAGTTTTGGTCCTTTACTTACTATTACTTTTATTTCTCTATCCGTAGAAGATGTACCTTTCTCTAAATCTTGAGAAATTATTAAACCTTCTGCTAAATCATTAAACTCTACTTTTTCTTGTGATATTGTAATGCCTTGAGCTTTATATTCTTCAACTACTTCAGAATAGTTTCTACCAACTAGATTAGGAACAACATATTCCTGTGCTACTGGCTCATTATTATTCATTTTACCTGCAAAAAATATTCCAAATACTACTACAAAAACTATAATTATAGCAAGTGTCACTACTGTTGCAATTATTAATATTTTTTTATCTTTTTTTACTTTTTTTACTTTAATTTCTGATTCTTCATCATCAGCAGTTGTAGTAGTTGTTGATGAACTTCCTAAATTAGAAGCAATATTTGCATAATCAAGACCTGATGTGTCTTGTCTTCTTGCATTTCTTATTCTTAAATTAGGAACAATAATATCGTCTGCAATAGGTGCATCAACTGTTGGTATAACTTGAGTAGCACCAGAAGTTATTGAACTTCTAATAGCTGTTTTTTCACTATGTATCCCTTCATTTAAATCATGTAATAATTCACTTGCTGTTTTATATCTATTAACAGTATTTTTAGCCATTGCTTTTAATATAATATCATTTAAATCTTGTGATATATTTGGATTTAATATATTAGGTTCTTCAGGTTTTTGCTGAATATGTTTTAAAGCAACTGAAACTGGAGAATCTCCATCAAAAGGAACTCTTCCTGTTGCCATTTCATACATTACAATACCCAGCGAATATATATCTGATTTTTCATCTGTAAATCCACCTTTAGCATGTTCTGGTGAAAAATAATGTACAGATCCCATAGTACTACCAAAATTAGTTATTGTTGCGCTAGATACAGCTCTGGCTATTCCAAAGTCTGTAACTTTAGCATTTAAATCCTTTGTTAAAACTATATTTTGCGGTTTTATATCTCTATGTACAATTCCAGCTTTATGAGCAGCTTCAAGACCAGATGCAATTTGCATAGATATTTTCAGTGCTTCTTCTGTTGATAATGTTTTTTTCTCAGCAATATAATCTTTTAAAGTTTTACTCTCTAAAAGTTCCATAACAATATAGTTTATTCCATCTTCATTTCCAACATCAAATACTGACACTATATTAGGATGAATTAGACTTGCTGCTGATTGCGCTTCATCTTTAAATCTTTTTAAGAATATTTCATCTTTTGAATATTCATTTTTAAGAACTTTTATAGCAACAAACCTATTTAACAGTCTGCATTTAGCCTTATATACAAAAGCCATTCCACCTTCACCAATTAATTCTAATATTTCATATCTATTTGATAATATTTTCCCTATTAACTCCATTATTCTATTCCCCTTTATTCTCTGTCTTAATGTCAATAACCACTGCTGTACTATTATCTGTACCACCGTTTTTATTAGCTGTATTTACAATAACTTTAGCTACATTGTCTATATTTTCATTTTCAAATATTTTTAATATTTCTGTATCTGTTATCATATTTGTAACACCGTCTGTACACATCAGTACATAACCTTTTTCATATGCAGTTTTTTTAACTACAATATCTAATTTTTCAAATACTCCAATAGCTTTTGTAAGTACATGTTTTTGAGGATGATGACTTGCTTCAGCTTTTGTTATAGCACTATTTTTAAGTAGTGAATTAACGTAAGTATCATCTTCTGTTATTCTCATTATCTCATTTTTTTCTAAATCTATATAATAGATTCTACTATCACCAATAGAGACATAGTATACTTCAGTATTTATCTTTAAAAGAGCACATACTGTTGTTCCCATCCCTTTATATTTTTCATCAGTTTTTTCTAAAGCATAAACTTTCTCATTAGCTAGTTTTATACTTGTTTCAAGTAACATTTTAACATAAGCTTCTTTACTCGGAAGAGAATAAATATTATCAAATTTATCCTCTAAATATTCATAAATTGTAGTAACACAAAGTTTACTTGCAATTTCTCCCGCTTTATATCCTCCAAGTCCATCAGCAACTATGTAAAGCGATATGTCTTTTGTTATATTTTTAACTAAAAAATAGTCTTCATTTATTTCTCTTTTAAGTCCAGCATCTGTAACAGTAAAATACAAAATAAAGCCCTCCTTTTATTCAAATACTCTATTATTAACTGTAGTTTTATATATTATACAACTCCACAATACTTATTATGTGTATATTTTACTACATAATAAGTATATTTGCAAGAATATTTTACTATTTATCTATTATTTTTCATCTTGTCTATTATAAAAAAAATAATTGTATAAATATATACAAAAAAACACCCTAAATAATATCTTATTTAGAGTGTTATAAGGTTTAAATTTTAATAACTTTTCTATGAATTAATCTTAATATTCCTGAATCAATCAAAATATTTGGGAATTCAGAAAGTGCATTTTTAACATTTTCGAAACAAATAATAGTTGCTCTGCTTATATTAATACTTTCTACATCTCTGTTTTTTTCATAAATTTCAATCACCTTACTTGAGTTTAAAGAGTACACCTTACTCTTATCTTGTGAAAACAAAACAATAAGTTTATTATCACAATCTAAAAGGTGACTAATCTTTTTAACAATAGACTTCATCTCAGAATGTTCTAAATCTACAAATATAACATCATTTGCAGTGATATTTTCTTGTGATACACCATTTTGAGTTAAAATTTGATAATCTAAAGTTTCACTTTCTGGCATACAAGCTAAAAAAACATCTTTCATAGCTGCAGCCTTAAATTCCTGTTCTGTAATAACAATTGCTTGTACAGTATCTGGGTTTGGTAACATAATAATGCCTCCTAAGTTAATTATTTTTACTACATTTGTGATTATAACATAAGACGACATTAATTTCAATAGACAAAATAAAAACTCAAACTATTAGAACTAAATCTAATAATTTGAGTAAATTTTAAACCATGTTATCAAATGCACATTTAATCATTTGATCTAATTTTTCTTCAAGAATTTCTTTTTCTTCATCATGAGTAAGTACAAGTTCACTAAGTAATATATTTTTTGATGTAGTAAGCATTTTTTTCTCACCTAAAGAAAGTCCTTTTTCTATATGTCTATGCGATAAATCTTTAAATACTTCAGTTACTTCTAATAAAGAACCTGATTTAATTTTATCTATATTTGCATTGTATCTTTTATTCCAATTTGTATCACAAGATAAAGTTTCCATTGGTGATTCAAGTACAGAAAATATTTTTTCAGCTTCTTCTCTTTCTGTAATTTCACGAACTCCAACGTTTTTAGCTTTTTCGATAGGTACCATTAGTTTTACCCCATCAACAGGCATCTTTATTATATAATACTCCTCTGAATCTCCCATTATTTCTTTTTCTTCAATACCTTCAACTGTTCCGGCACCGTGCATAGGATATACTACTTTGTCTCCAATGTTAAACATAATGACTCCCTTCTTCTAAGCTTCTTCACTTATATTTCAAATATGTACTTTGTATTAATGAGTACATATATATTATATCACATTTAGAGCCATTTGTCACGTGTTTTAGTGCATTTTCTTCTTATACGACAAAATTTAGCTATTTTAGTAGTATATCTACAAGTTCTTTGACATTCTTTAGTCCTATGACTTTTAGTTTACTTATTCCATTTTTTACCATATTAGCTTGTTTATACGGTACATATATTTTTTTATATCCTAATTTTTCTACTTCTTTAATTCTTTTTTCTATATTATTTACTGATCTAACTTCACCAGTTAAACTAACCTCACCTACAAAAACAGTATCATTTTTTATTACTTTATTTTTGTAACTAGATATTATACTAGCAATTGCTGCAAGATCACATGCTGGTTCATCTATTTTCATACCACCAACAACATTAATGTATACATCATTACTACCTAAACTTATATTACATCTTTTCTCAAGTATTGCGAGTATAATGTTTAGTTTGTTCGTATCAATTCCACTAGCAAGTCTTCTTGGCATATTATAATACGATGTTGAACTTAAAGCTTGAATTTCAAGTAGTATAGTTGAGTTTCCTTCTAAAGTAGCAGTTATTGCAGTACCAGGCAAGACTTCTTCTGATTCATTTAAAAATATTTCAGAAATATTGGTAACTTCTTTCATGCCAGTATCTTGCATTTCAAAGATACCTATCTCATTTGTAGAACCAAATCTGTTTTTAACGCTTCTAACAATTCTATTTTCAAAAAATCTTTGCCCTTCTATGTATATAACTGTATCAACCATATGTTCAAGAACTCTAGGTCCTGCTATCGTACCTTCTTTAGTTACATGTCCAACTATTATTATAGTTATGCCTTTTCTCTTAGCAAGAAACATAAGTCTTGCTGTTACTTCTTTTACCTGTGATACACTTCCACTACCACCTAAAATACTATCATCATACATAGTTTGTATAGAATCTATTATGCAGAATTTAGGAGCATTTTTCTCTATCAATTCTTCAACTTGTGAAATATTAGTTTCATTTAGAAAAAGTATATTGCTATCTGTAACTTTAAGTCTATCTGCCCTTAACTTAACTTGAGACTCTGATTCCTCTCCTGAAACATATAGTGTAGTACCGCTTTTGGCTAAATTATTACATATTTGCATGATTAATGTAGACTTACCAATACCCGGCTCTCCTCCAATTAATACTAAAGAACCTACAACAAGTCCTCCACCAAGCACTCTATTTAACTCTTCATATCCTGTATTAATTCTTAAAGTATCTTCTATTTTAATATCATTTAATGAT
Source organism: uncultured Clostridiaceae bacterium (assembly GCA_964371585.1). Classification (GTDB taxonomy): domain Bacteria; phylum Bacillota; class Clostridia; order TANB77; family CAG-465; genus RGIG5057. Next base: position 74,820 of record CAYJMD010000004.1, read on the forward strand.
TTAACTTCTGATTTTTCTCCTATATTTAATCTTGATGTTTTTGAAGACTTAACTACTTTTTCTTCAACAAAACTATTCCAATTATTACAAGAAGGACATTTGCCAAGCCACTTAGAACTTTCATATCCACACTCTTTACAAAAAAATACTGTTTTACTTGCTGCCATTTATTTACCTCACTTCTTTATATGTATCTAGAAATACTCTGTCTCTTTTTATCCTTGTCTATATATTCACAAACAGAAATTATATATTTAATATTAATAGCTTTTTTAATCTTTTTATTTTCTCTGCCTCTTGCCTCTTTAACAATAACAGCATCTTCCTTAACTTCTATTAATTCATATTCTTTTGCTTCATTACTATTAGAAAGTTCAATCATACATTTTTTACCTATAAATTGTTTCATAAAATCTCTCATAATCATACTCTCCTTTAAAAACTGTTATCTACTCTATAATGTCCTGTTACTTCATTAAACTTAATGATAACCTCTAATATATCTTCTTCTCTATTTGGCTGACCAGAATTATGTATTAAATACGGAATACCTCTTTCATTTCTTTTATCTGAAATTATACCGATATGTGTATAGTTTTTACCAAATATAACAATATCTCCTGCTTGCCAGCTTTCTATATCGTAAATGTCATTTGTAAGAACTGTCAAATGTCTATCCATAAATACTTTCAAGTTCCTAACTCTTCTAAAATCAATATTACTATCAATTACAGGAGTAACAGCTGGATACAACTCTATATTATTTAATATGTCTTCATCCACAGCATCTTTTATATTATATCCTGCATTTTGTAAAGCTCTCCATATAACATCAGTGCACACACCAATATCGTCAGGCGGATATCCTCCAGCATAATAACTACTACCATCATATGTAGGTTTATTTATTGCATCTTCTCTTGCACCAAGTAATATATCTGTATAATCATCAATACCATCTTTATCTACATCATTAATACTTATATGTTCTTCCATACCAAAGTCTTCATTTGTATAATATCTAGGAGTTATAATCCCTGTATACACAAGTATCATATATATTAAAGCAATTAAAAATAATATTAATATTATGCATATTGCTTTTAACATTTTTTCTTTCATAAAGTATCTCCTTTACCTTATTATATCATAGTTACTATAATAGTAAAAGATATGTATACTATTTTAGTGATATAAAAGAGCATTTAAAATTAAATGCTCCTAAAATTTATATTATTTATATTTTATCTAAATTATTTATCATTGTATCATAATGTCCACTTATTCTAC
>CAYJMD010000004.1:76209-102217 GCA_964371585.1 uncultured Clostridiaceae bacterium
ATTTATATTTTATCTAAATTATTTATCATTGTATCATAATGTCCACTTATTCTACTTTGAGGATTAATACCCATAGTAATAGCTGTTTTAAGTAAATATTCTTCATAATCTTTAGTATCATTTTCATCTACTAGTATTTCAAGTTCTACAAAGCTACCCAATCTTTCTACAGTATCAATACATATAGTGCAACCATTAAATTTACTATATTTTCTTATTTTATTTACTTTAACCCATTCTTTAAAATCAAGAGCTTTTAAAAAACTAGAAGCTTGCTTAGCAGAACTAACTTCAAATTCAATCTCTTTAGATTCTGAAAGTTTTTCACTTTGCTTTTTATAGTTTAATTCTATTTTATCGTTTAGCTGTCTTATTCTAAGCCAAACAGAATCTTTTACGCTTTCTACATTATTTAAATCATTAACAAAAATCGTATCATTTTGAACTATATCCTCACTTATACTACAATCATTTGAGATTAAAAAATCTATAACAGATTGTAAATTATCTACCTTAAACTTTAATTCTATTTCTCTCATATTAATAAACTCCTTTATTTTAGTATTATACCACATCTATATATCAATTTAAATAGGTATGTATTATAGTCTAATTATAAACAAATAAAGCACACTAAAATTTAATTTTTTAGCATGCTTTTTTTATTATTTTTAAAAAAACTCTTCAATTGTTTCAGGCGCTGATACAGCAAATAAATTAAATTTACCCTCTAATTTATATTCACATACCGTATACATAACTTCACCATGTCCTCCAACTTCATTAATCTCTACATTTTTAGTTATTAATCCTTCGGGAGTTATTTTATATGTCCACCTTTCATCTTCTTCTACCACACAAATAATTTCAACACTTTCTAAATTTACATCATTTTGTAGCTTTTCTGTTACAATATCTTTAATTTCTTTAGTTGTTTGCTTAGAATACACATATACTTCTTTCATAATATTACCTCCAAATTTTTGTTTGTAAACATATTAAATATAACTTATATATGTATTATATCATATTGAAGTAAATATTACTATAGTTATATAAAAAAACTAACATCAACTGTTAGTCTCATTTAATTTTATTTTGGTGGAGGCGGTGAGACTTGAACTCACGTCCGAAAATTCTTTCATATAAACTTCTCCGAGTGCAGTATATATTTTAAATAAGATTATCACTTTAAATATATACAAAAACTATTGTAATAATCTAGTTACTTAAAATACCCACTAACTTAATAACCACAAATTAGTTTTGTTATTCCAGATAAATAATGTTTATATAAACCCTCTGGCAAAATCATATATAAACAAGCTACTTTTAACTAAGCAGCTAAAGCAAATTCTCTATTATCTGCGTTTAATTTAATTTTTCGTTTTTTTAAGTGGCCAACGAAAATCCACTACTCGCTATCTATACTGCTAAATATCCGTCGAAACCTTTCGCCCCCGGATATATTAATATTATAACATAAAAAAAATAAAAACGCTAGCTTTTAACCACGTTTTTATTAATTTAAAATATTGAACTAATTTTAAAATACATTTTCTGCACGTACTTCTTGCTTTCTTGTTATCTGTTTTAATTTATCTATTATCTCATCTATACTCATATATGCTGATTCATTATTTTCAAGTTCTAATGATGTTTTTAAGTTAGTCATTGACCTTTTAAGTTCTTCTGTCTCATTATGATGTATGAATATACACCAAATATTACTCATATTATTCCATGTATCTTCAAATTCATTCATATGATCTTTAGCTCCAGAAAAATCATTGTTATATACTAAATTTTTTATATAGTTTACATCTCCTATTAAATAGTTGCTACTATCTTCTAAATAATTAAGTTGCATTATTCCACTTACAATTAATAATATTGCAACAGCTAAAAATATTACTGCATTCCTCATAATTTTTTCTCCTGTTTTTCTTGATATATAAATTTACCATCTTCATCTATTGTTCCAATAAGTATATTCTCAAGTACTACTTTATTATCTTTTAAAAGTTTACTAACTTCATTATCTGACATTTCAAGTAATTCTTTATTATTATCATTTACAACTCCATCTTCTACTATATTAAGTGGCATTTTATTTACATTATCTCTATTTTTAATTACATTAAGTGTACCGTTATTTTCAATTATTGCATATTTAACATCTTGTATTTTAAATACATCTTTTTCTCTTAACTGGCACATTATATCCGAAACTGTATACTGATTTTTTCTAAGTTCTTCTTCAACAATTCTACCATCTTTTATTAATATAATATTCTTACCACATACAATTTCTTCAACTTTTGGACTAACTTGAAGTATAAATGTAAATACCATGTAACAAATAAATAGTGCTACTATTGGTATTATACCATCAAATGTAGATATACCTCTATCTGACATAGGAGCTGATGCAAGATCTGCAATTACAATAATAATAGTTAACTCAAATGGTTGCACTTTAGAAAGTTCTTTTTTTCCCATTAATCTTATAACTAAAAATACTACTAAATATAGTATTAAAGCTCTTAAAAAAATTACTAACATTTTATCACCTATAATTATTATTTACTCTTTTATTTTTTTAATACTAAAATGTATAAATTTAATTTATTGTACAATACTAATTTTAAAGAGGTGGATTTTAAATGGAACAAACATTTAATAATAGAAAAGATTTTTTAAGATTAAAACAAATGAGTATTAGATATATTTCTTGTATTTCAATTTTTGCTTTAACATTACTGTTTACTCCTAATTTTGAAATTTCTTCTTTCCCTATATTTTTACTTAGTAGTTTATGTATAATTACTTTAGATTACTTAATGGCTACAATTTCTTCAATACATGATCTTCCACTTGGAAGAGGGATTGTTGGTTTTGTAGCTGCAGCTGTAATTATATATGTAACTAGCTATATTGTAGCTGGATATAGTATAAACATAACAAGTAGTTTAATAGCAGCATCAATTTATGGATTAATTGATAGTTTAATTCCTAATAATTAGTACATAATAAAAAAGACCTTGCAATTTGCAAGATCTTTTTAAAATTATAAGCTTATTCCTAAGTTTTTACCATTTTCTAAAATTACTATAAGATATGGATTTTCCTGATCTATAGTAAAATATTTTCTAATATCATTTAATTTATTAATTTCACCTTCTAGTGTAAAATGAAATTTATCAGTTTCAGTAATATCAAGATATGAGCCTGAATACATTACTTTATTTTTTGAGTGATGCTCAATCTCAATATATGCCATTTCAATTTTTTCGGATATAGATAGTTCAATTAGTACCCTATCATAATTAAAGCTTTTTCTCCGAATATATAAATTATCAGTTAAAAGTTCATATTCGTACACAGCTCTCATATATGGATTAGATATTGTTTTCTTTTCGTATTTGTTACTAGTTTTACTTTCCTTTCTAGGAAATATAAAATCAATAATTTTTAATACAGTGTTTCCATTTACCATAATAGTTCTCCTTTTCATAAAATTTATTAAAATATTTATATATAAGTGCGCTATACTACTATTATAACACTCTGGAATTAAAATTTCAACTCTTATGTAAACTTTAACAAAATAAATGGTTTTATACTATATTTTTCATATTTATATAGTTACTTGTCTTATACTAACTTTACCTTTTAACTTAATAGTGAATTCATTATCATAATGTTTAACAAGCTTTGTTATACAATCTATATCATCTGAAACAATAAAATAAGTTGCTCCTAAATCATCTTTTATTATATATCTAGAATCTAAATTATTACAATCACATTTTCCAGTATATGAACTAATAGGGCAAAATCTAGTAGTCATAACAGTAATATATTTATCTACAAGTTCAATATCTATAATCTTATTTATTAACTTAACTTCTTCTAAACTTACTTCATTAGATAAACAAACTCTATCAAATAATTCATTTTTATATACCATTGCATCATATGTATTAGAAATATTTAAATAGTAATCTGCTACCAGTTTTATATCATTCTTTGATTTGATTTTTTTACATAATTCTATATATCCAATATTTCCAAGTAATATCCCCTTTATATTATTATGACTATTAACAATTATTTCAAGATTATTCAATATATATTCATTTAAAGTATCATGAACTATATTAGGTATTGTTATATATACATCTTTGCTAGCCAAATCGTTTAATATATTTTCATCTCTTTTTATATCCATTATTGTTATATATATTAAATCTTTATTGTAGCTTAAATAATTTTGTAATAACTTTTTATTGTATTTATGTATAAATAACGAATCTGATGTTTTAACAGAATTTAATGTATTTTTACTTAAATCTTTTACATGTGATTCTATATACTCTTCAAGCAAGTTATAATTAGACATAACATCTCTTTTTACACTATTTTTTTCTATTAAATAATCAGTCAAATAATTTCTAAGTTTATTAATTTTAGAAATTGGCATAAATAAATTATCATCTATTTCAAAATCTACAATTTCAAATTCAAAAATTTCACTACTAGTCTTACATAATGAATTTTCTAAGTAGACATAGTCTATAGGTTTGTTTTCTGCTTTTAAAGGTATATAATCAAACTCAATATCTTCACCAAGTATATTTACTTTAATATTTTCATTTTCTTTTATTTTAATTTCTATAGGTACAAGTACTTTTTTAATACTGTCTGTTTTAATTTGATTTGCATATTTCAAATTAAGTTCTTTAGAAGATGTTTTATTAACAACTATATTACTACTAATATCTATATTTTTATTTATATCTCCCAAGTACACTACATTATCTTTAGTTACTAGATCATTAATAATTTTAAATCTTTCATTACGAATACATGTGATTATTGTACTATATACAACTTCATTTGTATCTGTATTAATAAGTTCAATTCCATCTTGCATATTTATATCTTCATTTAGCTTAACTTTTATAAACTTTTTATCTTGATCTAAAACTTCACCTAAATATATTCCTGTATTTTTAGCTGAATTTATACTAATACTTTCTTTTTTTAAAACACCTCTAAAATATCCAAAACTTTTACCTTCTCTATTAAATATCTGAAGAAGTTCTTTTTCATCTGCAGCATCTACAGCTTCATCTAAAGCTTTTCTATATTTTTCAGTAACAAGTCCTACATATTCAAGTGTTTTTCCTCTACCTTCTATTTTTAAAGATTCTATTCCTATACTAGCAAGTTCTTTAACACAGTCAATACCAAATATATCTTTTTTACTTAATAAATGACCATATGTAATCTCTTCATTATCCTTTTTAAGTGTGTATTTCATTCTACAAGTAGCAGCACATCTTCCTTTATTACCACTTCTATCACCAATCATACTACTCATAAGACATTGACCAGAATATGACATACATAAAGCTCCATGTACAAATATCTCAAGTTCTAATTTAGTATTTTCTCTTATATGTTTAATTTCTTTAAGTGTCAATTCTCTTGCAAGTACAACTCTTGTAACACCAAGTTTTTCTAAATATTTAAGTCCTTCTAAACTATGTATACTCATTTGGGTACTTGCATGTATATCTAAATCTGGAATAACTTTTTTTATAACTGGAATTATGCCAATATCTTGAACTATTACAGCATCTAAGCCGTGTTCATATAGCATAATTATAATCTCTAACGCTTCTGAAACTTCTATATCAGTAAGCAATGTATTTAAAGTTAAATATATTTTAACACCTCTTAAATGAGCATATTTAATACAATGAATAAACTCATCTATACTAAAGTTATTTGCCATTGCTCTAGCACTAAATTTATTTACTCCCATATATATAGCATCTGCCCCCGATGCAATAGCCGATTTAAACGAATCATAATTACCTGCTGGTGATAATATTTCTGTCATGTTACTACCTCTTTCTAACTACATTTAATTATACACTAATCTTTAGTATTTTTCAATTTTTAATATGTAAATATATGTAGAAATATAGATTTTTTTAACTTTTTAACCTTTTGCACACTGTTTTTAACACTTTTTAGTTTACATTTGCAGTTTTTTATGTTATAATATAATATCGCAATGATACGTTTTAAATCTATGATAATAATTTAATCTAGAAAGGAGACAAATCCAAAATGGAAATGTCAAAAGCAATAGCTGGTAATAGGTCTTATAATCCAGATCGTATTAACAGCAAAAGAAGTAGGCAGAGAAAAAAAGAAAACAACTATGTTATAATAGGAAATTACAGAATTTACAAACTGTTTTTAAGTAATTGCTTATTAGCACTAGCAATTATCGTATTAGTTATGAGTGTAGCTTCAATTATTTCTTTAAATAATTCGCTAGCGCGTAGCAAAAATGATATTTCTTCATTAAATACTACTTTAGTTTCTAAAGATGAACTTATTTTATCTCAGCAAGTTGAAATTAACACTTTAAATGAATCTGGTGAAAAATATCTAGCTAATGAGCTATTATTAACTGAAGAAATAACTAAACTCTCTACTAAAAATGAGGAATTAACTTTACAGTTTAACTCTTCTGCTAAAAAAATAGAAGAAACTCTTGTAATGAGTGCTCTAGAAATGGATGTATTCCTTAAAATTTTAGAAGCTGAAGCAAGAGGACAAGGTTTAGAAGGCCAAATAGCTGTAGCAGCAGTTATTTTAAACAGAGTAGAAAGTTCTAAATTTCCAAATACAATTGAAGATGTTGTATTTGCTGCAAATCAATTTGAACCTGTAGCAACAGGAACATTCTATCAAATGGTTCCAGATGCACAAACATATGAAGCTGCATCAAGAGCTTTAGCAGGTGAAGATCCAACAGGCGGAGCACTTTATTTCTATAATCCGAGTATGATAACAGATGAGGATACTCTAGCATGGTTTGACACTTTACAGACAACTGCAACAATCGGAAGTCACGTATTTAAAAAGTAATGGGCTAGTAGATTTAAAACAAAAAAAGAAAGCAATAAATTTTGCTTTCCTTTTTTTATCTATTTTTTCTTTAATATATTTTGTCTTACAACTTCATACATACAAATAGATGCACTAACTGATGCATTAAGAGAATCAATATTACCAAACATCGGTATTTTAATTATACCATCACAATTTTCACGAACAAGTCTTGTAATACCTTTACCTTCATTGCCTACAACAATTCCTACTGCTCCGGTCAAATCTGTAGAATATACATCACTTGCACCTTCCATATCTAAACCATATATCCAAAGACCTTTTTCTTTTAAATATTTAATAGTTTCAGTAATATTAGTTACTCTAGATACTTTAACATAAGATGTTGCACCAGCAGCAGTTTTTTCAACAGTATCTGTAACCTGAGCTGCATTTCTTTTTTGTATTATTACTCCATGAGCCCCTAGACAATTAACAGTTCTAATAATAGCACCTAAATTGTGTGGATCTTCAAGCTTATCTAAAATAACAACAAATGGTTTTTCATTTTTACTTTCTGCATATTCTAGTATATCGTCAACTTCAGAATATTCAAAATCAGTTACATTTGCAACTATCCCTTGTGAATTCTTAAGTTTTTCACCTTCTACAGATATCATTCTATCTAATTTAAACTTATCTGCTTCAACATTTATAACTCTATTTTTTCTTGCAAGCTCTACTACTTCAAATATTTCTTTATTTCCTTTTTGAAAATATATTTTATTTATAGTTTTACCAGCTAAAATAGCTTCTGTAACTGGATTTTTACCGTATATTAACGCCATAATTTCTCCTTTAATTAATCATCAAGTTTTAGAACTGTCATAAACGCATCTTGTGGAAGCTCTACAGATCCTACTTGTCTCATTCTTTTTTTACCTTCTTTTTGTTTTTCAAGTAATTTTTTCTTTCTTGTTATATCTCCACCATAGCATTTAGCAAGTACATCTTTTCTTACTGCCTTTACTGTAGCTCTAGCAACTACTTTACCACCAATAGCAGCTTGTATTGGCACTTCAAATAATTGTCTTGGTATAATATCTTTTAATTTATCAGCAATTTTTCTACCTCTTGTTTCAGCAGAAGCTCTATGAACTATAAATGATAAAGCATCTACAGTTTCATTATTTAATAATATATCAAGTTTAACAAGATTTGATTTTTCATATTTTACTATTTCATAATCAAATGAAGCATAACCTCTAGATCTTGATTTAAGAGTATTAAAGAAATCATATATAATTTCATTAAGAGGCATTAAATATTCTAAATTTACCCTATTATCATCTATATATTTTAAATTTACAAACTCTCCTCTTCTATCAGTACATAGTTCCATTATATTACCAACAAACTCTTTAGGAACTATTATATCTGTTTTACAAATAGGTTCTTCTAAATAATTAACCTTTGCAGCTGGTGGCATATCTGATGGATTATATATTTCTAAAACTTCACCAGAGTTAGTATGCACCTTGTATATAACAGAAGGGGCTGTTGTAATTAAACTTAAATTATATTCTCTTTCTAATCTTTCTTGAACTATTTCCATATGTAATAATCCTAAGAAACCACATCTGAATCCATGTCCAAGAGCTGCTGAAGATTCAAGCTCAAAATTAAGTGAAGCATCATTTAATTTTAATTTTTCTAAAGCTTCTTTTAACTCTTCATAATCACTACCATCGGCTGGGAATATACCTGAATACACCATAGACTGTACTTCTTTATACCCTTTTATTGCTTCTTTGCATCTAACTGAGCTATGAGTAACAGTATCTCCTACTTTAATATCTGATATTTTTTTAATACTTGCTGTAAAGTACCCAACTTCACCAGCTGATAATACTTCACACTCTTCATAATCACCAGGTTTAAAATATCCAACTTCTGTTATTTCAAAAGCTGCTTCATTTGACATAGTAATTATTTTATCACCTTTTCTTAATGTACCATCAACTAATCTTATATATGAAACTGCGCCTTTGTAATTATCATATACACAGTCAAATATAAGAGCAGCAGTAGGTGCATTTTCATCGCCTTTTGGTGCAGGTACTTTATTTACAATTTCTTCTAAAACGCTTTCAACATTAATACCTGTTTTGGCAGATATTTCAGGAGCATCCATAGCTTCAATCCCAATAATATCTTCTATCTCATTTTTAACTTCTAGTGGTCTTGCAGCTGGAAGATCTATCTTATTTAATACAGGAAGTATTTCTAAGTTGTTTTCTAGTGCTAGATACACGTTAGCTAAAGTTTGAGCTTCTACACCTTGAGCTGCGTCAACAACTAATATCGCTCCTTCACAAGCAGCAAGTGATCTTGAAACTTCATAGTTAAAATCAACATGTCCTGGAGTATCTATAAGATTTAAGATATACTCTTTACCATCGTTTGCCTTGTATTTCATTCTAACTGGCTGTGATTTGATTGTTATACCTCTTTCTCTTTCTATGTCCATATTATCTAAAAGTTGAGCTTGCATTTTTCTATCTTCAATACTGTTAGTAAGTTGAAGTAGTCTATCTGCAAGAGTAGACTTTCCATGATCTATATGTGCTATTATACTAAAATTTCTAATTAAATCTTTGTTCATAAAATCCTCTTTCTTTTTTCTATATTATTATACCAATTTTTACACATATATTCAAGTATTTAAAGGATATTAGGTACATAATTTACATATTTAATTCATGTATATATCCATATGTTAGTTCATATATTATTTTTAATCTCTTTAAATTTGCTATTTAATATGATATAATTTTAAATATGGAAAAGAATTTAGAAATTAATGATAATATAAGGTTAAAAAATAGTAAGTTAAAAGGAACAATTATTAGAAATAATAATGATAGTATTACAGCTAAAATAAACTCAAAAATAATAAAAACAAATAGTAGAAATGTAGAAAAGATTGAAATAAATACTGTAAAAAAAGAGTCAAAAATAAATATTCACTCAAATTATACTCATAATTTTGATAATGAACTTATGCTTAGACATAAAACAAAAGATGAAGCTTTATTTGAACTTGAAACGTTTATAAAAGATGCTTATACATATAAAGCTAGTGAAATTAGAATTGTGCATGGTAAAAGTGGTGGCATTTTAAGAACCGCAGTTCATGACTACTTAAAAAAATGTAAGTACATAGACTCATTTAGACTTGGAAATTATTATGAAGGTCAATATGGCGTTACAATAGCAAAAATTAAATTATAAACTATAATTATATTAACTTATATAATTTATATAATTGTATAAATTGTAAAATAAAAACTAGTATGAAAACATAAAATGTACTCATACTAGTTTTGTTTTATTTATTCTACTTTTATTTTAATATGCTTTTTATACAACTCACATCTTATTTTTCATCTAAGAATTTTTGTCTAAGCTGTCCACAAGCAGCATCAATATCTGATCCAAGCTCTCTTCTTACTGTAGCTATTATTCCACTTGAATTAAGTGTATTCATAAATATTTGAACATTTGCCTCTTTAGGTTTAGTAAACTTACCATCTTTAATTTCATTTACTGGAATTAAATTAACATGAGCAATCATACCACGTAATAATTTAGCAAGTTCAAGAGCAGTTTCTTTATTATCATTAACTCCTCCTAAAAGTGCATACTCAAAACTAATTCTTCTACCGGTTTTGTTAATGTAGTATTTACAAGAATCTATAAGTTGTTTAATGCTATATTTATTAGCAATTGGCATTATTTTTTTCCTATCTTCATCTCTTGTGCTATGAAGAGAAATAGAAAGAGTACACTGAATTTTTTCATCAGCAAGTTTATAAATCTCATCAACAAGTCCACAAGTAGATAAACTAATATGTCTTGCTCCTATATTAAGACCAAAGGGACTATTTATCAATTTAATAGATTTTATTGTATTATCATAGTTATCTAGAGGTTCACCTATTCCCATATAAACAACATTTGATATACGCTCTTTAGTATATTTTTCAATAGCAATTATTTGTCCTTCTATTTCACAAGCAAGCATCTTTCTTTGGAAAGTATCTTCAGTTGATGCACAAAACTTGCATCCCATTTTACATCCTACTTCAGTTGAAACACATAATGTATTACCATGATTATATTTCATAAATACAGATTCAATAGCACACTTATCATCAAGTTTAATTAAAAATTTAATTGTACCATCCTTTTTAGACTTTTGAGCATGTATAATTTCAAGTTGTGATACATAAGCTATTTCTTTAAGTTTTTCTCTTAAACTTTTAGAAATATCTGTCATATCATTAATATCAGTTACTTTTTCTCTATGTATCCACTTAAAAATTTGTTTTGCATGAAATTTCTTTTCATTTAAACTTTCAAGTAATTTTTCTAATTCTTCAATTGTATAATCATTTAAATTTATCATTTAAAAAATTCTCCTTCTTTAATAATTTTATTGCCATTAATAAAAGAAACAATATCCATCATTTTTTTACCTTCTGGCTTAATAGTATTTATACTAATGCTACCATCACTACATTTTACTATTATTTCATTTTTTGTTATTTTAACTATTTGACCAGGTTTGTAATCAAGGTTGTTCTCATTTTCTACTACTGTAACACTTCCAATTTTAAACATACTACCATCTTCGTAAATTGCATGTGTAGAAGGAAAAGGATTTAAACCTCTAATTAAGTTACAAACTTGCACTGCAGTTTTATTAAAATCAATTTTAGTCATTTCTTTTGATATCATAGGAGCAGTTGTAAATTCATTAGATTGTTTTTCTCTTTTTATAGTATTATCTATTACTCCATCTAATGTTTCTACTAATAGCTTGCCCCCAATATCTTTTAATCTATTATACACAGATTCTAAATTATCCTCTTGTGATATACTAGTATTAGCTTTAAGAAGCATATCACCTGTATCCATACCTTCATCCATAAACATAGTTGTAACACCTGTAACACTATCTCCATTTATAATACTCCACTGAATAGGAGCACTTCCTCTATATTTAGGAAGTAATGAACCATGTACATTAATACATCCATATTTTGGGATATCAAGTACTTCTTTAGGAAGTATTTTCCCATATGCAACTACAGCTATAAAGTCTAAATCAAGTTCTTTTAACTTATCAAAAAACTCTTGATTGTTTTTTACTTTTTCTGGCTGACATATTTCAATATTCTTTTCTATTGCATACTGCTTAACCTCTGAATATTTTATTTTCATTCCACGCCCAACAGGTTTATCTACTTTTGTTACAACAAGCTTAACATTATATCCTGCATTTATTAAAGCCTCAAGAGAAGCCTTAGCAAAATCAGGTGTTCCCATAAACGCTACATTTATACTTTTTCTATCCATATTCCCCCCTATAGTTAGCTATGGTAAATACAACAATAAATTTTGGTATTTACACTCTCCTCTGCTAACAATTTTTTCAAGTCATATATATACTGTTTTCAATAGATATAATTATACCACACTTTTGTTCATATTTCCAGCATAATCTCCTCTCATAGCTGACTATAGTTATATTTATAAAAAAATATACAAATATCAATTTAAAATCATAAAAAGTTAACAAAAAACTACGATATAAATTATATTATATCATAGTTTAATTAGAATATTTCTACTCTACATTTTCTTTTGAAGTATTATTTCTTTCAAAATCATTTTTGGTAATATCCATAATTACTATATCATGATATTTTCCATTTGAATATCTAGCTTCTCTTAACCTTCCAGCATGATTAAATCCTACTTTTTCATATGACTTAATTGCAGCTGTATTAAACGCAAGTACAGTAAGTGATACCGTGTTTAAATTTAAACTGTTAAATGCATATCCAAGCAGTAAATTTATTGCTTCTGTACCATAACCTTTACTTCTGCTATTTTTATCACCAATCATTATTCCAAGCTCTGCTCTTCTGTGGATGTAATTTATCTTTCTAAGTGAAATAGAACCGATAAGATTAATATTGCTTGGATTAAATTTAGTAACTATAGTAAAAGTATATTCGCTAGAACTTGTATTACAATTTTTAAGATATTCCTCTTCCATTTGTTGATTTACAATAGAAGTTGACATACTAATACACTCTGTTACTTCTGAATCGTTTAACCATTCAACAAATTTTGCTGCATCCTTATAATTAGGAAGACATAAGTCAACTGACTTTCCTGATATTTTTACTACATAGTTTTCCATGTTATTTCTCCTTTAAATAAATTTTTATTTAATTATGTAATCTTTTACCTAATAAGTATACCATAATATATGACATTTTTCAATCAAAACCAGACAAAAAGCATAAAACACAAAAAAGAATAGCCACAAATGACTATTCTTATGTTGTATTGTATATTAATCGTATATTATATTTTTTATTTTTGTTACATAACTTTTTGAAGAGCTGGAACAACTTGTTTCTTACGAGAAACAACTCCTGGTAATAAAGCTCTATTATTTTCCAATACTACATTAAATGCTTTTTCAGCAATATCTGTTTTACTCCCAATAGCTATCATTTCAGAGTTACAATTAACTATATCAGTTATTATAACTAAAAATAGATCTAAAGATTTATCAGATATGATTTTATTCATCATTTCTTCAAGCTCAGCTTGTCTACTTAAAATATTATTTAAGTCAACAGCATTTATTTGATTAATTTCCATTTTAACTCCGGTTAAACTCAAATACTTTACTATCTACACTAATTAGTTCTTCTTTAGTTAAATCACTTAAATCTGCACCTGCAGCAAGTAAATTAAATCCTAATTCTTTATAATCTAATTCTAATAATTCAGAAAGTTCATTAACAGCAGTTATATCATAGTTTGTTACTGTAGGTGATTTTAATATAAGAGTATCTGACAGTATAGCACTAAGTAGCATTATATTTACATCTCTATTATCTAATTTATTCATTTGTTTAAGCATTTCAAATATTATTGTACAAGTACTTCCAACAGGTCTTGCTATATATTCTAAAGGTTCAGATGTTTTAAAATTATCTATTTTATGATGATCTATAACCATTTTAATTTTAGCATGCTCTATATTGTTTACACTTTGTACAAATTCATTATGATCAACTAATACAACTTCTGCTTCATCTTCTATATTTGATAAAATAGGCATATTAAGATTTATACCATATTCATTTACAATGTATTTCACTTCTTTATTAAATTGACCTAAAACATATGGAACATATGTGTTTCCGTCTTGTCTTTGATTTAACATGTATGCTGCAGCATAGGCTGCAGCTGTTGAATCTAAGTCTGGATTTTCATGTCCAAAAACTTTTATTTCATTCATAATTATTCTCCTTTTTTGCTAGCTAAAACTTTCATTAATAATTCATTAACTATTTTTGGATTAGCTTTACCTTTTGTTTCTTTCATTATTTTACCAACTAAAAAACCTATAGCTTTATCTTTACCAGCTAAATAATCCTCAACACTTTGTGTATTTTGATCAACTACATCTATTACTATTTTTTCTATAGCTGATGTATCTGTTATTTGCATAAGACCTTTTTCTTCAACTATTACTTCAGCATCTTTTCCTGTTTCAAACATTTCAGTAAATACTTTTTTGGCAATTGAAGATGATATTACATCTTTATCTATAAGTTTTATTAATTTAGCTAAATTTTCTTCTTTAACTAAAGAATCTGAAAGTTCAGTTGATGATTCATTAAGCATTCTTGAGAAATCACTCATTAACCAGTTAGCAATAGATTTAGCATTATTATGAACTGCTAATGTTTTATCAAAATAGTCTGCAAACGCTTTTTGATTTGTAAGCTGAGTTGCATCATATTCAGATAAGTTATATTCAGTCATATATCTTTGTCTTCTTGTATGTGGCATTTCAGGAAGATTGTTTTTAATATTTAAAATATATTCATCTGAAAGTACAATTGGAGCAAGATCTGGTTCTTCAAAATATCTATAATCATGAGCATCTTCTTTTGTTCTCATGGCATAACCAACACCTCTTGCATCATCAAAACGACGAGTTTCTTGGTATATTTTCCCACCTGATTCTAACTCTTTTATTTGTCTATCTATTTCAAACTCAATACTTCTTTCAATTGATTTAAATGAGTTTAAGTTTTTAGTTTCTGTTCTTGTTCCAAATTCTTTAGCTCCGTGTTTTCTTACTGATAAGTTAACGTCACATCTTAAAGAACCTTCTTGCATTTTACAATCACATATTTCAAGATATTCAAGTATACTTTTAATTCCCATCATGTACGCAACAGCTTCTTTAGCATTTCTTATATCTGGCTCAGAAACTATTTCAATTAAAGGAACAGAGCATCTATTCATATCAAGAAGTGTTGAACCTGTAAATTCATCATGAATTAATTTCCCTGCATCTTCTTCAATATGTATTCTTGTAATACCTATTGTTTTTTTAGCACCTTCAACTTCAATATCAAGGTGTCCTTTTTCACATAGAGGTAAATCATACTGAGATGTTTGATATGCTTTAGGAAGATCTGGATAGAAATAGTTTTTTCTATCTTGTTTTGAAAACTTAGCTATTGTACAATCAGTAGCAAGCCCCATCTTAACTGCATATTCAATTACTTTTTCATTTATAACAGGAAGTACTCCTGGCATCCCTGTACATATTGGGCAACATGAAGTATTTGGATCTGTACCAAATTTATTTAAACATGAACAGTATGCTTTAGTATTAGTAGAAAGCTCTGCATGTACCTCAAGGCCTATTACAACTTCATAATCTTCTCTCATTATTTTAGCTCCTTTAACATCTCTTCTTTTTTAGTAGCAACAAATTCTACTATATTATCTAAACTAACCATTGTAGCTTCTTCATTATTAGTAAATTTAACTTCAACTTCAAGATTTTCAATATTTCTTTTACTAATTACAAGTTTAATTGGAGCTGCAATAAGCTCACTATCACTCATTTTATTACCAAAAGATTTATTTCTATCATCAAGTAATGCATCTACACCTAAAGCTTTAAGTTTTGAATATATATTATCAGCTATATTTTTTATATCCTCATTTTTAGTATAATCTATAGCTAGTACATGTACTTCAAATGGTGCAATGCTCATAGGAAGATCTATTACAGTATCTGTACTTCTTTTTTCTATAACAGAAGCAAATAATCTACCTATACCAATTCCATAACATCCCATAATAGGATTTTTTAGTTTAGAGTTTTCATCTGAATATGTCATATTTAAATCTTTAGTATATTTATCACCAAGTTTAAATATATTACCAACTTCAATACCGTTTGATATTTGAATTGATTTATTATTACAGATTGGACAATAGTCTTCAGTGTCAACTTTAGCTACATCTACAAATTCACATGCAGTCATAGTAGTAAAGTCAAATCCTGTATAATGAAAATCAATTTCATTTGCTCCAACTACAGTGTTTACTTCATTTTTAAGTGAATTATCATATACTACAGTTATACCAGTAAGATTTAAATCTTTTGGTCCTACAAATCCATAACAGATTCCATCATCTCCTTGTTTTTTAGCAACAAGTTGTTCATCATCTATTTTAAGTAAATTTCTAAGTTTTGTTTCATTAACATCTTTATCTGCTCTAATGAAAACAATAATTGTTTCTTTAGTATCTAATCTTGTATATATAACAGCTTTAGTAAGTCCGTTTTTAGGAATATTTAACATTTCACTTAATTCATCTATAGTTTTAGTGTTTGGTGTAGATATTTTTGTAAGCTCAGATTTAGAAGTATTTAATACATCATATTTATTTGTATATGCAACTTCCATATTCGCGCTATAATCACAAGATGAACAAGTAATTATTTTATCTTCACCTGCATCTGTAAGAAGCATAAATTCATGAGCCATAGAGCCACCCATCATACCAGTATCAGATTTAACAGCAACTACTTCTTTAATTCCTGTTTTTCTAAAGATATTTTCATAAGCTTTATAATATTTATTATATTCTTCATCTAAAGATTCTTCATTTGTATGGAAAGAATATGCATCTTTCATTGTAAATTCTCTTACTCTAATAAGGCCAGCTCTTGGTCTTGCTTCATCTCTAAATTTAGTTTGGATTTGATATACAGCAAACGGATATTTAGTATATGAAGAGGCATCATTCATAAGTGAAAATACTGTAGCTTCTTCATGAGTCATAGAAAGAACCATTTTTGTTCCTGCTCTATCTTCAAATCTTAAAAGTTCACTACCTATACTATCATATCTACCTGATAAATCCCAGATTTTTTTTGTAGATACAAGAGGCATTAGTATCTCCTGTGAGTCTATATTATTCATTTCTTCTCTTATTATATTTTCAATTTTAGTAATCGATCTTTTAGCAAGAGGCATAAGAGTATATATACCAGATGCAATCTGTTTTATATATCCGCCTTTAATTAAAAGTCCATGACTTTTAATAGTAGCTTCCGTAGGCCACTGTTTTTTTGTATCACACAAAAGTTTTGATTGTAACATTTTATTCCTCCTTTTTTCGTTTAATTTATCATTTTATTCATTTAATTTTAATTTTTTTATATGTTAGGTCTAACTTTATTAAAGTCAGTATTTTGTTCGAAGGTATATGCTGCTTTAAACATTGTTTCTTCATCTAGTACATTTGCAACTATTTGAAGTCCAATTGGCATATTATCTTTATCAAATCCGCATGGAATTGATATAGCTGGAAGTCCTGCTATATTAATTGGAACTGTAAATATATCTTCTAAATACATTTCAATAGGATTTGTTGTCTTAGAACCAAATTCAAATGCTGTATTTGGAGCTGTTGGCATCATAAGAACATTTGCCTCTTTAAACATAGCTTTAAATTCTTCAATTATTAAAGTTCTAACTTGTGAAGCTTTTTTATAATAAGCATCATAATAACCACTACTTAATACATATGTTCCAAGCATTATTCTTCTTTTAACTTCATCACCAAAACCTTCAGTTCTAGATTTTTTGTATAAATCTGTTAAATCTGTAAAGTTTTCTGTTCTATGCCCATATTTAATACCATCAAATCTACCTAAATTTGAAGATGCTTCAGCAGTTGCAATAATATAGTATACTGGAAGCGCTTTTTTAATATAGTCAAAATCAACTTCAACTATTTTAGCTCCAAGTTCCTCATATTTCTTTATTGCACTGTTAAATGCATTTAGTACATCCTGGCTTACACCTTCATTTAAGAATTTTTTAGGAACACCTATAACCATATCTTTAGCATCATTTATTAAAGAGTTTGTATAATCTATTTTATCTTTTTTAATTGATGTTGAATCTTTATTATCATATCCTGCAATTACATTTAGCATAAGTGCACTATCTGCAACAGTTTTAGTAAACGGTCCTATTTGATCTAGCGACGATCCAAATGCAACAAGTCCAAATCTAGATACAAGTCCATATGTAGGTTTTAACCCAACATTTGAACAGTATGAAGCTGGCTGTCTAATACTTCCACCCGTATCACTTCCTAGAGAAGCTATTGCCATATCTGCTGATACTACTGCACTACTTCCACCAGAAGATCCACCAGGTACTTTATTAGTATCGTATGGATTGGCAGTCTTTTTAAAATATGAACTTTCAGTAGATGATCCAAAAGCAAATTCATCCATATTCGTTTTACCGATTATTATTGCTCCTTCATTTTCTAATCTATCTACAACATCTGCATTATACACTGCTACATAATTTTCAAGCATTTTTGAAGCACATGTAGTTAATGTATCTTTCATAGATATATTATCTTTAATGGCAATAGGAACTCCTCCTAGTATACCAATATCTTCTGAATTATTAAGCTTCTCTTGTAATACCTCAGCTCTTTTATATGCATAATCTTTATTTAAAGAAATATATGCTTTAACTTTAGGTTCAACTTCTTCAATTCTAGCAAAAACACTATCTAATACTTCTTTAATAGTTACTTCTTTATTTAATATTTTATTTTTAATCTCATATATTGTTAAACTATATAAACTCATTATTCTACCACCTTTGGAACAGAAATACACCCAGCATCTTTAGAAGGTGCATTTTTAAGAATCACTTCTCTATCGTATGAAGGTTTCACTTCATCTTTTCTAAATACATTTACATTTTCTATAACATGTGTTGTAGGTTTTACATTATCTGTACTGACCTCATTAATACTACTTGCCATATCAACAATATTAGATAAATCCTTACTATATTTTTCTATTTGCTCATCTGTTACAATAAGTCTTGATAAATTTGCAATGTGTTTAATATCTTCTTTTGATATACTCATTTTTATCCCCCTTTGTTATTTTATTTGACTTATATATTTTACTACAACTTGCCAGTAATATCAAGTTTTTAAAGTAATTTTAAGTGATATAGATATATTTTTATTAGCCTAAAAACAGCATAAAAAAACAAACCTAAATAATTAGGTTTATTTTAAAAGTTAAATTTAATAGTATTTATAGTTAACTTCGAATTTTATATAAGTTTTTTGGTGACTTGTTAATACTTTTTCAAAATATCTAATAAATTCATCTATGTTAATTGTAATTATATCTTTATCTTGATTTTTATTGTATATAATTAGTAATTTTAGATGTTCCCGCCTATATTTAGACGATTTTTGAAATGTAACTAAAAGGTCAAAAAGATATTCATTCTCAATCTCTATTGATTCTATGTTAGATGCTTTATTTACTATACGATTATATGTTAATGCTGGCATTTTTTAACTCCTTGTGATTTAACTGTTTACTATATCAAAAATCGGCATTTCTTTAAAATAGTATTCATATGATATTAGTAAACTTACTTGTTCAAAACTTAAATATATAAACTTATCAGATGATTTTACTAATTTATCAAATAACTTATCATAATGTTTATTATGATTTTTCAAATATAGTAACATTAAAGCCAATGTCTCTTTAGCCATTTTAATTGTAAATAAATTTTTTGACCTATTTTTAATATGTCTTAAATTTAAAAATGTCAGTTTTAAATCATTTAAGTGCTCAGAGTAATCCATATCTTTAACTGTTTTACTAATTAGATATGACAAATCTTTTTTTAATATAATAACCTTATTTGGACTCACATTATATTCTGATTTTAAAATTAAATTTATTTCCAGATATTTAGGGTTTAATAACTTGCTCTTCTTTTCTTTAGATAAAACCTTATTATTACCTGCAATCATTACTAATAACTTGTTAAATTTAGAAATAGAAATAACCTCAAATGAGGTTATTATATTATCCATTTTCACCATATTATGCTCCTTTTTTAAAATAAAATATTTTAGCTAATTGCTTATCCGAATCTTTCAAAAATTTATCAAATATAGTTATCATATCACTAGCAGAAGAAATAAATGAGAACACTTCCGCAGGATCAAAAAATTTCCCTTCTTCAATTTTATAATTTTTATTGATAATAGAAAATTGTTTAATATATGTAACTTTATCTTCATTTATAATTTGAGCTACCATATGAATATAATTTTTAGGAATGGTAATTAACCTATTTTTATCTTCAAGATCCATTAATTGGTTAAATGTTAGCCCTCCTTGCTCTCTAGTATCGTCATGTTTTATGACTTTTGCTTTAATTTTCATTTTTATTCCTCCAAAAAAATAATTATTTCTTTAAGTGCTAGCTACATAATCAGTAACTATAATAATTTAAAGATAATTAATTATATCATATACTGTTAAGTTTGTAAAGTTATACAAAATAATTTACATAAAAATTAGTTTTTTAAAAGTGTTGCAAAAATAAAAATAAAATAAAAAACAGTGTATAATTTATTACACACTGTTTCAAATTAAATTTTTATAAAAGAATAATTTATTTTCTTATTTTTTAAAGAGTTTAAAATTTGTTTCTTTTGTGATTTTAAACTAAAAAGATAATCATTTAGCATAACAATAGCTACTCTAAAATATATATTAAAAATCTTAATTTTAGCTATATATATTGTAAATAGTAATGGTACTATAACAAGTTTATTTCCTTTTTGTATTTTTTTAATACTATCTTCAATCTTTTTTTCTTCTTCAGGAGTTATGCTATCAAATACTCTATCATTTAATATATCGTAATATGCTGATACGTAACTATTATTAACAAATTCCATAATAGAGAATAATCTTATCTTTTGAGAATTTCTTTTCTTTAAAATATTTAAAACTATTTCTAATTTTTTCTTATAGACTACAGGAACATTGGGATCTGTTAATTGTTTTGAAATTTTTTTTATTTCTATTTTAATAAATTTTTTAAAAAACCCAAATGAACTTTCTAAATTACATAACATTATCTCAGACATACAAAGTTTTCCATGTTCATCAAATTTATTATTATTTAAACATAAAACTTCTAAATATATTTCCATAAGTTTTTGTGCATCAATATTATTTGCAAATAAATATTCTTCTTCCTGTTCTCCTCGCCTGTCAAAAGCCTCTTCTTCATAGAGCATAAATTCATTAAATACCCCTTCGTTTTTAAAGACTTTTTTTAGATGTTTTTCCGCTTGCTGATCTCCAGAGTTTGCTTTTAATGCTAGTGATGATAGTGAAACCCTCTTTCTAAACATGAAAATTCTCCTTTCAGAAACTAGATATACATAATTAGTAAATCTTAATTTTTAATTATCAAACTTCCATCTATTTTACCACAATACTAATTAAAAGTAAAGAAAAAACAAAAGTAACCTAGTATATTTTTACTAGATTACTTTTATTATTAAATTTAGTTTTCATTTTCAGTTTATTATTTATTTTACTATTAACAAATCTATTAATTTTAAATTTTATTTTTTCACATATACTTCTTGCTTATTATAGTGAGTATGTAATATTTTATGAGCAAATTTACCATTAGGGGTCCCTATATACTCTTTATAAATCTTAATAACATCAGGATTCTTATGCGATTTTCTATATACTGCTTCTCTATCTGTTTTATATAAAGCAGAAGCTCTTAATTTAGCTATATTATATTTAGCTTTTTGATAACTAGTTGTAATTGGTTGTCCTCCACCCATTATACAACCTCCCGGACAAGTCATAATTTCAATAAATTGGTATTTACTAGTTCCATTTTTTATTTCTTCACAAACCTTTCTAGCATTTGAAAGTCCTTGTACGACAGCAATATTTATATCTTTTCCAGCTATATTTAATGTAGCTTCTTTAATACCTTTAAGCTCTCTTAACTCTTCGTATTCTATTTTTTGTATATCTTTTTGCTCTAAAGCATCAGCAACACTTCTTATTGCAGCTTCCATAACTCCACCTGTAACACCAAATATATGACCAGCTCCTGTTGCTACTCCTAAAGGATTATCAAATTCTTCATCTTTTATATTAACTAGATCAATATTAAGTTCTTTTAGTAATCTTGCTGTTTCTCTTGTTGTAAGAACTGCATCAATCATCTGTTTTGAGTCAACTTTTAAAGATTCTCTAAGCATTTCACCTTTTTTACTACTACAAGGCATAACAGCAACCGAGTATATTTTATCTTCAGGTATGTTATTTTTTTCTGCATAATACTTTTTAATAAGAACACCCATTATTTCCATAGGAGATTTAGTAGATGAAAGATTATCTAAAATTTCTGGATAAAACTTTTCTGCAAAATTTATCCATCCACTACTACATGAAGTAATCATAGGAAGATTTTTACCTTTTTTTAATCTTTCTATAAATTCTGTTCCTTCTTCCATAATTGTAAAATCTGCTGCTACATCTGTATCAAATACTTTATCAAAACCAGCAAGTTTAAGTGCTGATACCATTTTTTTAGTTACTAAAGTTCCAATATCAAGACCGAACTCTTCACCTAAAGCAGCTCTTACAGAAGGTGCAGTTTGAACTACAACATGTAAATCTTTATTATTTATTGCACTTACTACATCTTCAATAACATCTCTTTCTTTTAATGCACCTACAGGACAATTAACAATACATTGTCCACATCCGACGCAAGTTGAAGATGCGATTCCCATATCTTGAGCTATTCCTATTGTTGTATTAAATCCTCTTCCTACTTTAGTAAGAGCTGAGACACTTTGAACATTTTTACAAACACTAACACATCTTTGACACATAATACACTTTGAAGTATCACGAACAATGCAAGGTGAGCTCATATCTAATTTAGGAGGAGTTTTTTTACCTTCAAACCTAACTCTTGTTATTCTATATTTTTTTGCTAAAGTTTGTAGTTCACAATTTGTATTTCTTATACATGTTAAGCACTCTTTATTATGATTAGAAAGTAATAATTCTAAAGTCATTTTTCTACTCTTAATTATATCAGGAGTTGCAGTATGTATAACCATACCATCTTCAGCCTTAAGCATGCAACTAGTAGCTAAATTCCTCATACCCTCAACTTCAACAAGGCACATTCTACAAGCCCCTACTTCATTTATATCTTTTAAAAAACAAAGTGTTGGTATTTCAATACCAACTTGCCTTGCAGCTTCTAAAATAGTTGTTCCTTCTTTTACTTTAATATCTATATTATCTATTTTAATATTTATCATTTATTTCCTCCTATTTAGATATTGCCTTGAATGGACATTTACTTATACAAGCTAAACATTTAATACATTTACTATTATCTATTTTAAATGGTCCTTTTCTTACCTCGCCAGATATACAATTTACAGGACAAACTTTTGTACAAAGTCCGCATTGTTTACATTTTTCAGGATCAATTACAACATCAAGTAATTTTTTGCATTCACCAGCTGGACATTTTTTATCTATTATATGTGCTTCATACTCATCTCTAAAATATCTAATTGTACTTAGTACTGGATTTGGAGCTGTTTGACCAAGTCCACAAAGTGATGATCTTTTAATTTCATAAGAAAGTTCTTCTAAAAGTTCAATATCTCCTCTTCTACCTTCA
This sequence comes from uncultured Clostridiaceae bacterium, assembly GCA_964371585.1. Taxonomy (GTDB): domain Bacteria; phylum Bacillota; class Clostridia; order TANB77; family CAG-465; genus RGIG5057. The sequence continues at coordinate 100,152 of CAYJMD010000004.1, forward strand.
CCCTCAGTAATTCTTTCTAAAATTTCAAGCATTCTTTTAGTACCAACTCTACATGGTGTACATTTACCACAAGATTCATCTACAGTAAAATCAAGAAAAAATTTAGCTATATTTACCATACATTTTGAATCATCCATTACAATAAGACCACCAGATCCCATCATAGAACCAATTGATGTTAATGAATCATAATCAATTTGAGTATCTATAAGGGAAGCTGGAATACATCCACCACTAGGTCCACCAGTTTGTGCAGCTTTAAACTTTCTGCCTTCTGGAATTCCTCCACCTATATCATGAACTATTTCTCTTAATGTAACTCCCATAGGTACTTCTACAAGTCCTACATTGTTAATATTACCACCTAAAGCAAATACTTTTGTACCTTTAGAGTTTTTAGTACCAATTTTATTATACCAATTAGATCCGTTTAGTATAATAGGACAAATATTAGCATAAGTTTCTACATTATTAAGAAGTGTTGGTTTTCCAAACACACCTTTAATAGCTGGAAATGGTGGTCTTATTCTAGGTTCTCCTCTTTTTCCCTCAACAGATTCAAGAAGTGCAGTTTCTTCACCACAAACAAAAGCTCCTGCTCCAAGTCTTAATTCAAGTTTAAAATTAAATCCTGTTTCAAGTATATTATCTCCAAGTATACCATATTTTTCAGCTTGCTTAATAGCTATATTTAATCTATCTACAGCAATAGGATATTCTGCTCTTATGTATATATATCCTCTACTAGCACCAATTGTATATGCAGCAATAATCATAGCTTCTATAACACTATGTGGATCACCTTCTAAAATACTTCTGTCCATAAATGCACCTGGATCACCTTCATCAGCATTACAACAAACATATTTTTCGTTTTCTTCCACATTTTTAGTAAATTCCCATTTTTTACCAGTAGGGAAACCAGCTCCACCTCTTCCTCTTAAACCAGAGTTTAAAACTTCACTAACTACATCTTCTTTAGTCATAGATGTCATTACTTTTTCTAAAGCTTTATATCCATCGTTTGCAATATATTCATCAATATTTTCAGGATTCATGTATCCACAGTTTCTAAGAGCAATTCTTTTTTGTTTATTATAGAAATTAAGCTCATTCCATTTGACAATAAGTTTATCTTCTTCCTTAGTCATTAATCTTTCTACATATGTATTATCAATAATACTTTGAACTATATCTAAACTATCATCTACCGATACTTGCTCATAAAATATTTGATCTGGTTCAATTACAACGATTGGTCCTTTAGCACAAAATCCAAAACAACCAGTTTTACTTACGCTAACACCCTTAACATCTTTTTCTTTCAATATAGATGATATTGAATCTATAATTTTATCACTTTTAGAAGAGTGACATCCAGTCCCTGCACAAACCATTATTCTTTTATTTTTTAATTTAGGTAACATTTTCTCTCTTATATTTTCTAAATCTTTAAAAGTTTTTGCCATTTTTATTTAACCTCCAAGTCCATATATTTACCAATAATTTCACTCACTTGCTTTTCTTCAACTTTACCATAAACTTCACCATTTATAACAATAGCTGGAGCAAGTCCGCAAGCGCCTACACATCTAACTGGTTCAATAGAAAAAAGTCCATCTTTAGTAACTTCATCTACTTTAACTAAAAGTTCACTTTTAAACTTTTCAATTACAGCTTCTGCTCCTTTAACATAACATGCAGTTCCCATACAAACTTGTATATTATATTTACCTTTTGGCTTAGTTGAAAACCTAGAATAGAAAGTAATGATACCTGTAATATCCGAAAGAGAAACATTTAAAGCTTCAGCTAAATATTTTTGATTTTCATCTGAAATGTATCCATAAAGATCTTGAACTTCATGAAGAGCTCCCATTATACCTCCATCTATATCTTTATATTTTTCTACTATTTTAATAAGTTTTGTAGGAATACTACATCCACTACAACCTTCACATTTACCCATTATACTACCTCCAAATTATATTACAATTATATCATAAAAAAATAATTAAAGTAAATATTCAGCAAATAATTCTAATAAAATAAAAAAATAGCAGAAA
>CAYJMD010000004.1:102317-123799 GCA_964371585.1 uncultured Clostridiaceae bacterium
TATAAAATAAAACCACCACTTCAAATAAATGAAATGATGGTTAATGTATAACTATTGTTATTTAATATAATTTAAAATATTAAACAAGTTCTACCATAGCTCCTGCTGCTTTTAAGCTTTCAGCTAATTTTTCAGCATCTTCTTTTGGCATAGCTTCTTTAACTGTTTGTGGTGCTGTATCAACTAAATCTTTAGCTTCTTTAAGACCTAAACCAGTTGCTTCTCTAACAGCTTTTATAACTGCTATTTTAGTTGCTCCTGCATCTTTTAATACAACGTTGAATTCAGTTTTTTCAGCCGCTGCTGCTCCAGCTGCTGCTGGTCCTGCTACTACTGCTGCTGCAGCTGCAGATACGTTAAATTTTTCTTCGATAGCTTTTACTAAATCAGCTAATTCGATTACTGATAATTTTTCAATTTCAGCTACTAAGTTTTCTATTTTTTCCATTTTAATTTCTCCCTTCGAATATATTTCAATTCTTTACATTTATTTGCTTAAATATATATTAAGCGTTTGTTTCTAATTTTTCTCTAGTCTGATCTAAAACTACTGCTAAGTTACGGATATTTCCAAGTAACGCACTAGCAACCATAGAGTAAAGTGTTTCTTTAGATGGTAATTTAGCAAGTTTGTTAACTTCTTCTAAACTAACTGCTTTCCCATCCATGATACCAGCTTTAATTTTGTAGAAATCGTGATCTTTTGCAAAATCAGCGATAGCTTTAGCTGGAGATACGTAGTCTTCATATCCAATAACTACTGAAGTAGGACCTTCTAAAGATTCTACACCTTCAATTCCTGCTTCTTTGCAAGCATGAACTATTATTGAATTTTTTAAAACCATGTATTCGTCACCATTTTGTCTGATACTACTACGTAAAGCTGTATCGTCAGATACTGTTATACCTCTGTACTCAGAAAATACAACCATTTTAGCTTTTTTAAGTTTTTCAGCAAGCATAGTAACTTTTTCTTTTTTAACATTTAATACTTTTTGACTTGGCATTTTATAGCACCTCCTTAATATTTTAAATAACAATAACATTTATATAACAAAAATAATTCTACAAAGCAAGATACTTTGTAGAACTATAAATCCGTTCTATAAAATACCTCGGTAGGATTTACAAGTGTTACTTACCTACTGTCTTTGGTTTTTATTTATATTATTAATTATTTTGAAGCTGGACTAACTTTTATTCCAGCACCCATAGTTGATGCAATTGATATACCTTGTAGGTATGTTCCTTTTGCAGCAGCTGGTTTAGCTTTAACTATAGCTTCAAGTAATGTAGCATAGTTTTCTTTAATTTTAGCTGTTCCAAATGATACTTTACCGATTGGACAATGAACTATATTGTTTTTGTCTAATCTGTATTCGATTTTACCAGCTTTAGTTTCAGTAACTGCTTTAGTAACATCAACTGTAACTGTTCCAGATTTAGGATTAGGCATTAAACCTTTAGGTCCTAATATTTTTGCAACTTTTCCAAGTGCAGGCATCATATCTGGAGTTGCGATAACTGTATCAAATTCTAACCACCCTTCAGTGATTATTTTTTGAATCATATCATCTTCACCAACAAAATCTGCACCTGCAGCTTTTGCAGCTTCAGCTTTGTCTCCTTTAGCTAAAACTAAAACTTTTTTAGTTTTACCAGTTCCGTTTGGAAGTACTACTACTCCTCTAACTTGTTGATCTGCTTGTTTACCATCAACACCAAGTTTAATGTGAACTTCTACAGTTTCATCAAATTTAGCTTTTGGCATTTTTTCCATAACTTCTAAAGCTTCGTTTATATCATAAACTTTTGTAACTTCAATAAGTTTTGAGCATTCTTTCATTCTTTTACTCATTTTACGTTTTCCCCCCTTTGGTTTTAGCGAATATACTTAATATATTCTCCCAATTTTAGTCTTTAACTACAATCCCCATTGATCTAGCTGTACCTGATATAACTGATACTGCTGATTCTAAAGAAGATGCGTTTAAGTCTTTCATTTTAATATTTGCAATTTCTTCTACTTGAGCTCTTGTTACTGTACCAACTTTTTCTTTGTGTGGTTTTCCAGAAGCTTTTTCTATTTTAGCTGCTTTTTTAAGTAACACTGCTGCAGGTGGAGTTTTAAGAACGTATTCAAAAGTTTTATCAGCATATACTGTAAGTATTACTGGGAAAACCATTCCTGCGTCTTTTGCTGTTTTTTCGTTGAAATCTTTACAAAACATCATTATGTTGATACCTGTAGGACCAAGAGCTGGACCAACTGGTGGTGCTGGATTAGCTTTACCAGCTTGTATTTGTAATTTAACAACGTGAGTTATTTTTTTCTCTGCCATCTTTTTCACCTCCTTTAAATAATATATATATAAATATTATTTATTAATAATGTTTATTTTAGAATATTATACAATTTTTTGTATTTGATCATATTCTAAATCTACAGTTGTTTTTCTACCAAACATATCAACTGTAACTACTACCCTTTGTTTATCCCTTAATATTTTTTCAATAACTGCAGGATAATTGTAGAAAGGATCCGTAGTAATTCTAACACTGTCTCCAACTTCAAAATCAAGACTAGTTTCTCTTGCTATTCCTAATTTTTTCATTTCCTCATCTGTTAGTGGCATAGGTTTTTCGCCAACACCAACAAAACTAAATACACCTTTAATCGATTTAACGGCATACCAAGTTTCATCAGTTAAAATCATTTTAACTAATATGTATCCAGGAAATACTTTTTTTATAGAAGTTTTTTGATTTCCATCTTTAATTTCTATTTCTTCTTCCATAGGAATAACAATTTCTTGTATTACATCTTGCATATTTCTATTTTCTATAACTTTTTCTAAAGTTGCTTTAACTTTATTTTCGTATCCAGAATATATATATATAACATACCAATTTGCTTCATTACTTACATCTAAAGTAACTTCTTTGTCTGTAATGTTTTCTTTTTCCAAAATCAAAATCACTCCTTATCACTGAAATACTAGATAATAGACGCTATATAGTTCCATAGCTGAGCATCAACAGTTTGTACAACTAGTTCAAATAATAGAACGATTGCAGAAACTGCTAAAACTAAAAATAGAACCATAAACGTATTATTCATTAATTGTTTCTTTGTTGGCCATACTACTTTTTTTAGTTCTGATTTCACGTTTTTAAAAAATCCGTTTTTCATAACTATAAGTCCCCCATTCTATTATTTTGTTTCTTTATGTACTGTATGTTTTTTACAGAATTTACAAAATTTATTCATCTCGATTCTATCAGGATTGTTTTTTTTGTTTTTTTCTGTTTCATAATTTCTTTGTTTACATTCTGTACAAGCTAATGTTAAATTTTCTCTCACTACAAACACCTCCGTAAGCTCATATAATTTAATAACTTAAATTTTTACTAATTTATTTTAACATAATTATATCTATTTGTCAATAAAAATGCAAATTTTGTATATAATTATGTAAAATTTAATGCTTAAATCATTTCATTTCTTATATTGTGAAATAAATGTTGCTGAACTATACCAGCATACTCACCAAAATTTCTTGCTGCGTAACGTTCTATTTCTTTAATTGACGCTTCTTTTTCAAAGTATAATTTTTCCATTACTCTTTTTACCCAAACATCAACTGGAAACACATCTTGTCTACCTAAAGAAAACAACATAACACAATCAGCCACTTTAGGACCAACACCAACAAAAGTCATTAAAACTTTTTTTAGCTGAGCGTTAGAAAGTTTAGAAGTTTGTTCATTACAAATATTAGTTTCTAAAAGATCAGCAATAGTTTTAACTAAATATTTATCTCTAAATCCTACTCCGCATTCTTTAAACTCTGCAACTGTTACATTCCTAAGTTGCTCAAGTGTTGGGAATAAATAATAATCTTTATCTTCAAAAATAACATGTGTACCATATCTTTTAGAAATCTCTGCAATAGACTTCTTTATACGTGGTATATTATTATTTGAAGAAATAATATATGAAAGTAACGTTTCAGGATTATCTTGATTTAAAATATGTATCCCTGAAGTATTTTCTAAAGACTTTTTAATATTATCGTCCATATATGAAATAACTTTTTCTATTTTCTTATAATTATTATATAAGTCAAAATAATAACATATTTTCTCTTTTAAATTTTCTTTTACATTAGAAAACACAAAAATATGATCTCCGTTTTGTCTTATTCTTATAACTCTATCTGAAATTACACCTATAAATTCAGATTTATATCTATCTTCATTACCACTATCTACTCTAGTCCATCTAAAACATTGGCCACATTCTAAAGTATCTAGTAAGTTAAAACAATCAGTTTTCATTACTAAATCAGGTTTTTGTAATAAATCTACTGTAATTGTTTTTTCGTCAACACCAACCATAAAATCACCTACAAAACACAAAATTAAAATAAAAAAAACCGACTATTAATCGGTTTTACATTCATGGAGCGGGTGATGGGAATCGGACCCACACAGCCAGCTTGGAAGGCTGGAATTCTACCATTGAACTACACCCGCATTTCTTAATGTGTATGTATTTATTATAACTAATTTATTATAAAATGTCAATACTTTTTTTAATATTTTTTAATATTTTTTATTTACTGATAATTTTATGTTTAGCAAGTATTAGTTTTTCTTTGTAAAATTCATATTTATTTTTATATTATTTTTTCACTCTTTTTATCAATATATGATATTTCAAATCATTATATAACTACAATTTAATAAAGTATATCTAATTAATTATACTTGATTAACTCTCCAAATTTAAAGAGCTAATCAAATATATAACTTATTATAATATTAAGATAACATATTAATTTTAATTTAAACTACTTTAAATTTCTCTTTTCTGACCATTCCTGTTGTATTTATAAAATAATCATGTCTGTCCATTATTTCTTCCATTTTAATTGAACTATCAAACACTTCATAACAATTTATTATATAACCATTAAATTGATTAAATTTAAGATACTCATTTACTCCCTCAATAAATTTCTCCTTACCACTTATAACAAACACGAATTTTTCATTTTCGTAATCATTAATCACCTCCTCATTTAACCATTCAGTATAAAATGTAGTGTCATTCATTTTACTATAAAATCTTTTAATTATATTTTTGATTTTTTTCTTTTCACTCTTCTCATTAATATAAATTACTTTTACATCTTTTAGTTCATTACTTATAAAATTATTTGAAATTATACATGAATGAGTATAATTAACTGTAAAACAGCATAATTTAATTTTATTCATCTTTCGTTCTCTCCTCTCATACATGCATTTTAGCATAGCAAACAGTTCATTTCAACGGTATTTTTTGTCTACTTTTAATGAGTTTTGTAGGCTTATTTTTTTCTTCTATTTACGACTTCAAATTATTTTAAAAATAGTTCATTTTCGATAGTTTATTTTAATTTAAATAGTAAATAATATTTTTAGGTGATCAAAATGCAAACTAATTTTAAAAATATATATTTAAATGTTAATCAAAATTTTTCAATTTCAAAATTTATAAAAAAGAATTTAAACATCAGTTTTTTAATTTTCATTACTGCTATACTACTACTTTCTCTTTATATATCAAATAATATTGCAAATGAATTAAAAATAAAAGAAGAGACTTTTAGAGTTCATGTTGTAGCAAATAGCGATTCTTATGAAGATCAATTAATCAAATGTATTATAGCTGATGATATATCATACTATTTAGATAACACTTTAAATATTGATACTCTTTCTACAAAAGAAGAAGTAATAAATTTATTAAAAACAAATAATGATGATATATTAACTTTAGTAAATAGTACATTAAAAGAAATGAATTTAAACTATTCTTCTACTATCAATATAGGCTCTATATATTATGATGAAAAAAAAGAAAGTTTAAACTACACTATGAATGAAGGAGTATATGATAGTCTTGAAATTGTTTTAGGTAGTGGAAATGGAAAAAACTTTTGGAATTTAGTATTCCCTAACGAAAATAATATAGAAAAATTAAAAGCTCTTGAAAATATATTACCTGGAATAAGTAACATTTATGAAAACGAAAAAAGTGAAATTGAAAATATTAATATTACTGAAGAAAATATTAGTATAGTTGATTTAGATATTGCTAATTTTTTTAATACTTTATTTTAATAAAAAAACTATCTTTAGTATACTATATTTTATACTGCACATTATACTAATGACTAGGAGGTTAAATTATGAAATTTTTAAACATATTATTTCTAACTCTTTTAATAGTTGGTGGACTTAACTGGGGTTCAGTTGGTTTATTTGGTGTTGATTTAGTTGGAGCATTATTTGGCGGTACAACTTCGATGTTAAGTAGAATAATATTCACAGTTGTAGGTCTTGCCGCTGTATGGTCATTTACATTCTTTACAAAAGTGGATGAAAATGCTTATAGAGTTAGTTCTGCTAGAAACTAATAGTTAAATATAGGAGCTTAAATTATATTTAAACTCCTATATTTTAATATTTAATTTTATTTTTAACAACCATAGTTGTTACAGCAACATGAGCAAGATTTACTACAATAGTTATTACAATTATAAACTGGTTTTATATAACAACATTTTACGTAATATTTTTTATAATAACAATACTTTTTATATCTTTTTGAGTAATCACACTTTTGCTTTCCGCAACTGTTATAGCTTGAATTATCATACATGTTATTTATCCTCCTAGCATAATATTGTGTAATAAAATACACTACTATATATTATGCTAAAAAAGTACAAGCTGTTACCTATTTTTAATTTTATTTATTTTAATTTCTAAACTATCTTCATTTCTTTTACTACATACATATCCATACATATACGCTGTAATTGGAATTGTTAGTATCATCCCTATAGTAGAACAAAAACTTCTTAAAATTTCTGAAGCCATAAAATCTGAATTCATAATCATTGTAAAGTCATTATTACTAAGTACATATAGCAGTACAATGTTAATTGAACTACCTACATAAGCAAGTATTAATGTGTTTGCCATAGTTCCCATAGCATCACGCCCTACATTCATACCAGAAGCTATAAGCTCTTTTGTTGTCATATTAGGTGCATTTATCGATATTTCTTCCATAGCTGAAGATATCGACATACCTATATCCATAGTTGCCCCTATAGTACCTATTATAATACCTGCAAAGAATATACCATTTATATCAAACACCATATCTCTTGTAAGATATATAAGCATTTGAGACTCCGAATCACTAAGTCCTGTTATTCTAGCAAGTTCTGATAATATGAACGCTATACCTGCTCCAATTACAACACCTAAAATAGTACTTACTGTAGCTACAAAACCTTTTTTACTAAATCCTGTAATAAGTATAAATGAAACTATAGCAATTATAACTGATACTACTACAGCAGAGAATACCGCATTTTGTCCTGCAAGTACCATTGGAATTAGCACATAGAAAATACTAAGCAAAGTTACAGCAAGAGAAACAACAGTTTTTAAACCTTGCTTTCTACCAACTAATATTATAACTCCTATAAATAATATTACTACAAATATTAAATATGGTATTCTATCTACATCTGTAATATAAAATACTATTTCATCTGGATTTGATGTATCTGCTTGAACAAATACAGTCGCTCCTTCTTCAAGTCCTTTAGATTCAGCAGAATCTAGTGCTTGTATAACAAATGTAGCTTCGACCTCCTCATCTTTATATTTAGAATCACTTGTAATTTTAACAAGTACTTTTTGATCTTTTACATTTGCAAGTTCATGATATTCAATGTTATATGCTTCTATTACAACACCTTTTAACATTTCCATAGTAGAAGTATATGATGTTGCACTAACTGTTTGAAAGTTAAAAACATTAAATATAGTTATCATTAAAAAAAATGATATAATAATCTTATTCATGTATTTCCTCCTTATACATATTAATCATTATATCATAAATTTGTAATTTTTTAAACTATATATACTATTTTATTATTAGGAAATTTTTCTTTTATTATACTTTCCATATATTCTTTAGCCTCATTTGCGATATTATCTTTATATCTATATTTACCTCTTGCAGAGCCTCTCATTTTTTCTTTATCAAATATTTTAATTGCTTTAGGAAATGCTTCTTCATTAATCTTGCTATGGACATAACTATATGTCATAAGTATTACTTCAAAAAACACTTCTTCTTTTGCTTTATCACTTAATTTATTTTTAAGATTATCTAAAAGTTCATAATATAGTTTTTTATAATCTGTAGTTAATATTACAGGGGCTACTAAAATACCAACTTTATAACCTGCATCACATAACTTATTTATAGCATCAATTCTATCTTCTAACCTAGATGTTCCAAATTCTACTCTATTTATTATATATTCAGGATTCACACTCATGCGTACTATTACTCTATTATTATGTTTTAAATTTAATAACTCTTCAACCATATGAAATTTAGTAGGGAATGTTAAATATCCTCTATTAATTTTAGCAAATTCTTCTATAGTCCATTTAAGATTACCAGTAATAGTATTTTCAAGAATAAGATCACTATTACTTCCAATTTCAAATGTAAGCTCTTTATCTGAAGATAATGATTTTTTTATTATCTTATTTAACATCTCTTCTCTATTTACAAATATCCTTAAATATGAACATTTGTTATAATTACAAACCAAATAACAATAAAGACAAGAAGCTGTGCAACCAGATGAAGTAAAGCTAACTAAATAATCTGACACTTTAGCATTTTCCTTAAAAGTAACACTTCTTCTTACTCCAAGTATTAAATATGTTTTTAGTTTATTAAAATCTTTGTTTTCATACTTTCTTAAACTTTCTATATTATTATGATTATCTATAATGTATTTTTCTATATCACTATATTTATTTAATAACATTTTTCCCAATTTGTAATTATTAATATTTTCTTCATAATATACTCTTACTGGTTTAAACTCTTTCATTATATCACCATATATATTTTTAGTTAGATATAGTAATTTATACAAAAACACCTAGAAAAATATTCTAGATGTTTTGATTGTTATAAATATATTTATTACTAACTTTACTTTTATTTAATTTTAATTAGTTAAATTTTATTATTTAAAAACTATTTTGAAAGTTCACTTTCTCCAGTTTCATAATTAATAGTTACTCCTGGTTCTTTATTATATACAAAAACATTAAATGAAACTCCTTCACCTTTATCTTCTACAGAATATGCTTCCATCTGCACGCCTGTTGCAACTAGATTATCTCCTTCATATATAGGTGTAATTCTATATAACACGTGATTTGATGTTTCTTTTACATAGTCGGCTACCATATTTTCAAAAGGAAGCATTCCTTCTACATTAAATGTTCTTGTTCCTGTCATTAGATTTTTTTCATTATCATTTTCTCCTGCAAGTTGAAAACCAATTAAATGAGATCTGTTATATAGATACTTACCATCAACATGATCATAATAATATGTTTGCCAGCCTGAAGGTTTAACGTGTGATATACTTGTTCTATCTTCTGTAGGCATTATATCTTTACTTATATTAGCATATGCTACTTGAACTCTACCTAAACTATCTAAATCACTATAAATTTCAAAACTGTTTGTTACAGTATAATCTTCAAATATAGGTTTATTATCATTTATTACTTCATATAGCGCATCTTCCTCATTTTTTAAATAACCTAATATTTCATCGCTATTAGTAGTTGTTGTACTATCAGTAAATCCAGTTTGAGCTACTAAACTTTGTAATATAGAGTTTGTATCAAGATTACCAGTATTAACTCCAAAAACTATTGCTATAAGTGCAATAATCCCTATTATTATATTTTTTGTTTTCTTATTCATATTATTTTCCTCTTTCTTTTGTAAATTAATCTATTTTTCTTTTGTAAACTTTTTTAACTATTTTTTCATGAGAATATCCTTTAAATTCATATGTAGAAATAATATCATACTTATTTAAATCAACTTTAAGTTTTAAAGTACTTGGATATTTTCTATTAAAGTAATATATAACGATTTCTTCCAGTTTATTTTCATATTCTTCCAAAGTATCATCTTCTATAAACTGATAATACTCCGTTTGTTTTAGCAATAATGTATTATCTATATTTATATTCATATCTTTAAATAATTTAGATGAATAATCACTAGCAATAAGTATAGAATTATTTATCATTAGTTTTATATCTTCTAATATATATCTGTCATAACTTACTCTTTTATCCATAAACTTAATACCATTATTATCATCAATACATACTATTACTTTCATTTAGGCTCTCCTTTCTTATGCATTTGTTATATACTTTCTACTTAAATATTATATCATTACTCTATAAATAAGTAAATAAAAAGCTAGGCTAATTGCCTAACTTTTATTTTTAATAACATTTAATATTTTAGTAAACTCATTTGAACTTTTGAATTTTTTCATAATTCCGCAGAACCTGTAGTCTAAACCTTGAATACTATAATTATATTTAACAGCTACACTTTTTAATGTTCTGTTTTCTATAAATCCGAATTTCACTAAACAGTATTCTTTACAAGCTTTTTCATTGACAGAATCTAAAAAACTTTCAATTAATTCTTTTAATACAATATAACTATGAGTTTTTCTTTGTTTGTCAGCAAAATTAATTTCAGGAATACATAGTTCTTCTTTAGAGTACATGAATAACAAGAAATTCACATATTCATTTTTACTAATATATTTTATCTTATCATAAATTTCACTTGTCATCTCAACCATTAAATTAAGTATCTCATCTGCTTTTTCATCTATAACATCTAAAACTACTTTCCTTATAATATTATTTGTTATTCGTGTTGTATCGGATACTAAATCAGGATTCTCTAAAACATTTACTCCATAAGGTATTAAGTTGCTTCTTGTATATCCTTTGCATAATGATGGAAAATTTTCTTCTAATTCCACTACAATTTCAAATATTTTTTTACTTACTTGGACATTAGAAATTAAATACTTATTAATAAGCAATATTAAAGAATATGATGTATGATCTTCTTCTAATATATTAAGAATATCTTTAGTTTCTAATTTTTCAGTATTTAAAATATCTAATTTAAACATTTCAAACCGATGATCTTGCCAAATTTTAATTAATGTTTCTTTGTTCATCGATGGATGTTTAATTATTTTACACTTTTGAGACTGCAATACATCTTTAGAGTAGAGTATGCTATATAATACTTCAACATCTGTAGATTTATTATCAATTAATATTCCTAGTAAAATATTATTTTCATCTTCTACAATAAGTTTTTGAATTTCCAGTGGAATATTTTTTCTTTGAGCAAGTAATCTTTTTTCTGTAAATGTTAATTCTTGATACTTATCAGTGTCATAATTAAATGGTTTCTTATTTGTTCTCTTATCTCCCATGTTACTACCTTTCTAACTCGTATATTAATAGAGTTACTTAAATTAAATTTTTCTAATTATATCATAGCAGTCATACATTGTCAATTTTTGTTACATAAAAAAGACCTAAGTATTAGTTAGATCTTTTTTACTCATTATATTCCAAATTCTTTGGCATATTTTACTGTACCTTCAACTAGTTCATCATTTAATTTTATAGCCATAAAGTATTCACTAGGAACTTCAAAAGGTGCATAAATATTATAATCACTTGCTTTAGTATATCCAAATTTAGGATAATAGCCATCACTTCCAAGTACAATACTATAGCTATAACCAAGCTCTTTAGCTATTTTATGTCCTTTTTCAATAAGAGTTTTACCAATACCACATTTTTGATATTTAGGTAGTATACTAAGTGGTGCAAGAGCTATTTGTTCAGTTTTATTAATTTTAATTTTAGTAAATAATATATGCCCTACAATCTCATCATTTAATACTGCTACAAGTGATAGTTCTGGTATATACGCCTCGCTATCTAATAACACTTTAAACAACTCATGTTCATTATGATCTGTATGTTCTGCTGTTAAAAAAGCCTCTTTAATCACATTATATATTATCTCTGTATCATTTGTATTTGCTTGTCTTATTATATATTTCATATTACTTTAATTCTCCTTCATTATATTTCCATATTCCAAGATTACCTTTAACCTTAAATGGTGTATCTAAAAGTTCTATATCCTCTAAAATCCATCCATATCTACCAAGTTTATAATCTCCACATAAATGTTCAGTTTTATTATTTTTAATCTCTTTTAAAAACTTTTCGTCCATATATACGCAGTCTACTAATTTACACTTAGCTATAACGTGACCGTACATTAAATTAACATCTGGTAATAATTCCAAAAGGCTTACTACATGATTATCTTTAGCGGATAATTTTTTTAAACTTGCATGTATATATAGCTCACCTCTATAGTTTGTTTTAAAACTTCTTGTTTCTATATACTTTATTTTATGAGCAATAAGGCTTGCCCAAGGCTCTATTATACTAAGTACTCTAATCATAATATAATCTCCTTTTGATTATAGATAGTATATCATAAAGTATTATACATATCAATAATCATTAATACATATAAAAAAGTTAAGAAATAATTCTTAACTTTTTATCAATAATAATTTTAAAATTTCTTCCACCGGTTCAGTTAATGCAATACCTAGTAGATATTCTTTTTCATCAAACTCTTCTACATTTATATTTTTAAAATCATAATGTGTTGTAAAACCATACTCAACTTTTAAACAATATCCATATGACGCATTATCCAATGTATTTAGTAGTGATCTATTTAATACAACCATAATATCTTGATCTAAATATATATCTATCTCTTCAGCTTTAAATAAATTCTTTTGTCTTGCAATTCCTTGCAAATCATCTATTTTACAATCATCAAATATATTATCTAATATTTGATCTTTGCTGTAATTGTTTTTTTGTAAATAAGCAAATTTACTTTTATAAACTTCTGATTCAAGAATTTTATCAATAAATTCATTTAATTTATAATCTCCATATTTCAGTTTAATTTCATGCGCATTTTTTATATTTTTATTATCCAAAAGTATATTAACAACTGATTCTGGAATATTCTTAACTAATGAATTTTCAAGTTCATTCATTAATATAATTCTAATTAAATCTCTAACTAAATTTACAACAGAACATTGACTCTCAATTTTAAATATTTTTCGCATAATTTTAATATTGCTGTTTACTATTATGTTTATAATAATATCTGATGTTAAATAACTCTCATCAAATTGTAGTAAATAATACTTTATATTAAGATTAGTTATTTTTGATATTTCTAGTAAAATCATTTCTGTATCACTATTATATCTTTTGTTTTTAATCATCCATAATATTTGCATAACTTTAACAATTGAATTAGAAGAAAATCTAAAAATATCTTTTAATATTTCCCTTGTTGTAATACTCTTTAATTCTTCTTTGGTATAATACTTATAATTTTCTATATCTAAATATATAGTATCTTCCACTGAAAGATATGCAGTGCTTCTCATAATTTTTTTTAAAATTTCATTCATAATAACTCTCCAAACTCCATATTAATTTTGTTTATTTAAAATATTTTGATTTATTATAATATATTTATAGCCAATTTTCAACAAATATATGAAAAATAGCTCTAATTTTGTCAATTAAAGCTATTTATAAACCTATTTATTATTGTAACTGCTATTTCTTGTTGTACATCATTTGTTATCAGTGCTGCGCCATCTCCATCTTGAATCCCATAATTACCAAACATAGCATGATTACCACCTTCAATCATGTATAAATTTTCTGTATAAGTTATATCATCTTTTACAAGTAAATCATTTTCACCATAAACTGTAAGTGTTTGATCAAGTGGATAATCACCATATAATGTGCTTCCTAGTAATATTAATCCTTTTATTTTATCTTTATTCTCACTTGCATAATTAGATGCCATAGCTCCACCTAAAGAATGCCCCGCTATATACCATGTAGTAATATCTTTATTGGAATTTATAATATTATCTGCTGCATTTACATTAAATACTGCAAGATTAAATGGCATAGTAGCTAAATATACATTATGTCCACTATATCTAAGCTTATTAAGTATTGGTAAATACGCCTCAGCTTCTACTTTGCCACCTGGATAAAATATAATCCCTATATTACTATCATTATCTAATTTCATATATCCATTTTCATATATTACATTTGATTTATACTCATCATTTATAATATTAGTATCTGCTCTATAATAATCACTTGCGTATATTGATAATGCTATAAATCCTACTAATACAATTGTTATAATAGCAATCATTATTATAATTATAATTTTTAATGTCTTATTCATTTTTTTAGTTTTATTATTACTATTATTTTTACCAGTTTTTTTAGTATTTGTACTTTTCATATTCTCTTTATTATCAATCATATTTTATTCCCATAGTTCAGGTCTATCAGTATGTGACAGATCCCTATCCCCTTCTTCAATTTTAACTATTTCTTTTGCTTCAAGTATTAAAGTAACGATATTACCTTCTGATTCTTCTTTTAGTATTCCTGTTACTCTTACCCATTCATCATCTTGATACTGATCTTTTACTCCAGTTATTGTAAAACCAGCAACATGTGGCTCAAGTCCACAGCAAAAAGCATCTCTGCCAACTTTTATATCATTTGAATTTTCTATATTTTTAACATATCCTTCATATTCTATAATTCTACCTAAATAATCATCAAAATGTAAGTATACATAGTCCATTTGATCTAGAAAATCTTCTTCTGTTATCAGTATTTTTTCCATTTCTTCTGGTGGTTGTTTATAATATCTTTTACTTATATTCCCAGCTTCTTCTGTTAGAATAAGTATTCCTATCATTATACCTACTATTATCATAATAAGTAGTATAATTAAATTTATCTTTTTTACTATACTAAGTTTTTTTGTCATATTAACCTCTTTATTATATTAATTGCATTTTATTTAATTTCAATTTATTTTAATATATTTAACTTTAATTAATTACATATATTATTAACTTATTATATCATATAAATATAAAAAATAAAACAAAATACATCTTAAAACTATTAATCTTAAGATGTATTTTAAATTTAATATAATTACTCTGTTCTAAGAGCTATTACCGGATCTTTTTTAGCTGCATTTTTAGCTGGTAATAATCCACCAATAACTGTTATAAGTACACTAAGTACTACTAAAATAGCTATACTTATCATAGGTAAACTTACTACAATTGAATCGTTTTCAACTAAAGTTTGTATTACTGCAGTAATAGGTATATTTAATAATACTGTAGTTGCTATTCCTATAAATCCTGAGCAAAGCCCAATAAGTATAGTTTCAGCATTAAATACTTGTGAAATATTTCTTTTAGAAGCACCAAGTGCTCTAAGTACACCGATTTCTTTTGTTCTTTCCATAACAGAAATATGTGTTATAATACCAATCATTATACATGATACTACAAGTGATACAGATACAAATGCAATAAGTACATATGATATTACATCAATCATTGAAGTCATAGAAGAAGTTAATAGTTCAATAAAATCTGTATATACTATTTGATTTTCTTCTTCAACATCAGTATTATAATCTGCAATAGCTGCTGTTATACTATCTTTGGCTTCAAAACTATCTGTATAAATACTTATACTACTTGGAGAATCATAATTAATTTTACCAAAGTCAGACATGTTACCATTATATGTAGCTCCATCAATAACACTATCATATATAGCAAGAAGTACTGTAGAATCTGGAGAATCAACAAGCCATTTATCCATCATACTTGCTAAAGTAGCTTCACTTGGCATTTGAGAACCAGTCATAGCTCCCATTTGCGCTGAAGAACCTCCTGCAGATGCTGAAGCATACATTATATTCGTATACATAGTTGCTTTTTCAGATACACCAAGACCAGAAATATATTCTTTTGTATCTTCAATTTTTTCTTCATCTGTTAAAGCTTCAAAGCTCATTCCAGTTAAAATATTTACATCTTTAGATGCCTCTTGTGCTTTTACAACTTCACTTTCATTAGATTTTTCAATTATATACTCTGTAAGAGCAGTTGTATATCCTATACTTGTAGTAACTAAATCTTCACTAACATCTTCTTTTAATTTAGCTACACCTACAATTTTAAGTTCTAAACCTTCTTTTAAAGTTTCCTCATTTGTTGTATAAAACTCTTCATCTAAATATTTAAATGTATCTTCACCATCATTTTTTACATATCTTTCATTTGAAGTTAAAAGATAAAAACTTTGATCAAGAACTTTTGTATAATCAAATTTTATAGTATCGACAGTTTCTTCATTTTCTATTTTTTCCGCTATATCTTTATATTCATCAGCTGTAATATATCCAAGTTGATATAATGTATCTATTCCAACTGTATTATCATCATCAACAAAAAGTATAAGCTCATTTTCATTTTCTGGCCATCTACCATTTATCATATCATAACTTTCTATTATAGCGTTATTAACAAATTTTCCTTCTTCTGTAGATTTAAGCATTTCAGAAAAATTACCACTTGTCATACCCATCATCTGAGTCATAGGATTATTCTGTGGAGTAGGCATTTCTAAATCACTATCAGTAAGTGTAGATACATCAGTAGCTGTATTAACAAGTTTACCTTCACTATCATAAGTATATATATCATATTGTGTTTCGTATGAATATACTATACCATTTTCACCTAAGTGCTCTGTTATGTTATTAGTTTCATCTTCTAAATATTTTTTAAACTCAGTTAAATTATTTGTTGCTGACATAGCACTACTAACTTTAAGTGTTGTATAATCCATATATACACCATCAGTTTCATAATTGTTTTCTAAGCTTTCTAGTCCTTCTTGTGTCATAGTAGGAATAACTGTTGCTTGTGCATCTATCTTAATAGGGTATGAAGACATTGTATCACTTTGAAGTGTATCAATATATTCATTAACACCTGTTGAAAGAGATAGTATAAGTGATATACCTATTATTCCAATAGAACCTGCAAACGCTGTAAGCAGTGTTCTTCTCTTTTTTGTAGTTAAATTTTTAAAACTAAGTCCTAGAGATGTAAACCAAGACATTTTTGATTTTTTAATATAGTTAAGTTGTGATATTTCTCCAGTATATTTTTCTATATCAAAAGGATTTGAATCATCTATAATTTTACCATCTTTTAGTTTTACTATACGAGTTGAATACTCAGCAGCAAGCTCCGGATTATGTGTAACCATTATAACAAGTCTATCATTTGCAACTTCTTTTAAAAGTCCCATAATTTGAGTACTTGTTTCTGAATCTAATGCTCCTGTTGGTTCGTCTGCAAGTAATATATCTGGATCATTTACTAAAGCTCTTGCAATAGCTACTCTTTGCATTTGTCCACCAGATAATTGATTAGGTCTTTTGTATATATGATCTTTAAGACCAACCTTAGTTAAAGCTTCAATAGCTCTCTTCTTAGATTCTTTTTTTGTTATACCCCCTATAGTAAGTGCAAGCTCAACATTTCCAAGAACACTTTGATGAGGTATTAAATTATAACTTTGGAATACAAAACCGATAGTATAATTTCTATAGGTATCCCAATCTCTATCTTTATAATTTTTTGTAGATACTCCATTTATTATTAAGTCACCACTATCATAGCTGTCAAGTCCACCAACTATATTAAGAAGTGTTGTTTTACCAGAACCACTTGGTCCTAGTACTGATACAAGTTCATTATCTCTAAAACTTAGACTAACATCATCTAAAGCTTTTTGTATTAATGTTCCAGTATGATATTCTTTTTTTATATTTTTAATTTGTAACATTTAACTACATTCCTTTCTATAATATTATATTAATACTACACTACTTTAAATAATACACCAAAAATTAGTTTTTTTCAATAATTTTCATTAAACTTTCATATTATTATTTTAATTAGCCTTTTTTCTACATAAAAAAAAACGCCAAATTAATGACGTTTTTTATTGTTATACATAATGAATCTTATTATTTGTTTTTGCAAGATTAAAAATAAGATTAAACATTGCATG
Source organism: uncultured Clostridiaceae bacterium (assembly GCA_964371585.1). GTDB lineage: Bacteria > Bacillota > Clostridia > TANB77 > CAG-465 > RGIG5057. Next base: position 120,408 of record CAYJMD010000004.1, read on the forward strand.
TTCTTCTTTGGTTAATTTTTTAAATCCTTTATGCTTAACAGCCTCTTTAAGAGGTTCTCCCACTGCAAGTATTCGATTTAGAACTACTTCATCAATAGTATCAAACTCCGATTCTTCAACAATAATTGATTGAAGAAACTCCTGATATTCACTGTAGCATCTTTCTACATACTCCATTAAAAGTAATGAATGACATTCTTCATTATTTTCTTTTGGAATAAGTTTTTTACAACCAGTTGGCCTATCTTTAAATGAATATATGCAACCTGCTTCAGTAAGTTTAGAACATGGATTTTGTTTTTCAAAAATATTGATTTTGCCTTTACCTTCCTCTCTTGGATTAATAGTAAATAGACAATTCATTTTTAAAGACATAAATCCTGATGGATAGAATTTAGCAGTTATTGAAATATCGCCTGCCTCTAATCTTTCCCTTACTACCTCTTCAAAAGTTTTTTCCTCTGTAATTAAGTCCTGTGGCAAATACATTCCCGCACTTTCTTTGCAGCAAACACCTCCACATTTTTTGCATAATTCTGGATTTTGTAAAAAACTACTCATTGTTTTTCTCCTTTATTAAAAGTTTTTTTACCTAATGCTAAAATTTTTAGCATTAGAGTTTTATCATTACCATTTTATTATATCACACTTTTTATTATTTTTCAATATTATGTAAAATAAAAACAGATAGAATGTTTTCTATCTGTTTAAATTAATTAATAAACTACGTATCTTTCGCCTTCTTCAATCTTCTCAATTTTTACTAATTTTAAAATAGGAATTTCAGTTCCATACTCACTTTCCCTAGTTTCTAAAAAACCAAAAGCCTTTACCCAAGTATTATTTGGCATCTCTTCACCTTCATAGATAGATTCAAGACCAACAGGATATGAATCATCTCCACAACAGTAATACTCTCTAACAACAGCAATCAAATCTGAATTTGGATCATTTTGTATATATCCTTCAATCTCAATCATTCTGCCAACATATTTATCTAGACTAACATATATATCATCTATCTTACTTACAAAAAGTCTTTCTTGAATAATTATTCTGTTTGCCATATCGTAAGAATAACTTTCACCATCAGAATATATAATCTCACCTATTTCCCATCTAGAAATATCTTCAGTGCTTTCAAGCTCATCACTACTTCCAGTTTGTTCATTATATACACCAACTTCTAGTTTACCATCTTCTTCATATGCTGAGCTTTCAATATTATTAAGTAGCATAATACTAGCTATTATAATGCCAATAATTACTACAAGTAATATTAATAGTAATACCTTCTTTTTATTCATATATTTTATACCTCACTCTACTCATTTATTATTTTGTTTACTAAAGTAAATATTATGAAAAATAATAGATTTACTAAAACAATAGTTGCACCTGTACTTATATTAAATACATATGAAAGGAATAATCCTATTAAAAATGATGTTATACTTATGATAGCTGAGCTAATTATAACTTTTTTGAAAGTTTTAAATAACCTCATAGAAGTAAGTGCAGGGAAAATAATTATACTACTTATAAGTAATGTTCCCATCATTCTCATACCAACAACTATAACAATAGCAGTTAAAATAGCAATTAAATTTGTATACTTACTAACGCTAAGTGAACTAGCTTTTGAAAACTCTTCATCAAAAGTAATTATAAATATTTTTCTATAGTATACTATAAATAATATTACAACAATAATACTCATAATAACACTTAAATATACATCAACATCTGTCATAGCTAAAATACTACCAAACATAAAATTACAAACATCAGTATTAAGACCAGTAGTCATAGAAGTTATAGCAACCCCTACAGCAAGTGTAGAACTAGAAATAAGAGCTATACTACTATCAGCCTTAATCTTTTTATTATTCCCAACTTTAAGTAACAATATAGCTGCAATTATAACACCAGGGATAGATATGTATAATGGTGTTGTAAAACCTAAAGCTGTCGAAACAGAAAGTATAGCATATCCAACATGAGATAAACCATCACCAATCATACTATATCTTTTAAGTACTAAACTAACCCCAAGAAGAGCAGCACAAATACTAACCAAACTACCAACAATAATAGCACGTTGTATAAATTCATAAGATAACATCTGAGTTATTAAATCAATCATTATTTGTTACCTCCTGTCATGTACTTATCTACACTACCTTCATATGTAACTTTTCCATTTTCTAGTTCAACCACATTATCTGCAAACCTTAAAGCTCTATCAATATCATGAGAAACCATGATAATTGTAAGTTTAAGATCTTTTTTTAGTTTTTCAAGTAATGTATATATTTGATTACCAATGTTTTTATCAAGACCATTAGTAGGTTCATCGAGTATAATTATTTTATCAGTAGCACATAAAGCTCTTGCAATTAACACTCTTTGTTGCTGTCCACCAGAAAGTTCTGCAAAAGACTTATTTTTTAGATTTAAAATATCTAACTCTTTCATAACATCTAAAGCTTTTTGTTTATCTTCTTTTCTGTAGAAAATACTTCTAGGACTATTTGAAATAGTACCAGATATAACAACTTCCATAACAGAAGCTGGGAAATCAGACTGTATATTCATTCTCTGTGGTAAGTATCCAATCTTTTCTTTAGAATTAATACTGCCTTTAAATCCAGTATTTAATCCTAATATACATTTTATCAAAGTACTTTTACCAGAACCATTTTCACCAATAATACAAGTAAACTTTCCTTCTTCTAATTTTAAGTTAATGTCCTTTAAAGTATCATCCTTAGTAACATAACCAAATGTTAAATTATTTATTTCAATTATACTCATTTTACCCTACTTTCTTTTTAGTTAAGAGCTTTTTTTAACACTTCAATATTTGAAGTCATTAAACTAACATAAGTTTCGCCCTTATCAAAATTATCTTTTGTTAAATTATGAAGAGTTTGAAGTTGCATAGCAACACTTCCATTACTAGCTTCTGTAGTAATAAGGTTTGCAACTCTACCATCATTTAATTCTGTATATAATACAACAGGAATATTTTGTTCTTTCACTAAATCAACTAAATATGCAACAGTTTGAGAACTAGGCTCAGACTCTGTACTACAACCAGTAAAAGCAGCAGAAACATTTAATTGGTAATAATCTAAGAAATATTGGAATGGCATTTTATCACCAAACACTAATCTATCTCTTGTTTTATTATCAATAACTTCTTGTATTTTACTATCTAAATCTTCTATTTGTTTTATATATGCTTCACTATTTGTTTTATATGTACTTGCATTTTCCGGATCAATAGCTGACATTTGTTTTTCTAATTCTTTAACCATTAGTATAGCATTTGCTGGAGAAGTCCATATGTGTGAATCAAAAGCAAATTCATCTGGACTATGATCATG
>CAYJMD010000004.1:123899-125363 GCA_964371585.1 uncultured Clostridiaceae bacterium
ATGATCGTGTGCATGCTCTGCACCATCAATTTCTTTTTCAGCTTGAACATCAACACTATCTGAAATTTTAACAAGTACTTGTCCTTCATTATTTAGTGTAGGAACAACAGTATCAGACCACTGTTCTAAATCTCCACCAATGTATACAAGCATGTCTGAATTTCCCATTTCTATTACATCTTGTGGTGTTGGATCATAACTATGAGCATCTTTACCAGGCCCAAGAATAAAGTTTAAACTAATTCCTTCAACATCCTTAGTTATTGCTCTTAAAAAATCATAACTTGTAAAATTTGTTACAACAATATTTACATCATCATTGTCTACATTATTATTTGTATTTAAATTAAATGCTACAGCTACTGAAATACCAACAATAATTGCAACAAGTAATATTATAAGACTTATTTTTCTTACCATTATATTAACTCCTTTATCATTATTTACATTTTTTGCATATACCATGTACTTCAAAAAAATGATTTTTAACTTCAAAATTTTCTTTCATAGAAATGTTAGTAATAATATTTTCAACTGGAGTGCATTCAATTTCAGTAACATCTTTACAATTATCACAAATCATATGATGTACATGTTTAGAATTTGTATTTAATCTGTAATATGATTTTTTATCAAATCTAGTTTCTTTTGTAATAATCTCTTCTTTTTCAAGTCTAGCTAAACATCTATACACTGTAGATAAATCAAGATCACTACAATTAATAAAAATCTGTTTAGCAGTAATTGGTTTATCACTATATTTCAATACATTTAAAATACTTTCCTTACATTTTGTATTTTTCATTTTTCCTCCTTACATTGTAAATGCAAATCATTTGCATTTACAGTATATATCATATATATTTTTTTGTCAATAGAAAAGTTAAATAATTACTTTTTTCTACAAAATAGGTCAAAAAAAATAAAGAGTATAAAACTCTTTATTTTGTTACGATATTATAACTTATTTTTCTTACTCTAATTAAATTATTATATATCTGTTCTGATTCTTTGTTTTCATGTAGATGATCATGACAATTATCACATATAGCACATCCGTTTGTCATATTAGCTCTTCCACCATCTTTTTTAGATACTATATAGTGATAATGTGGTTTCATATCATCACTAAAGGGCATACCACAAATAATACACTTTCCACCTTGTTTCTTACATAAATTTTTCCGTTTGATTTTAGGGTTACCCATGATTATTCACCTCCATTTTAATTAAATGGTATATATATTTTAAAATTATGATAATTATACCATAAATTAATGAATATATCAAGCGATGATTACATAAAAAACTATAACTCTTAAATCACTTTAAAAGTTATAGCTTAATACTTATTAGTAAATTTCATTTAACTCGTTTAACACATTCAATTAACAATTTTATAGGGAATAACAATATAAGTATTATTGTTAACCAAATTATAGATGAATTCTTTTTCATGAAATC
>CAYJMD010000005.1:0-83939 GCA_964371585.1 uncultured Clostridiaceae bacterium
GCTTTTTTAATTTCTGCCTCTTCAATTTTAGCATCAACGATCTCTGCTGTAGTAGCTTCTAATACTTCTGTAACAACTTTATCAGCTTCTAATTCTTCTGTAATAACTTTGTCTGGAGTAATAACAGTTTGTGGACCTTCTTCAGTTCCAACAATTATTTCTTCCTTAGCAACTAATTTATCTGTTACAATCTCATCAGCAATAAACTGATCAGTAACTTCTAAGTAATTAGTAACAATCGGAAGTAATCCGAATACTAACATTGAAGCTACAACTGTGATTGGAACAAATATAGATCTTCTGATAGCTGCTGTAATAGTTGCATTTTCTTTTCCAGCTTCATTTGCAGAAGCTAAGAAGTTTAATATCGCCATAAATGTAACGAATAGGATTGCTCCTCTTGCCCATACGATAAGATCATTATTGATCACACCAAAAACAAAAGTAACGATTGAAGCTAAAATAAGTAGCATCATGATGATACACGTCACACGACGTTCTGCAAAATAAAGTTTTAAATTTTTCATAGTAATTAATCTCCTATTGTAATAAGTTTGTTTGATATATATATATAAAACCCATGATTTCCTCCATAATCATGGATGAATAAAAATAATTTATTATAATATAATTATAGCATACTTTACATAAAAAGTCAATAGTTGTGACATATTTTGATATTACATTTAAGTAAAAACAATTTTTAAAAATAAAAATACACCTATAAGTAGACTTTCATCTATCTTATGGTGTATCATAATAACTTTTAATTAAGTTATAGTATTATAATTTACCTGTTTGTGGATTTTCAATCCAATCGTCTGGTTTTGGTTGTTCTGGTTCTGGTTTTGGTTCTGGATTAGGTGTTGGCTCTGGATCTGGAGTTGGTTCTGGCTCTGGCTCAACAGCTTTTTCAATTATTTCAAAAGTGTTTGAGTAAACTGTTGTAGAAATATTACCTTCCGCATCAATTGCTGGTCCACCTGTAACAGCTATACTTTTGTTACCACCAACTGTACCTTGAATGTTACTTAAAGTTACAGTTCTTGTATTACCTGTTCCTGTTATACTTACATTAGCAGTAAAGTTATTTAATGTAATATTACCTCTTTGTAAGTTAAATAGAACAACAGCAATATTATCAGAAGCTGTTACTGTATAAGTTAAACTTTCTCCAGCATACACTTGTGATTTACTTGGTCCTGTTATAGCTACTTTTGGAGCTTCAGTATCTTTTTGTTCAATTGTAAAAGTATTTGAGTAAACAGTTGTAGTCATATCACCTGTACTAGAAACACCCGGTCCTCCTGTTATAGCAATGCTATTATTTGAATCTGGAGTTCCTTGAACATTTGTTAATGTTATTGTTCTTGTATTACCTGTTCCTGTTATACTTACATTGGCACTAAAGTTATTTAATGTTATATTACCTCTTTGTAAATTTATGAAAGCAACGTCTCCACTAAATACAGCAGTAAAACTAATTGTTCCACCTTGCTCTACTGTTCTACCACTAGAACCTTGGATATATAAACCTATTGGTCCTGCAGTTACAAAACTATTGATTGGCATAGCAGTCATTAATACTGTCATTAATAATACTATCGCACTAATTTTCTTTAATTTAATCATTTACATTCCTCCTTGATTAATTATTATATCTATATTATAACATACTTTTATTAAGTTGTCAATACAAATCGTTTATTTTTAAAGTTATATATGTAATTTATTTTACATAATATTTATTTTATTAATTTAGCTTGAATTACAAATCTACCATCTGGATCAAAGTAGTCACATGTTGATAATGTAAGTACTGTAGAGTCTCCATCTACACTAACACCTGTATCATACATACTTTTACTTTTACACAGATTTAAGAATGAGCTATATTCATCTTTGTTTGCAAATACTGTATCTATATAGAAGAAATCTGTTGTAGTTTGATATACTGCAAATATTTCCCATTTATAGTTACCATTTAAAGTTGAGAATTCTATTATTTTATGATCTTTATAGAAGTCTTCATTTTTATAATCGAATATTGGTCCAAAGCTTCTGTCATCTTCAGAGTTATGTCCATATATAATAAAGTGAGACATATTGTCCATATTATCTATATTATTTCTATAATCTAAAAATTCTTCTCCCCATACATCGTAATCATTATCTTTATTGTGTCTTAAATATCTGTTATTATCTGAAGATTGGTAGATTGCTGTATCAAGTGCTGTTCCACCTATTTTAAGCCAACCTATTGCATCATTATACTTTAAGTTAAGAGCTATAACTTCTTCTTGAAGGTTTATTCCTCCATCTTCTGTTACTGTATTATCTTCTGGTACACCTTCTTCTTGCACATCGTCGTTTTGATCTGCTATTTCAACATTTCTTAAGTTAAAGTACCAATATGTAAATGTTGAAAATAATAGTAGTGCTACTAATACAACAATTCCTACTATTATACTTTTTTTATTTCTTCCTGTTTCAAAATTTTCCATAAATCAATCCTCCTGATTATTTAATTTTAATGTCCGCGTTTTTTGCAGACTATATTATTATTATAACACACTTTACATAATAATGCAACATTTTAGCATTATTTTTTTAATTTTTTTATTTAGATTATTAAAGACAGGAACTTAAATTCCCGTCTTTAGTAATATTTTATTAGTTTCTTTTAAGTTTATTTATAATTACAACTATTATTATAACCACTATTATAACTAAAATTGCAATTAGTCCTATCATAGTACTATTGCTTTCTAATAATTCTGTTTCCGATTCTGTTTTTGTTTTTATTTCTAATTCATATACTTTATCAAAACCATTTTCATCTGTTACAGTTATTTTATATGTACTATTTTCTTTTACTACAAATGTACCAGTTCCTTTTACTACTGCTTTTGGATTTTCAGCTATTGCTTCTATTACAATTTGCTGACTTCCTAGAGGAACTTCAACTGTATAGTTAGTTTGATTTCCTGATAAAACATTAATCCCATCTACCTTTAATTCTTTTAAATCTGCATTAATAGTAATTGAAGATTTATTTACATTTATTGTATAAGTTCTAATACTTCCATCTTCTGCTGTTACTTTTATTTCTATAACATTATTATTTCCTGATTCAAAGTTTTTATTACCTATAACTGTTGCTACTGCTTTTTCATTACTAAGTATATAACTTAAATCAAGTTCATTAATACTCGCATTAACATTTACATCATATTCTGTTACATCTTTATCAAATGTTATTTCATGATCTTCTATAGTAAGAGATTTTAGATAATTATCATTTGATTTAGCTATAACTACTTCATCATCTTCATTATTATTGTCAGTATTTTCATTTTCTATAACTTGTTGTAATCTATTTACATTAATTACATATTCTTTTATATTTCCATTTTCTGCTGTTACTTTAATAACAATTTCATTAATTCCTACTTTAAAATTTTCATTACCTACTATTGTTACAACTGATGTATCACTTTCTGCTATAGCATTAATACTTAAACTAGTTACTGAGTTTTTAACATTCATTTCATAGTTAATAGTATCTTTATTAAATCTAGGATTTGTATTATATCCTGATACATTCAATTCTTTTAAATTCACATTACTATCTAAAACTTTTTCTTCTTTTGTTACTATTATTACATAGTCTTGTGATACTCCATTTTCTGCTGTAACTGTAATAGTTACATTATTGTTACCAATAACTAGTGCATCATTACCTACAATATTAACTGTTGATTTTAAACTAGCTGCTAGTGCAATTACATTTATATTGTCTACATTATATGGAACACTAACACTATATTCTGTAGTATCTTCATTAAATACTGGACTTATACTATATCCTTCTACACTTAATGAACTTAATTTATTATTTGTATCCACTACATACTCTTCTCTAGTTATATTTAATACATATGTTAATTTAGTTATACCATCCTCAGCTGTTACTTCTATATTAAATGTATTTAAACCTTCATTTAATACTTTATTTCCTAAGTCACCAGCTTTAATATCTGCATCTATATCTGACGTTACCGCTGAAAGATTTACATTTGTTCTTGTCATTGGAACTGACACATTATATGTATATGTTCCAGTTTCAAAGTTATTTACAAGTACATCATCTATTTTTATACTACTTAAGCTAGCATCTGTTTTATATGCTCTAGTTACAACTACATCATATACTGCTACTACTCCGCTTTGTGATGTTACACTAACAGAGTAATTATTATCACCAGCTACTAAATTTATGCCTGTTCCCGAATCAAATGTTGCACCTTCTGCTACTATCCCCACTACATCACTAGAAGAAATATTAGAAACAGAGCTTAAAACATTTACTTCATATTTACTTGTAGCACTATTATATACTGCTGTATTTCCAAGTATAGTTAAACTTAGAAGAGAGTTATCTGAGTTTTCTTGTCTTATTATATTTAATATATATGTAGCTTTTGTTATTCCATCTTGAGCTGTTACTTCTATGCTATATCTATTTGAACCTACATTTAATACTTTATTTCCTAAATCATCAGCTTTAATACTAGCATCAGTATCTGAAGTTATAGCTGAAATATTTGCATTACTTGTAGCATAAGGTAAAATAACATCATATGTATAAGTATTAGGAGTAAATCTTACAACAGTTGTACCATTTACTTTTATATCACTTAAGCTTGCATCTATTTTATATTTTCTAGTTATAACTATATCATATACAGCTTTTAGTCCGCTTTGTGATGTCACACTAATAGAATAATCATTATCTCCATATTCTAAATTCATTCCTGATCCTAAGTTAAATGTTGCACCTTCTGCTACTACTGCTACTATATCACTAGAAAAAATGTTAGAATCACTACTTAATACTTTTACTTCATATTTACCTGTAGTACTATTATATACTGCTATGTTTCCTAGTACAGTTAAGCTTGTAAGGGAGTTATCTGGACTTCCTTCTCTTGTTATATTTAATCTGTATGTTTGTTTAACATTAACATCATGAGCTGTTACTTCTATATCTAATACATTTTTTCCTACACTTAAATTTTTAACACCTAAGTCAGCAGCTTCAATAGTTGCATCCACATCTGTAGCCATAGCTAAAATATCCGCACTAGTTACTGTATGTGGAACAGTCATGCTATATTCTAATATAGATGAGTTAAATCCAGCAATTGTAGTACCATTTACTTTTATATCATTTAAACTTGCATCTTTTTTATATGTATCTTCTACAGTTATTTCTACTGTTACTTTTCCTTCATCTGTTATTAAATCTACATTATATTTTCCACCTAAGTATGTTACATTTCTAATATCTGTTAAATCAGAAGATCTAATCTCTAATTTTTCTCCTGTTATAGTAGAGTATGCAACTGCATCTGTATGTTTAATAAGTGATTCTACAGTAATATTTTGAGCTTCTTCATTTGTTATTGTAGCATCTACTGCGCTAAGCCCAGAGTCAGTCATTCTTTCCATGCCAAATATAAGGACTTTAGTTTTACCTGTAGCAGTATTGGAATATCTATCATTTATATTTATTATTAAATCTGTTTCTAAGAAATCTGTTGTAGCTACATCTTTAGCTGTAAATCTTATATATTTATCTCCAGAAACGAATGTTGAATATGTAAGCATATTCGAATTTGCTAATATTTCATATTCTCCTCCTAAACTTTCAAAGTAATGTGGAGAAATTATTCCAGCTGAGCTACTTTCACTATCTACTAATTGATACTGAGCTGAAGCAAGTGGATCAAGTAATATTATTTTAGGCATTTCAAGTGAAATTTCTTGCTTTTCAATATATCCCATATTAATATATGAAGCTGGATCAAGTGTTGGATCTATGTTTTTAACTGAATCTTCTCCAACTATGATATCACTATCTATAGTGTAATCAGAACCTGTTTCATATGCAGTTACTACATAATTTGGATATGCATCCATAACTGGTTTGACCATATACTGAGAAATTTCACTAATATCTTCATGTGTAAAATTATATCTACCATTTGCATCTGTTTTAACAGTTACATTTATACCATCTTTTACTACTGGTAAATATGTTCCGTCAGATTGCTTTCTGTATAATCCTACTTCTATATCATTTAATACTGAATCAGCTGATGAATTATATGTACCATCAAAATCTTCATCTACGAACATTATTCCTTCTATGTTCATTAACACTAATTTAGCTCCAACTGGAGTTCCTTTTTTCCACCCTGAATATACAACATAGTCAACAGAAAAATATGGATTGAATATGTTCATTTCATTAACTTTAGAAGTAGTAGTTTCAAAAGTTTCATCTATAATTATTGGAACTTCTATATCTATAGTTTGTCCCATAGAAATATCACCTTTAGCTACTATTTTAATCATATTAACCTGTGATATATCTACTGGATTTGCAACATACGAAGCTGTTGTTATTGTACTTTGTGTAACTCCAGTTCCATAAGTTATTTCAAGATTTGGAGAATCAGCAATAAGCGATTCTAATTTCATGTTATACATGAAAGTTTCTGCTTGATATTCTGGTCCAAAGTTTTCTCCTTCTTTTGGAATTGGGAAGTATAGTACAAAATCACTTGCACTATATGGACTTGAATTTCTCACAGATATATTATAATGAGCAAGTAATCCTGGTGTATAGTTAACCGCTGTTTCTGGATAACTTGGCATATATGTTGGGTATCTTGTAGTTTCATCTAAAGATAAATATGTATCCACAACAACATGATTATTTTTATTTATTGTAAGTGGATATGTCTTTGAAGTCAACATTCTATCAGTAGTTGTACCATTACCATTCAAATCTATTCCATCTTCAAGCATGTATCCACCGTTTCTATTGGTACCTGTAGAACCTGTTTGTCCAAATGCAAAAATATCATTTATATTAAGTACATAACTATCTGTAGCTGTAGTATCTGTTGTAAAATCAAAAGCAACTTTTAGCTTTTGTTCTTTAATAGGATAATCAGTATATGCACCTATTATTCTATCTTCTAGTAATGTTACTTTATAATAGGTATCTTGACTACCATCTGGTGAAGTTATTTTATCTATGTTATAATTAAGTTCTTCATTTGTTACAGGATCTATAACTCTAATAGTACTTGGATGTATAGTTATGCCTTTATCTTCTCTGAATATAAAATATGGATTTTCTATAATTAATGAATTACCATACATATATGCAAAAATATCAGCATACCCTACTGCATGTACTGTATCTCCTGCAGTAACTGCAGTCACTAAATTTCCATCTTTATACATTTCACTTGTTCCATCTGGAACTATATTCACAAGATGACTGTCTAATTTAGAATTTGTATTTACTGTTATAAGTGTATTTTCTTTATCGCCATCAACCCATGCAGATACTGTATGAGTAACTTCAGTAATACCTGATTTTTGCTTACCATACACAACAGCATTTGATACACTAGCTGAAGACGATGGACCATATGAATAATAACCAGATTTCATATATCCTATATTAGCAATTACTTCTGTAAAATATTCATCCGAATCTAATCCTAATGTAACAGCATCTAGAGTCCATGATTTAGTAATATCATAACTCACAAATTCATCGTTTTTATTTGTTTTGTACATTATACTTACCGCATCAGTTGCTTTAGGAATTCTTACTCTTTTAGCTTCAAAATTCGGATCAACTTTTACCTCATAGATTATATTTCCAGTTGCAAAAGGACTACTGTTTTTAAGATGTGTTATTCCTGAGTAACCTTCTGAAGTTTCATATAACGGATATAAGTTTGATGTTTGAGTTAAACTTATAGGGTTACCAAAATCATTTCTATCAGATACTGTTACAGAATCAAATACTACTCCATCATCTGCAATACCGTCCAAGTTACTATCAGCTCTTTTTAAAATTTGAGTAAATTTTTTACCATCATATGTTGTGTACTCTATTACAGGAATACCTGTTGTTGAGTATACTCCATTTGCTAAACCTTCTGGAACTTTATATTTTACTGATGTTCCATTATAGAAGAATCCATTTTCAAATGATATTTCTGCTTTACCTATAGAGTCATCATGTGTAACTGTTTTACCTACCATAGTATTATTATCTGTATAAATATAGTTGTATGCTACTATTGATTGGAACTCCATACCCACAGGATAATATGTAGTTACTTTACCTTCTAAAACATAAATCATATTTTCAAGTTCAAAAGGATTTCTTGTATAATTATATATTGTTTCTGTATTCGTACTAGCTACAACATTTGATGTTGCATATGCATGATATCTTTCAAAATCAACCCAATAAGTAGGTGTATATTTGGCTGAAACATCTACAGAACTTTTAACTTCAATATCATTGTATTTAGCTGTAGCCACAATATCTTGCAGTATGTCATGGTCTCCATAAATTCTTTTATCATCACCTTTTACATAAAAAGTAAGTACAATTTTGTCAGCTGTTTCATTTAAAGTATATGTTACTGTGCCAAATGTACTATCTGTTGCAGTATGTACATTTGGAACAATTACTGAACTTATAGCTTGATTAGCAAGAGGTTGTCCTTCACCTAAAACATTTACAACACTAGAATTTACTGTTGAAGGTTTTACATAGTCTTGTGGTACTGGAACACCATTAGCTGAATACTCTAGTCCTTCTGGAACAGTTAAGCTTATACTCTTATTAGCAACCGTTTGCACTGGGAAATATGCAGTTAAAGTAACTACTTTACCAACAGAATCATACTTTTCAAAACTACCATCAAAATCATTTATAACCATCTCAATAGTAACATCTGAGTTTGTATCAGTTACAGTAACATCTTCTGCAGCTCTTGGTAAATCCGAAGTGAAGTTATCCCCATTAATAACATTCTGTGTAATATCTAAATTAAATACCAATACTGCTACTAAAGTGATACAAGCAACCATCGCTATTTTAAAACAATTAAAAGTAGTATTATTAGTTGTTTGTTTTTTTATTCTACTACTACTTAAACTTACTTTACTTTTGTTGCACAATATCTTAGTATTTTTTATTTCATTTACAAACTTTATATTCGAATTAGTATTATTTTGTAATTGCTTCTTCTTATATCTCCTTTTTTTAATATTAAAAATCATTTTTTCTATAAAATTTTTATTTTTTCTTTTGTACTTTTTTACTCTTTTGTTCATATCAATATCTCCTCTTAAAAATTTATTTAAAATATTAATTTACGCAATTTTAAATTATCACATTATATATTTACATTATACAACAAATTTTTTTATTTTCTAACAAAATCATAATTTTTTATTACTTTTTTCTAATTATTTTATTATTTTTAAATTTTACTAATATTTTATAATTTTTAGATAATAATATATGTGTGAACTAAATATTTTAGAACACAAAATATGTATTAGTAAAAAATTTAAACTATAAATTATTTATGTATATATTTTAAAAATTTACTAATACTATTTCCATAAAGCTTAGGAGGTGAATATATAATGGCATCAGGAGCAAATAAACAATATCAAGATAAATTAAACAGATTTAAAATGGAAGCTGCTAGTGAAGTTGGTGTTAACCTAAAAGAAGGTTATAACGGTGATTTAACTTCTAAACAAGCTGGTTCAGTTGGTGGTCAAATGGTTAAAAAAATGATCGAAAAAGCTGCTAGTCAAATGTAATCTAAGCAATTAGAAAAAACAAGAGTACATAATTAATCTATGTACTCTTGTCTTTTATTAATCTCTTCTATGTTTTTCCATTATTGTTTTAGTTTTTCTTATTTGACCTTCTATTTTTCTGATACATTCTTCGATTCCTTCATATAAATCTTTAGAATCTTCTTCAGCCATATAAGTTTTACCTTTAAATTCAACTCTTATATCTACGTGTTGAATTTCTTTGTTAACAGAAAAAGTTACATGACAAATTGTGTCCTCATCAAAAAACTTAGCTAATCTTTCAACTTTCTTTTCAGTATACTCTCTTATACCTTCTGTAACCTCAATATGTAGTCCTGTTAAATCTAATTGCATATCAATCAACTCCTTCTAACTTGGATTATACTATATTTTAATTTATTTTTCAAGAACTATTTAAATAATATATAATTTTTAATTATTTTTAGCACTTACATTTCAAACAGACTTACTTGTGAAGATGCAGGCATTCCTTCTAAACATCCATTTTTCTGTAGTACTTCTAAAGAGACTTTACCTATTTTGCTTCTAAGCTGAAGTTCTTCTATCGTTTCAAACTTACCATTTTCTCTTGCTTCTACTAACTTTTTGCTATCAACATCACCAAATCCTGTCATTGAAGAAAGTGGTGGTCTTAATCCATCTTCTTCAACTATAAATTTAGAAGCATCTGATTTGTACAAATCAACTGGTAAAAAATTAATTCCTCTTTCATACATTTCAAGTACAATTTCTAAAATAGGATACATATTCTTATCTTTAGGTGCAGCACTATTTCCTTGTGCATCTATTTCAGCCATCTTTTTAAGTACATTTTCTTTACCATATAACATTGATTCACTTTCAAATTCATCGGCTCTTATTGAGTAAAAAGCCGCATAATATGCTTTTGGCATATGTACTTTAAACCATGCTATTCTAAAGGCCATAGTTACATATGCAGCAGCATGAGCTTTAGGGAACATATATTTGATTTTTTTACATGAATCAATATACCACTCTGGAACATTATACTCTCTCATCATAGCTTCTTGATCTGGTTTTAATCCTTTACCTTTACGTACTGGTTCCATTATTTTAAAAGCAGCATTTGGAGGAAGCCCTTGTTTTATTAAATATATCATAATATCATCACGTGTACATATAGCTTCATTTAATGTTACTATACCGTCATTAATTAATGTTTGCGCATTATTAAGCCATACATCTGTGCCATGTGATAGTCCTGATATTCTAATTAACTCTTCAAAAGTTGTAGGTCTTGTATCCATAAGCATTCCTCTAACAAACTTAGTACCAAACTCTGGAACACCATATGTTCCAACTTCAGATTTTATTTGTTTACTTGTAACTCCAAGTGCATCTGTAGAACTAAATATAGACATAGTTTTTTTATCATCTAAAGGTATTTGTGTAGGATCTACTCCTGTAATATCCTGTAGCATCCTTATTACTGTTGGATCATCATGACCTAATATATCTAGTTTAAGTAAGTTTCTATCTATAGAGTGATAATCAAAATGTGTAGTTATGATTTTAGAAAATGGATCATCTGCTGGATGTTGAACTGGACAAAATTCATATATTTCTCTTCCTTTAGGCACAACTATTATTCCTCCTGGATGTTGTCCAGATGTTCTTTTAATACCTGTACATCCTTTAGAAATGGTATTAATGTGTGCTGTTCTCATAGGCTGATTTCTTTCTTCTAAATACTTCATTACAAAACCATATGCTGTTTTATCTGCCACCGTACCAATAGTTCCTGCTTTATATGTAGTACCAGTACCAAATATAACTTCCGTATATTTATGAGCTGTAGCTTGATATTCTCCAGAAAAGTTTAAATCTATATCTGGTTCTTTATCACCATTAAATCCAAGGAATGTTTCAAACGGTATATCCATACCATCTTTAATGTATTTAGCTCCACATTTAGGACATTCTTTATCTGGAAGATCAACACCATTTTTAACTCCATAGTCTGTAAAATCAGAATGTTTACAGTCTGGACATCTATAATGAGCTTCTAAAGAATTAACTTCTGTAATACCTGTTAAATATGCAACAAAAGAAGAACCTACAGAACCTCTAGAACCAACTAAATATCCATCTTCATTTGATTTCCAAACAAGTTTTTGAGCAATTATATACATAACTGAAAATCCATTTTTAATAATAGAGTCTAGTTCTTTATCCATTCTTTTTTTAACAATTTCAGGATAATTCTCACCATATAATTCTATAGCTTTTTGCTCTGCTATATCTCTTATTTCCTGTTCACAACCTTCAATATGTGGTGGGCATTTTTCATCAGAAATAGGAGTTATAGGGGAGCACATATCTGCAACTAGATTAGTATTTGTAACAACAACTTCATATGCTTTCTCCTCAGTTAAATAATCAAACTCTTTAAGCATTTCATCAGTTGTTCTAAAGTATAATGGTGCTTGCATATCTGCATCGTCATAACCTTGTCCAGCTTGAATTATTCTTCTATATATTTCATCTTCCGGCTCTATAAAGTGTGTATCACATGTTGCTACTACTGGTTTATTTAATTTTTCACCTAAATTAACTATATCAATATTTATCTGCTTTAATTCATCTTCAGTTAATTTAATATTTTCTTTTGTTCTATCTTTATTTTTTCTACCAACTCTTGTATAATATTCATTATTTCCAAGTGGTTGTATTTCTAAATAATCATAATAATTTGCTATAGTTTCAATTTGTTTTTCATCTTGTTTTTCTACAATAGCTTGGAATAACTCTCCAGCTTCACAAGCTGATCCTATTATAAGACCTTCTTTATATCTATTTAGCATAGAACGAGTTATACGAGGTTTTTTCTTAAAATAATGTACATGTGAAAAAGATACTAACTTATATAGATTTTTAAGTCCAATATAGTCTTTAGCAAATATAATCACATGGTATAAAGGTAGATTACGTATATCATCTTCTATGTTGGAATACAAAAAACCATCAGTATTTATTCCTTTTTCTTTAGCATGTTTAAGCATAATATTCATAACTTCAACTGTAGCTCTTGTATCATTAATAGCTCTATGAGCTCCTTCTAAACTTACACCTAAACTTTCTGCTATAGTACCAAGTTTA
Source organism: uncultured Clostridiaceae bacterium (assembly GCA_964371585.1). GTDB lineage: Bacteria > Bacillota > Clostridia > TANB77 > CAG-465 > RGIG5057. The sequence continues at coordinate 12,868 of CAYJMD010000005.1, forward strand.
TGATTTTCTAAGTGATTATATATTTCTCTTGAAATCATAAGTGTATCCATAACAATAGGTTTAAATCTATCCTCTAGTTTTTCAACTTGTACATTTTCCTTTATAAAGGAAATATCAAATTTAGCATTATGTGCAACAAGTATACTTCCTTCTATGAAATCTAAAAACTTAGGTAAAACTTCCGATATTTTAGGCGCATCTTTTACCATATCATCAGTAATATGAGTTATATCTTGTACTTGCTTAGGTATAGCTTTTTCAGGATTTACAAAAGTTGCAAATTCATCTATTATTATTCCATCTTTAACTTTGCAACAAGCTATTTCAGTTATTTTATCATACTTAGAGCTAAACCCTGTTGTTTCAATATCAAATACACAGTATGTATTTGGAACTTTAAAGTTTGGCTCTACATCTTGAACTAAATATCCTTCTACTCCATAAAGTACTTTAATAGGGGCATTATTTACAACATCTTGTGTTTTAGGCCATTTACCATTTTCATCTGGCTTAGTATAATTATCAGTTATAACATGATGAGCTTCAGGAAAAGCTTGTACAACTCCATGATCTGTAATCGCAACTGCTTTATGTCCCCAATTGATAGCTTGTTTTATTATGCTTTTTGCACTTGAAACAGCATCCATTGAGCTCATTTGTGTATGCATATGCAGTTCAACTCTTTTAACCTCTGCATTATCTTTTCTTCCAGAAGGTTTTTTAGCTTCATTTATACTTGTAGCCATCATAGTAAGTTCATTTGCGTAAGTATCAAATTGTGGTGTTCCCTCTACTTTGATATATCCACCAGCTTTTAATTTCTTTCCTATTTTTCCTATATCATCTTCTGTTAAAAACATTTTACAAGTTATTGTACTAGTCTTATCTGCAACATCAAATGAATAAATATATTTACCTGATTTTAATTTTCTAGGTTCAGAAGTAATGATACTTCCTTCAATTATAGTTTTATCATAATCTTCTGATAACTTTACTATTTTATCAGTAAGTTCATCTTTAATATCTCTACCAATTATCACGTGCTCTGGTGCATTTTCTTCAAAAATTGGTTTAGGAGTTCTTTTTTGATATGGAATTTTATTACTGTATGAATTATTAGGAGTTGAATTTACATTGTCAAATGATTCGCTCGTATTTGAAGGATTTACGTTAAGGATAACTTTAGATTCATTATTAGTAACTATATTATTTTCAGGTATAATATTAAAATTATTTTGTTTATAGTTTGGATTTAAATCTCTTATATCTATAGTTTTAATATGTTCTTTATTTTCTATTTTTTCTGTTTTTACTAGATCATTAAATTTTATTTTTATCTTTATGCCATATCTAATATACATACATTTTTCAATTAAAACATCTATATTTTTAAGCTTTAAAAATTCAGAATATGGTAGTTTTAAATTTATAATTACATTATTATCTGCAATTTCAGTAGTAACGTCATTTAGTATAGCTGAAGTATATACAGCAGTTTTAGAAATTTCCAGTAGTATATTTTTAATCATATTTTCTTTTAATTCTTCAATTTCTCCTGTATATTTATAGTCAATTTTAAGACTTTGTAATTCATAAGCTGTTTTAGCTAATTTTTCAAACTCACTAAGCTCAGTTAAAGTGATGTTTTTTTGACTTGTTAAATGAACGATTGCTGAATTAAGTTTTTTAGAAAATTTTAATTCTTTAATCGTTGCATCTGCTATGTTATTATCTATTCTAATGTTTTTAAATACATCTTTAACTACCTTATTCATTTCTATCCCTTCTTTAATAAAATATAGGTAAAATAAATATAAATTTACTTTACCTATACTATTTATATTAATCTTATAATATCTTTATATATTACTATTACAGTTAGAAGCATTAAGCCTCCAAATCCTATATATGTAAGAATTATTTCTATTTTTTCTGGTAATTTTCTTCTAATTACACTTTCTATAAGTACAACTACTATTTTACCACCATCTAGAGGTAATATCGGAAGTAAATTTGCTGCACCTATTGCTAAACTTATAATAGCAAGCATATTTAAATATTCAAATATACCTTCTGTTTTAGAAACTACATTACCAATACCTACAATACTTGAAACATTATCAATAGACACTTTTCCTCTAAATATATCTATATATGAATTAATAACTGCTTCTATAGAATTCAAAGTTTTAACTATAGCAAATTCAAATGTTGTATTTTCTATAGCCGTAGTTTCAATTCCTAAATCAAATACTCTAGTAGCTGTTGGTGTTACAAGTATATTAAGCACTTCTCCATCTCTTTCAACTTCAAAATTTACTTCTTTGTTTGCATTTATTGAAACTATTTCAATTATTTCTGTTGAAGATGTAACAGGTGTTCCATCTATTGATTTAATTGTATCTCTTTCCTTAATTCCAGCTTTATCTGCACTTAGTCCAGGAAATACTGAATCTATTATAGTAGTTCCTTTATCATTTTCCATTACAAAAACTATACCAACTTGGCCTATTTCTTTAATTGCATCTGTAAGTGTTACTGTATGATAAGTATTATCTCTTTCATATTCTATAACAATCTCGTTACTTTCAGCATATTTAACATCATAAAGTTCAGCTGCAAGTTTTATATCTTCACCATTAATTTTCACAATAGTATCATTTGCTACAAGTCCTGCATCTATTAGTACTGAATCATCACTAAATGTTGTAATTTGTGATGTAGCAGTTGGATATGAGAAAGATATAGAAATCAGTATTATAGCTGCAAGAATAAAATTAAACATTGCTCCCATAACTAAAACTAATATCTTTATTAATGGATGTTTTTTTGAATATGAATTCTCAGCATCTGAAGCTTCTCCTTCACCTTCAATAGAAACATAACCACCAAGTGGTAACCATCTAAGTGAATACTTTGTCCCTTTATATTCTTTTTGGATTATTTTTTTTCCAAATCCAATAGAAAATTCTTTAACTCCGTATTTTAAATATTTTTGCAGTTATGAAATGTCCAAATTCATGTATAGTAGCAACTACACCTAGAATTATTATAAGTTTAATGACTGCTAAAATAAAATCTATCATTAATCAATCCTCTTTCTATTAATTTTAATTGTATAATAATAAGAATGTATATATTATTGGTGCAACAAATAAAATACTATCAAATCTATCAAGTATTCCTCCGTGACCTGGAATTAACATACTAAAGTCTTTAACACCAGTAAATCTTTTTACTGATGAAGCTGCTAGATCACCAAATTGACCAGCAATAGCAGCAATAATTCCAGCAAGAATCATATACACTATATTATATCCCAAATTAAAATATGTATTACCAATTATAGTAATAATTATAAAACAAACTACTACTCCAATTATTCCAGCAATTGAACCTTCAACTGTTTTTTTAGGACTTATTTTTGGACATAGTTTTCTTTTTCCAAATTTAGTTCCTATTAAAAACGCAAATGAATCACTTGCAAAAGCTGCTGAAAGTACATATAGTACTACTAATCTTCCGTTTGGAAATTGTAATATTTCATTTAAGAAACATAACATTCCTGGAATATATACTATCGATGCTAGAGTTATACATATATCAATAATATTTCTTTTTAAATTCTGTAAAATTACAGTTATATAAGTAAGAATTACAACCAGTGGTGGTAATATGAGAAATAATGTGTTTTGTAATTCATTTTTTGTAATACTAGAAATAATAAATATTATAACCGTTATAAAATACGATATCCAAGTAATTGGTTCATATCCTTTTGATTTAAAAGCTTTATTAAATTCATATATACAACCTAGTGAAATAAGAGCTACTGCAATACTATCTACAATAAAGTTATTAATAAATCCAATTAAAACTATTATAGCTACAATAACTAAACTTGAAACATTTCTCTTATTCAATTATATCAACCTACACTTCCATTATTTCTTTTTCTTTTCCTTGTATATTTTCATCTACCATTTGAACATATTTATCAGTTATTTTTTGTATTTTTTCTTCTGCTACTTTTAATTCATCTTCAGTCATTTCATTGTTTTTTTGCATAGTTTTAGCAGTGTCAATAGAATCTCTTCTTGCATTTCTTATTGCAACTTTTGAATCTTCTCCTATTGATTTACATTCTTTAACTAATTCTTTTCTTCTTTGTTCGTTTAATTCTGGAAATATAAGTCTAATGCTATTCCCATCATTTACAGGGTTAATTCCTAGTTCAGCTAAATTTATAGCTTTTTCTATACTAGAAAGTGTTGATCTATCCCAAGGTGTTATTTGTATTTGTCTTGACTCAGGAACTGCTACTGCAGCTATTTGATTTATAGGAGTTGCTGCTCCATAATATTCAACATTCACTTTATTTAATATAGCTGGATTTGCTCTACCTGCTCTAATGTTAGCAAGCTCCTCCATTAAGTGATTAATTATTTTATCCATTTTTTCTTCTACGATATTGTAATCCATTATTAATTTCCCTCCAATTTAATAACTATATTATACATTCAAAAACATAAAAAATCAAGATATTAATATAAATTAAACAAATTCTAGCAATATAACTTAATTATATTAAAAGTATGAAAAAGATAAAACTATTTTTTTCATAATTTAAAAAAATTTAACAAATAACTATTGACTTTTAAAAATTTAATGTTATAATAATAATGTTCACAAAACAGTGACGCTTCGGGAGTGTGGCGGAACTGGCAGACGCACAGGACTTAAAATCCTGCGAGCCTTAAAACTCGTACCGGTTCGATTCCGGTCACTCCCACCAATAACATAGAAATATCATTCAGAAATGAATGGTATTTTTTTTGCATATAAATAGTTAGATTTACGAATCTTAGATATAATAAATATACACTTGTAACATTATGTCAAGTATGATATAATATATTCCAGGATTTATAGATATATAACCTACCAATAATTTGGAGGGTATAAAGTCTTCCAAATTACATTAACAATAAATTAATTAGGAGGACAAAACATGAAAATTACAGAATTACCTGCTTACAAGAGACTTGAAGAGATGTTTAAACAGAAAGGATATTCACTGGGTATAAAGAATAATATGCAAATTTATTCTTGGGATAACATTAAGCGTATTCCTGAAAATTTAACAAGTGGTCACTATGTATATGCTAGCGATCATGGAAAAATCAAATTTAAAGATATTCCAGAGACGTATCGTACAAGAGAATTTTTCCTACACGCACTATCAGGTGCATATCAAGATATTGTTGAATATGTAAAATTAGATTTCAAACGCTTTGACAAACAATTCTTCAAAGACCATATCGAAACTGAGTATTACGCTCTAGAATTCGAACTTAATGATTTTGAATATATGCCACTTGAATTTATTGATGAAGAAATGGTAACGTGTGCTATGTTTAAATCAGTTAATATGAGATATTCTGAGAAACGTGGAGATTGTGAAGACTGGTTTTATTCCGTACACAAAAGAAAACCCGAAGTTTTAACACAAGACTTGTATATCCTTGGAGCTAGATGCTTTGCTGCAAAAAGAAAGGAAAAAAATAACTTTCTAGACATTACACCTGAAGAATACAAAACAGAAGAATTCTACCTTGCTCTTTGCCTAAAAAATAATACACCTGTAATGGAAGATATCCCTGAAAATATATTAACAACTAATTTTCTTGTCACTTTGCTAAATGATGATACTGGAAATATCCAGTGTTTTAGTGATTCTGCTCTTGAAAAAGAAGCTGTAATGCAAGAGAATGGTATAGTAAAGTTTTGGCAAGCAGCTATAATCAAAGACGGATATCAAGTCGATAAGATACCTCTAAATGATGAGCGAGCTGAGTTCTTTTTATCTATTTATGATAAAGATTCTCAGGAATATGAATATAGCTTTAAAAAACATTACAAGAACTATCTTAATGAAAAAAATTCTACACCTAAATCTGAAAATAATGCAAGCGAGTTAGCAAGTATGATGACTTTAGCAGGAATCTTAGGAGGAATGAATACAAATTCAGCAATTGATTCAGGTACTGATATTATGAATGCAGTAACAAACCGTCAATCTATGCTTCCTATTTATAATAAGGAAATAGTTCCTGCTGAGTATTCTAAAAAATACGACAAAGAAGAATACTTACTTGAAATATATAAAAAAATTGGTATTCAAGTGTTAGAAGAATCTGACGAATATTATTACAGAATTAAATTTCCTGAAAATATTTCTGTTATCGAAGATGATTGTGGTTATTGTATAAAGGATTCTATAGGCAAAACTCTTATTCATTATTATGACAGAGGACCATTCTATGATAGAAGAGTTATGGTAGATGAAATCAATATAACTCTTTAATATTCAAAGTATATTTTCAAGAACATATAAAAAATCACACTAAATTAGTGTGATTTTTTCATGTCAAAATATATTGAATTAATTTTCTTAATATTATATAATAATTTTATATAATGATGGAGGTTAAAAATGAATATTATTGAGATTAAAAAATTAAATAAAATGTATGGTAAATCCAGAGGAATAATAGATATAGACCTAGAAGTAAAAAAAGGAGAAATATTTGGTTTCATAGGACCTAACGGCGCTGGAAAATCTACAACAATTCGTATATTAATGGGACTTATTTTTAAATCCAGTGGTGAAGCTAAAATTTTCGGATTAGATACAGAAAAAGATAAAGAAAAGATTTTGGAAAATGTTGGATATCTTCCAAGTGAAATTTTTTATTATGACAATATGAAAGCTATTGAGCTACTAAAATATTCAGCTAGTTTTTATAAAGTTGATTGTAATAAACGTATTTATGAACTTGCCAAAAGACTTGATTTAGATTTAAATAAAAAAATCCAAGATATGAGTCTTGGTAATCGAAAAAAAATTGGTATCATACAAGGACTAATACATTCACCAGATTTAATTATACTAGATGAACCGACAAGTGGTCTTGATCCTCTTATTCAACAAACATTTTTTCAAATTATTAAAGAAGAACAACAAAGAGGGGCAACCATTCTATTTTCTTCACATATATTAAGTGAAGTACAAAAATTATGTGATCGTGTAGCTATTATCAAAGAAGGTAAAATATTAAAAATACAAGAAATGGATGATATTAATAATGATTCATACAAAACTATTACTATACAAATAGAAGAAGGTAATAACAAATTTAATCTTGACGGTTCAACAAATATATCTGAAAACGGAGGAACTATATCTTTCATATATAAAGGAAATTATAACATTCTTTTAACAGAACTTTCAAAATATAAGATAAAAAATATTGAAATTACAGAACCCAGTTTGGATGAAATCTTTATGCACTATTATAGTAAGGAGGATAAGTAAATGAATGTATACAAGTTTGAATTGCGTTCTATAACTAAATCTCTTATTACTTGGTGTATTGTCCTTATTTGTACATATTACTTTTTAATTGCAGGTATATATCCTATGTTTGCTGATGGAATGAAAATGATTGAAGAGTTAATTGTAAATATGCCTGCCGACTACTTGCTTGTTTTTGGACTTGATATAAATAACATGACAGGTTACAATGGATTTTACTCTTTTGCATATATGTATATTGCTTTAATTTCAGGACTTATGGCAACAAGTATAACTTTAAATATTTTTGGGAAAGAGAAACAATGCCACTGTCAAGAATTTTTACTTACCAAACCAATAAAGCGTAAGCACATTTTTAAATCTAAACTGCTAGCAGTATTAACAGGCATTTTGATTTTTAATATAGTTTTAATCCCAACATCATTGCTGTGTTTTAATGAATACGGGATCATAGATATCAACACTGTTTTAGCAATACTTGCAATAACATTTTCTCAATTTATTTTTGTAGGAATATCAATTTTTATTGCTATATTTATACCAAAAATTAGATCAGTTACACCAATTGTTGCAACAATCGGATTACTAGCGTTTACTATAGAAGTATTTATTAATGCACTTAGAATAAGATGGCTTGAATTTTTATCACCACTACATTTCTTTACACCCAAAAGTGTATTTGAAACTGGAGGATATAACACTACACTTTCTATATATGCAATTATAGTTTTAATATTGTGTATTGTATTTTCGCTAAGACATTTTTTAAAATCTGATTTAGGCAGAATGTGAGGTATATATGAAACTTTTAAAATATGAATTAAAAATAAAACTAAAACCTTTTTTATTTTGGACAATTGGATTAATCTTATTATATGTAGCTGGTTCTATGGAATTTGGAGGTATTTCAGGAGCAAATAGTGAGAGTATTGATGTTGTACTAAATTATTATCCACCTATTGTATTATCTATTATGGGAATTACTGAATCAATAGATTTTTCATGTTTAGATGGTTACACATGGGTTCTTGGATATTATGGAACAGTACTTGCTTCATTTTATGCAATCACATTAGGTTCAAGTATTATAAATCGTGAATTAATTGATAAAACTTTCGAGTTTTTATTTACAAAACCTAGAAAAAGAAATTATATTTTGAGTTTTAAAATACTATCTGGATTTTTATATTTGACATTTTTTAGTTTTATAAATCTAATTGCAAGTATACTAATTATGAATCCAGTTGATACAAGTATAGATATTACTAATCTTATGTTTTTAAGCGGATTTGGAACTTATATAACTTCATTATTATTTTATACAATTTCAATATTTATAAATGTAATTATTAAGAAAAAAGCTATAAGCGGAAAAATTGTTAATTTATTTTTTTTATTTAGTTTTATGCTAGGAGGAGTTTATGATGTTTTAGAAAACGTAGAGATTTTACGAATACTTACTCCACTTAGATACACTCTATATCAAGATGCAATAGATGGTAATATTAATATTTTATTTTTATTAATATCTATTATATTAACTATATTATTAATTATCTCATCTTACATAATTTTTGAAAAAAGAGATTTAACTGAGATTTAAACATAACAAAAAAGATGCAATTTTGCATCTTTTTTTATAACCCTATTGAAACAGATCTTAAAAAATTATTTTTAGCTTCTTCTACAACATTGAAATTTTCATAAACAATCCCTTCTTCTTCCTTAGTAAACTTATTTTTAGATCCCAGATATTCTTCTAGAGCATCTGACATTTCTCTTGTAAAAGCATTATGTTTAACCAAATAGTTAGCAATTATAATATCTATATGATTAAATTCGATTAACTGTTCTATAGTATACTTTGAAAGTGTACGATTTTTTTTCATTACTGATGTAGCAATACTAGAACTTTTAAAAAATTCTTTAATCTGATTATTTGACAAATTTTCAAAAAATTTTCTTCTTACAAATTTATCTATAAAAATAGGATTTTCCATTAGTTTAGATTTCAAAATTTCATCAAAATCTTTAATGAATGTTTTATCTTGCAACGCTGTGTATTCAGAAACATCTTTATACTTTATAAGATCATCTTCATACCAATATTCTTTAGGTAAATTCATTAGGGGAACATTTCTAAAATATAATAATATCTTCCTATAATACTTAGGAACATATTTTTGATTTAACCGATTAGTTTGATATATTTTTCTCCATATTTCTCCAAGTTTAGAAATTTTTCTGTTTTTATCTTCATAATTTTTTGACTCTTTATATCCTTCATAAATTTCATCAGCTCTTATCAAAAGTTCTAATGTCAAAAATGATCTATTAAATTCTAATGTGCCTCCTAATAAATATTTTATTTGTTTCATAGTATTTCCTTTCTTTATACTTATTAAAGTATAACTATTTTAATTTAATTTGACATAATTATAACATCTGATATAGCAATTGTCAACAAAATAAAAAAATAGAGAACTAATATATAATTAATTCTCTATTAAATCTATTTACTATACTTTTTCTTATGTATTAATCTATCTATTTCATACCATGCTGATGATGCTACAAATATAGATGAATATGTACCTGCAAGAACACCAATTATAAGTGGTAATGCAAATTCTTGTAATACTTGTTGATTATTAATATATGCAAACACATAAATACATGTTATTGCTATTAATGTAGTTATTGATGTAAATATTGTTCTTTTAAAAGTTTGAGTTAAGCTTAAGTTTATAGTATCACTTAGCTCATCACTTCTTGAAGCTTTTCTTTTATTTTCACGTATTCTATCATATACAACTATAGTATCATTAATTGAGTAACCTATAATTGTAAGTATAACTGCAACAAATGTTGAGTTTATAGATAAACCAAACATACCATATATAGCTATTATGATTAAAGCATCGTGTATAAGTGCTAATATAGCTGTTATAGCTGCTGGAACACCTAAAGTTTTAAACCTAATTGTTATATATATAAGTAATGCACATATTGAAACTATTATTGCAACAAGTGCTGAATCAATAAGTTCTTTACCATATGCTGGTTGTATATTTCTTATACTAGGTTCATCCATATTTAAATATACTTCTTCTAATTTTTGTACTATTTCATCTGCTTTTTCTTCAGATATAGGTTCTGTAGTTATAGCTACTGAAGAATCTCCACTAGATAATTTTTGTACTAATGGTACACTACCAGTTATTTCTTTAACTAAGTTTTCTATATCTGTATTGTTATATTCTTCTTTTAAATCTACTTGTATTTTAGTTCCACCTAAAAAATCAATATCAAGTTTAAATCCATTAACAAATCCAAGTGTAATACCTGTAATAATTATTATTAAAGAGATAGTTAAAAATACATATCTATATTTTAAAAAATTCATATTATTCTACCTCCTTTTTAAGTCCAAATAAAAATTTACTTTTAGATGAAAGAGGTATTAATTGTTTTAATAATACTTTTGTTACAACGATTGATGTAAATAATCCTACTAGTACACCTATTGCAAGTACAAGTCCAAATCCTTTTATTGCACCTATACCTAATATGTATAATAATATAGCTATAATAAATGTTGTTACATTACCATCTATAATTGCAGTCATTGCTGTTTTATGACTTTTTTCAAATGCTTTTTTATATGTCATATTACTTCTAAGCTCATCTTTTAATCTCTCAAATATTATAACATTAGCGTCTACTGCCATACCTACTGATAGTACAAGACCTGCTATACCTGGAAGTGTTAAACTAGTTCCTGTTGAAACAAGAATAAATAACACAAGTCCTACATATGTTGCAAGAGATAATACTGACACAAGACCTGGTAGCCTATATATTATTATCATAAATATTGATATTAATATAAATGCTGTTATTCCAGCATATACACTTATCTCTAAAGCTTGTTGTCCTATAAATGGCCCTACATATTCTTTATTAATAACTTCTAAAGTAAATGGTAATGCACCTGAATCTATAAGCATTGCATATTCAGTTGCCGTTTCTTTTTTCTCTGAGTATGTACCATTACCAACTGTTATAATCGCTGTGTTTGAATCAATTTTTTCATCTACCATAGGTGCAAAAATTTCATTACCATCTAATTTAACAACTAGTGATTTACCTACTAATGCTTCTGTAGCACTAGCAAATTTCACTCTTCCTTCTTCAGAAAAAGTTAAAACAACATGAGGTGTTGGTATTCCTGTATTATCTATAGCTGTTTCACTTAAAGATGCGCTAACTATATCATCACCAGATAATAGTACATTTCCTTCTTCATCTGTAAATTCAATTTTAGCTGTTTTATCAAGTCCTTTAACCGCTTCTAAAGGATCTCTACTTTCATCTGAAATATCTGCTGGTATTTCAAGAAGAATTTGATTTGTAGCTTCATCATTTCTAATATTAGCATCAAAAATATTTATAGCTTCCAATCTTTGCCTAATTACAATTTCAGATTTTTTCAAATCTTCTGGAGTAATTTCTTCACCTTCTTCAGCTGTGGCTTGATAGGTAATTGAAACACCTCCACTTATATCTAATCCTGTTCTTATATTTTCAGCACCTGCTATGTATGTTTTATCACCAATAGTAAGTCCAAAAATACTAAAATATACAAAAACAATTATTACTATACATAATAATAGAAAGTTTAGTACGTTTTTTAATTTCATAGTATCACTCCGTTTCTATAAAAAATATTATACTATTTAATAGAAAAATAGTCAACATATATTAATAATTTAATTCTTAAATTTAAACGCAAAAAAAGTGAGCATACACTCACTTCATTTCTGACTAAACTCTTCTATTTCTAGCTTTTTTAGCAGCTCTGCATTCTTTACATCTAACTGGATCATTTTCGAATCCTTTATCTTGATAGAATTCTTGTTCAGCTACTGTAAATATAAATTCGTTTCCACAGTCTTTACATACGATTGTTTTATCTTGCATGGTTATACCTCCTTTAAGATTTTGATTAATACTAAAACTTATAATTTCCTCTTCTTAAAGGGGTTACGATTTTTACTAATCAATGAGTATATTATATCACAAAATTTAACAAAAGCAAGGAATTTACATTTTTATTTAACATTTATCATTGTTTTATCAAATTTCGACAAAAAATAACCCCAAATATCTACTATACAAATAAAAAAGATGAGAATTATTCTCATCTTTAATCTACTATATCACTATCTGTGTCTCCAAAAAGTTCATCAAATTTTTTCTCTAATTCTTTTTGCAGATCAAATTCTTCTGATTTTTTAGTTTCAGTTACAACTGGTTTTACTTCTTCTTTAACTTCATTATCAAACTCTATCGCAGAACCTGAAGTTGCAGTTACATTATTTGAAGTTCCCATTTTAAATTCTTTAATTTTTCTATCAATCTCATCTAAATGAGCTTGAACATTAAATGATTGTGGATCTATTTCAACTGGTTTTGGTGTATCTGTAATATTTGTTATCTTATATCTACCTATTACTTCTCTATCTTTATGATATTTAAAAAACCAAGCTTTCTGTGTTCTTATAGGTCTTATACCTCTAATTAATAGTATTTCTTCATTTGGATTTAAACGTTTTATCTCATCAACTGTCATAAGCTCTCTACCTTGTCTTTGTTCACTAAAGCTTACCCCTTGTTTTTGAGTTTCAGTTTTATCTTTACTTATAGATCTACTTTCTATTTTAATAGTTTTTTGTCCTAAAGACTTAGAAAAGTATTCACAAGTTTTTAAAGATTGACTTCCTAAGAATAATTGAGTATCACAGTTACCAATTATTGTTTCATAATCATTTTTATACATTGCTTCAAGCTGATCTAAAGCTTGAACAATTACTGATACACTTATACCATAACTTCTTGTTGTACTTAATTTCTTTGGAAAATCAGGTATTTGTCCTATATTTACAAATTCATCTAGTAACATATATATTGGATTTTCTAAAGTTCCACCTAATTTATATGCTTCTGAATATAATGTTGTAAACAATTGTGAGAAAAATATACTTAAGATATAGTCATATGTACTATGATCTGGTGGTGTAATTATATATAATGCTGTTTTATGTTTATATAATGACATGAAATCAATCTCATTTATAGCTGTAACTTTAGCTATATTTGGAGTATCAAAATCTTTAAGTTTACTAACTAAACTTATTGCTATACTTTGTTTAGTTTTATCAGCAGCAAGTTTAATACTTTCATATTCTTTTCTACCTGGATGTTCTGGTTTTAACTCATCTATAAATAGCCTGTCCATAACTTTTTCATCAATTCCACCAGCTCTTACAATATTAACACACGATGATAGATTTTGTTCATCTTCTGGTAATAAAGATTTTACATAGTATATACACGCTTTAAGTAACATCATTGCTGAATCATCCCAGAAAGTATCTCCAGAAGCATTTTTATCTTTTCCTGATTTAACTATAGTTTCTGCTAATATATTTACATCATTATGATCCTTTACATGAGCTAAAGGATTATATCTATCACTATATTCAGTTTCAATAAGATTTAATACTTGTATATTATAACCATCTGCTTTTAGGTAATTAGCAGTATCTCTATACATTTCACCTTTTGGATCGGTAATTACATATGAACCTAATTTTTGCATTATATTAGGTTTTACATAACAAGCAGATTTACCTGCACCAGATCCCCCTATTACTAGTATATTTTTATTTATTTTTACTTTCCTTTGATCTGTACCAAGGAAGTGTTTTTTACTTAAAATAAAACCTTCTTTTTTATTTAGAACTTCACTTCCATCTGAAAGTTTTCTAAACTCTTCTCCACCTTTTGCCCATTCACTCGAACCATTTTCAGTGCCTTCATAATCATGTTTCGTTTTATATTTATATCTATAATATAAATAAGCAAGTAACACCATTACAAATACATAGCCTAATCCTGACATAAACATGCCCATATTTTCACTATTTAAAGCAAAAACTTGTTCAATATTACCAAAAGGATTAATAAAGTTCTGAGTAAATGTGTCTATAAAATTGTTTATTGATATACTACCATCTTCTGCAACACTGCTTACGAATATTGGCATATATACAAATATAGATATTATTAAATAAAATATAATAAATATTATTATATGTTTTTTCACTTCATTAAAGTCAATCATCATATCTCCCCTTACATAAATATTAGATTATTAGTTCATCAGAATCATCTGATTTTTCTTTTTCTACTGATTGCTCTACATTATTGTTATTTTCAGTTTCTTCAATTACAAATTCAACCGGTATTTGTTTTTTAATTTCAACCTCTTCTTTGATTAAACTAGGTTGTTTTTTTTCTATAGCATCTTTAATTTTTATGCTTGCTTTGCTTGAAATCGCAAATCCCTTTTCATCAACTGTTCCTGCTACTGCATTAACTACTATTCCCATCTTATTCTCGTATGATTACTCATACGCTCCTTTCCACATTAATCTATCTATACAGATTTTATTTCCAGAACAACATATGTTCTATGAGGTAATATTTTACATCTTCCCTTCATTTCATTTGTTACTGGATCTATAAATATTGACGGCTTTACTTCATCTCCATTTTGAGTATCAATTATTGTAAAGTGTCTTTTCATACTTGGATTATAAGCAACTTCTTTATATTCTACACCTTCAGTATTTAATATTGTTCCATAATATAAAGGAATATTCCCTTCTGTAACTTTAAATCCTTCTGCATTTAAATTACCTGTACTTAATATTGCTTTTTTATTTGTTAGCGTTAATAAAATAATTGCCTGATCTTCTTGTAAATCCTCAGTAATAACATTAAAAGTTTTAATCATTTTACCTTCTTTTTCAGAAGCAACATGATTTAATTTTTCTAATGTAAATGTTGAATCATACTCAGTAATTGGACTCTTATTTTTTTCTACTACAAATCCAATTGTATTCATCCCTTGTAAGTCTACTATTTCAAATTTATTTACTTGTATTATTGGTTCCATACTTTCACTCCTCTAAATAGTTGTATTACCCTTATATTATACAATACAATTTACATAATTACAACTTTTTTAATTATTTTTTACTCTTTAGTTCCTATTTTTACTATTTTATTTTGTGGAGAATACTTATCTTGTGATAAAAGTTCTCTTGAAACAATTTCTCCATCTAGTTTTTTCACAATGTAAGCTTCCGATATCTTTCCATTACTACCATTTGAAACTACAATTTCTTTACCTTTTTCTAGTGTATCATCATATATGTATTTAGTACTTGGATATAATGTTGATGTTACTACAGATTCGATTTCTATTTCATATTCAATTTCTTCTTTCATCCCATACATACTTATATTTAAACTACCTGAAGGATCATATGTAGTAACTATTTTAATTGCATTATTCCTTGTGTTTTTAAATTTGAAATCAAGTACTCCTGTATATATTGTAGCATCTCTACTTGGTAATACGTATCCAACTGGTAATCCATGTGCATATCTCATTGTTATTTCTAAATTAGCAAGTAATGCTGTATTATATAATGATGATGAAACTTGGCATATACCTCCACCTGTTTCATTAACTATTGTTCCAGCCTTAAACGTACCGGCTGGTAAATACCCTTGCTCTTTTGTTACATTACCAACAGTATTATTAAATGAAAATTCTTCTCCAGGTAATATTATAACCTCATCAATATAACTTAAACCAATTTTTATATTATTACTTCTGTTATACTCATTTGGATTAAAATATGTGGTGAAACTTGCTACTTTATCTTCAAATAATTTATAACTTAAATCAACAGTTGTTATTGTAGGATTTATAGGAGTAAGATTAAGTTCACTCTCTACTGCACTACTAGAATAAAAATTATTAACAAATGCAGTTACTATATCTTTATCTGTTCTATATCCAACAATTTCATTTATTAGAACTCTATTTATTTCATCAAATGTAGCATCTTTTGCTTCTACATTTGCAAGCTCGTATATTATTTGTGCCGATATTTGGTCAGGCACTTTTGTGTATATATCCAAACTATAATTATCTTGAATATTTGTTATGCTATTAAATATTGATTCTTTTTCTTTTTCATAATTAATAGCGTTACCTGTTTTGCCTTTAGTAAGTACAATCTTATTATTTGGTCTATCTAAGAAATACATATCATCTAAATATCTATCTTCTATTGTTAAATCAATATTTCTAATAACTTCATCTAATTTTACTAAATCATAATCATATATAATTTCAATATCTTTTTTAAAAATATTATTTTTAAGTACATTTATTATATTACTTAATTCATCTTCATCTCTTCCAGCAGCAAAACAAGCTAAAATAGTCTCAGAAATATTTATATTCAAATCTAAGTCTTCTGGTGTAATTGTTACACGCATAGCATCATCTTGATAAATATGTAATTTTGATGAAGTTAACTCATCGTTAAATGAAATTATTAGTTCCTTTACTTCATCATAGGTATATCCGGATATATCATGTCCATTAATATATATATTGTTGTATACATTATCATTTATCTTAATTGATATTACAATTAAAGAGATAGATATTAAAACAAAAATAAATATACATGAAACTGTAATAATAAATTTCTTCTTTTTTTCCATATCCACCTCTTTATATATTTTTTATTTGTTTTTTCTAATTAAAATGATTGGTGTAAGTGTAGCTGCTTGCCCAGCTGGATTATCTTTTATCATTTTTATTAATTCATCTTCTGTATTTTCTATAACGTCTGCTTTCCCAAGTATTTCTATATTAATATCATTAGCATCAACTATCATACATTTTATACCAGTAGCTTTATAAATTTCATTACATACTCCTGATGAATTCTCTGGTATCCTAATTCCAAACTCAGCATAATCTTCAAATACATCTCCATAAAACCCGTCAAGTCCACTAACTTCTGGACCAACTATTTCATAGAAGACTCCTCTTTTACCAAATAATTTACAAATTCCACCTGCAACAGCTGCATATATAACTTTAAATCTACCACATAAATTGATAGCAAATTGCATTTTATATGGATTATCAACTCCTACCCCTGCACTACTTTTCATTGCAAATCTTGATAAGAATTTTGCAAGTCCACTTACTTTAACATCTTTTTTATACACTACTCTATTTTGACATAGGCCTATAATTTTTTCACTAATTGAAACAATATCGCCTTCTTCGTATATATCTGTAACATATTTCTTTATTATATCTACGTAATTTTCACCTATTTGCACATAATGCGTTTCTATAGCATGTCTTAAATAAGTTTCACCATTAACATCAATTTCTACTTTTTTATTTTTATTTGCTTTAAACTCCATAACTGCTCCTTTATTCAATCTATACATATATGTTATCACATGTTTTTTTAAAAATCAATAATTATTTATAATTATTACTATATACTATCATATTCGTGTTATTTGATATTCTTTGTTATAATAGTATCACTATTTTTTATTACATCTGATGTAATTATTCCAGCAATAATTATTAAAAATATAATTAAAATTATTACTACTATAATCATCACTATTTGAGTAAATGTCACTTTATTTTTCATAACATTCCTCCTTTGTTTTATTATATACTAAATCAAAAAATATTGCAAAAAATAAATTTATATTAAATTTAAATTTACATTTTAAGATATTTAATATATAATTAAATAGTAATAGGTGATAATATGAAAAGTAAAATATGGATATTCGTTGTAGCTGTAATCTTAACTACAATTATAGTTTCTATGAATATGATTAATGTAAATTACATATCTGATTTAGATTCAATTTACACAGTAAACTCTAACGGCTCTATTAAAGTAAGTCAAACTATAACTTATGATTTAAGCTCTAAAATTTCAAATCTTGAATTTGCCATATATGGACCTGACGCTTACGAAAGCAGTAAAGAAAGTTTACCATGGTTAAACAATCCACCAGAATTTTCTAATGTAAAAGTAACTATGACTAGTAATACTTCTAAACAAGAAACCACTTTAAAACATAAACTTGAAGATTATGGTCCTTACGATAATAAAATAGTAGTATTAGAAGAATTTGAGCCGGGCGTCTATGAGATAGAAATCTCCTATACAGTGCCAAATGGTATTGTTGAATATCGTGATCATTTGCATTTGTGTATTCAGCCCATAACTATTTTAAACAACTATACTATTAATAATATGAATGTACGAGTAAATGCACAATATTCTGGATTTAAAGTTGATGAATTTTATCTTTTATCAAACATGGATAGTAATGCTATAACTAATGGTTCTTTAGAATATAATTTTTATGATATTAAATCTTCTGATTTAATAAGTGTCAATCTTTTATTTGATAAAAGTGATAGTTTTGTAGGAAATCATTTACACTATGGAACTGCTGATATTAAAGAGGTATTAGAAGATAATTTATCTATGATTACTGAAAGTAATAATATACTATCAACTTTAGATAATCTTGTTGTAGTATTTATAATTATACTAGCGCTATACTATATATTCCTTATATTTAAATATGATTATCAAAATTTAAATTCAATGAGTGGACATAGTTACGAGCAAGTATTCGACGAATTAAATTTAGTAGTAGGTGCTTGTATTGTGCAAGAAAGAAATGCTGAAGCCAAAGATATTATTGGAATACTTATTAGTTTAATAGTAGATAAAGTTGTTATTTTAAATGTAAATAAAAAAGTTACTGAAAATGAATACTTATTAGAACTACACCCTGACTATTATAAGAATATAGATAAACTAGAAGAATTATCTAGAATTGAAAAACAAGTAATTGATTTCTTTTTTAAAGCTGAAAAAAATAATTATATCAGCAAATATGAAAAGAGTATTAATCTTAAAGATTCACTTCTAGCAATTCAAAGTACTTCTGATAGACAAATAGAATTAGAAACAATAGTTGCATCACTTAATGCCGAATTGTGGGAAAAAAATCACGAAACTGCAATAGTTCCTAAACTAACTAAAACATTTAATATCATATTAATGGTTATAGTTATGTCACTGGTAATTGCTAGGTTTGTATTTGAACAAATTTCAAACTATATAATTTTAAAAGACTTTTGGGATTTATTTAATATTTCTAATCAACTTGAAATATTAATTTTACTATTTCTTCCGTATATTATTATATTTATACTATACTATTTCTTTGAAGTAGTGCTTCTCGGACTAAACGCTGCTGTATACATAACTAAATCTAATGCCACTAGAATATCTAACTCAGTTAATAAACATGTTATGAAATCAAATACTATAGATAAAAAATTATTTACTGCCTCTGTAGACAGAGTATTTAAAATTGCAAATAAATATATTTTCTTAGTATCGATTATAACATCAATACTGTATTTAATATTAAATGACACAATAATAATATTCTATGGAGTACTAGCAGCTATAGCTGTACTAATAGTTGTAACTGATGATTACATGAAAAAATATTCTTATGACTCTTTAAAAAGATTTATAGGCCTTAAAATATTAGAAGATAAAGTTATATATGGTACTTTCTTAGATGATAAGACAATTGATTATAGTCATATTTGGGGTAATTATATAGGATTTGCATTTGCTCTTGGATATACTCAAAATCAAGAATTAATTAAAATATTAAATTCAGATTTTGAACTTCAAAAATATGATAAAGAAGCTTTTGTTTACTTTACAAACCCTGATACTTATGTGAATATTTTCAAAGATATAAATAGAAAAGATAGGGCAATAGGTAGAGTGTTGGGAAGAAAAAAATATCATTACTAATAATGATAATATGAAAAAAACACTAATAAAATAATGCCTGAGATATATTTTGTATCTCAGGCATTATTTTATTCTCAGTTTACAATACTATTTTTAATTATTTTTCTCTCTTCCAAATATTTCTATTACTCTATCAGCTAGCACTTCCATAGAATCAATATAATCTGATGATAACTTATTATCTCTCTTTATAAGAGAAAGTTCTGTACATCCAAGTATTATTTTTGTACATCCCATTTTTTTTAAAGAATCAACAACATTATAAAAAGATACCATATCAGGAGATTTACCTTTTTTCACCTCATCATAAATTATATTCATAATAACTTTCTGATTTTCATCAGAAGGTATCTCATAATCTAAATTATAATTTTCACATATACTCTGATATGTATCTGTCATGATTGTACCTGTTGTTGCCAGTATTCCTACCTTATCACATTCTGCTTTACACTCTTTAACAGTTTCTTCGATCATATTAATAAAGGGAACATCTATATTCTTATCTAACTCTTTATAAAAAAAATGAGCTGTGTTACATGGAATAACTAAAACATCAGCACCAAAATCTACTAATTTTTTAGAGTCTTCTATCATAACTTTAAAAGGATCTTTAGTACTATTACCAATTATAAATTCAGTTCTATCTGGTGTAGAAGCTCTTGAATTTATAATTATATCTATATGATCTTGATCACATGTTACTTTTGTTTTATTTATGATTAATTGATAAAAATATGATGATGCTTCTGGTCCTAATCCTCCTAGTATTCCTAATAATTGTGGTTTACTCAAATAATCACTCCTTCTTATACAAATATAACTGATATAGAGTATATATCAGTTACTTAAACTATTGTTCAAAAGATACTTTAACATTTTCTCTTTCTTCTGGTTTTGTAATTTCGAAAAAATCCATTTTTTCATATTTGTATATTTTTGCTACCATGTTTGCTGGGAACATTAATATAGTTGTATTATATAATTGTACAGCATCATTGTAGAACTGTCTTGCATATAATATTTTTTGTTCAGTTTCAGTAAGTTCTTCTTGTAACATAATAAAATTTTTGTCCGCTTTTAAATCAGGATAACTTTCAGTTACAGCAAATAAAGTTTTAAGTGTATTTTCTAATTGCTGTCCTGCTTTTACTTTTTCATTAGAACTGCCTGCTGAATTATACGCACTTCTTGCCGAAATAACTTTTTCTAAAGTTTCAGCTTCGTGGTTCATATAGCCTTTTACAGTTTCAACTAAATTAGGTATTAAATCAAATCTTCTTTTTAATTGAGTATCAACCTGTGCAAAAGCATTTTCAGCTCTTAATTTAACAGAAACCATATTATTATATATTGCTACGAAAGCTATTATCAATACAATTATTATACCTAGTATAATATAAATCCACATATATATCACTCCTTATATATAATTATTATATCATATCTAATATTTATTGCAAGCAGTTTTTAAACTTTATTTTTATATATTAAAAAGAGTGCAATATAAATTACACTCTTTTTAATATTAACCGTTAACTTGTTTCATAACTTCTTCAGCGAAATTAGATTCTTCTTTTTCAATGCCTTCTCCTCTTTCGAATCTAGCAAATCTACGAACAACTATATTTTCACCAATTTTAGCAATAAGTTCTGTTAATAATTCACCAACTGTTTTGTCTGGATCTTTAACAAAAGCTTGTTCTAATAAGCAAATTTCTGAGAAGAATTTATTTAATCTTCCTTCAACGATTTTTGCTGCAACTGCTTCTGGTTTACCTTCTTTAATAGCTTGAGCTGTTAAAGCTTCTTTTTCAGCTTCTACTACACTAGCAGGTACTTCTTCTCTTCTTACATATGTTGGTCCAACTGCAGCTATATGCATAGCTACGTCTTTAACAAATGTTTTAAAGTCTTCATTATTAGAAACAAAATCTGTTTCAGAGTTTACTTCTACTAAACTTCCGTATTTTCCACCATGAATGTATGCTTCAACGATACCTTCACTTGCTACTCTACCAGCTTTTTTAGCAGCTTTAGCAATTCCTCTGTCTTTTAATAAAGCTATCGCTTTATCCATGTTTCCATCTGCTTCTACTAAAACTTTTTTGCAGTCCATTATTCCTGCGCCTGTTCTTTCTCTTAATTCTTTTACTTGTCCAGCTGTTACTGCCACTATAAACTCCCCCTATTCTCCTGTAGTTTGTTCTTTTTTAGCGTAATTGTTATTTCTATTAAATCTGTTGTTTTGTCTTGGTTTTCTTTCGATTTTGTCAACACCAACTTCTTTAACTAACTCTTCCATTGTTATTTCTTCAATATCATCTACTAATTCTGTATTACCATCTTTAACTTCTAATATAGCGTCTGCTATTTTACCAGCTATTAAAGCAACACTTCTTACTGAATCATCGTTACCTGGAACAACGTAATCTACGTCTTCAGGATTACAGTTTGAATCTATAAGACCAATTGTAGGGATACCTAATTTTCTAGCTTCTCTAGTACAGATATATTCTTTTTTAGAGTCAGCAAGGAAAATAAGTGATGGAAGTTTTTCCATATTTTTAATACCACCTAAGTTAGTATTTAATTTTTCCATTTCATTTTTAAGACCGATAACTTCTTTTTTAGGTAATAAATCAAAAGTTCCATCTTCTTGCATTCTTTCAAGTTCATGTAATCTTGCAATTCTTTTCTTAATTGTAGAAAGATTTGTAAGAGTACCTCCAAGCCATCTGCTGTTGATGTAGTACATTCCACTTCTTTCAGCTTCAGTTTTCATAGTTTCTTGGATTTGTTTTTTAGTACCAACAAAAAGTACAGTACCTCCATTTGCTACAACTTGTTTAGTTAAGTTGTAAGCTTCTTGTAATTTTTTTAATGTTTTTTGTAAATCTAATATGTAGATTCCATTTCTTGCTGTAAAGATGTATGGAGCCATTCTTGGATCCCATCTTTTTGTTTGATGTCCAAAGTGAACACCAGCTTCTAGTAATGATTTCATAGGTATAATTGCCATTTAAAATTCCTCCTTCTTTTCTCCTCCACAGCTCTCTTAATCTTTTGCGTCCATAATGGAAGAAGCAAAGACTCCATCTGTGTGTGTATTACTCATACTTTATGAGCACGTTTATTATATCATAGTTACACATATTAATCAATAGTTATGTAATATTTCTTCATGATATTTGCATATTTTTATTATTTATGGTATAATATGTATTGATGGTGCATTATTCTAGTAATGCTGTATATTATGAGGGTGGGGCTAAAAATCCACTAAAGAGCATATCGTTGAAGTTTCTTTTAAGTGCGCATTACGCCCAGTTTTGTGTGTTTGATGGAAGTAAGATTTTAGGGTACAATATAATGGCATATATTTAACCCCCTTAAATCGTGGAGGCTTAAATTTAGCATATATTTTTTGCTGTATTTAAGTATAACCTATGTAAAGTGCCAAGACACAATACATAGTGTAGCTTGACTTGAGTGAGAATATTGGGATATATTTTAAACGTAATAAACTGTTATGGCCATAATAGTTTATTTACTGATATTGAAATTATTATTGCAAAAAAGTCTAATAATATTAACAGTGTTTTTTAAGGAAAACTTCTAGAATGTTTGTTTTACTTCAAAGCATGATTTTTTAAGGATTAAGGTACGGACTTAAGTGGCGATCTAGTTTTCTAATAGGTGACTTTAGAATATTTCTTTTAAATGGAAACAACTACACAGCAATGTTTAGTAAGAAATAGAGAAATTCTACTAGACCTGAAACCGTAAAATTTACTTATAAAATTACCATCAATTTTATTTTAATTAAGAAAGAGAAAAATGGAAGAAGATAATTTAAAACAAAAAGAAAAAAAGATAATTTCAAAAACAACTACAAAGAGTAAAACGAAAAAAGCACGTAAACATTTAAATAAATCAACTTTTGATTGGTTTATTCAAGTTTCAGTAATGACATTTGTGCTTTCACTTATTTTTTCGCTTATATCAACACTACTTATATCAAAATTGGATTTATTTCCAGCAATATTAATGTTGCTTTTAGTAATATTTTTAGGTGTTTTTTTTGATGTTGTAGCTGTTGCTGTAACAATTGCTAAAGAACATAATTTCCACGCTAAAGCTAGTAAAAAGATAAAAGGAGCTAAAACGTCTTTATTTTTAATTAGTAACTCGCACAAGGTTTCAAACTTTTGTGCTGATGTAATTGGCGATATAGCTGGTGTACTAAGTGGTGCAATATCTGCTCTTATAACAATGAAGATTATGAGTGATTTTAATATTTCTATGGATTTACAATTTATAATAAGTGCTATAGTAGCTTCACTTACTGTAGGTGGTAAAGCAATAGGTAAATCAGTTGCAAAAGAATACTGTGATGAAATCGTGGACAAAGTTAGTAAGATATTGAATAAATTTGATAAAAAAGATAATTTAAATACAAAAGCTAAGCAAACAAATAATAAATAAAAAATTGATTAAATTATAATATAAAAAATAGATGTAGGGATTATCCTTACATCTATTTTATTTTATTTTGCTTCAAATATTTCATTGAATTCTTCTGCACCCATTTTTTCTTTTTCAAGTAAAACTGCTGCAACTTTATGTAATTTATCAATATTTTCTTTTAAAACTCTTTCAGCAAATCTATATCCATCATTTATTATAGTTCTTACTTCTTCGTCTATTTCTGCTGCAACTTTTTCACTATAATTTTTCTGATTATTCATATCTCTACCTAAGAATACTTCTTCTTGGTTTGCTCCATATGTTATAGGTCCAAGTTTATCACTCATACCGTATTTTGTAACCATAGATCTTGCTATTTTACTAGCACGACTGATGTCACTTGAAGCACCTGTACTTATATCATCAAGTACTAATTGTTCTGCAACTCTTCCTCCAAGTAATGAAACAATATGTTCTTTCATTTCATTTTTAGAATGGTAACTTTTATCTTCATTTGGTTTGTACATAGTATAACCACCAGCCATACCACGTGGAATTATTGAAATTTGATGTACAGTGTCATGAGTTGGTAAAAATCTAGATACAACAGCGTGACCAGCTTCATGGTATGCAGTTAATCTTCTTTCTTTTTCACTTATAACTTTACTATGTTTTTCAGGTCCCATCATAACCTTAACCATTGCTTCTTCTACATCTGCAAGAGCAATATTTTTTTTGTTTTTTCTTGCTGCAAGAAGAGCCGCTTCATTCATCATATTTTCTAAATCAGCACCTGAAAATCCTGCAGTATTTTTAGCAATAACTTTATAATCTATTCCAGCAACAAATGGTTTATTTTTACTATGTAATTTTAATATTTGCTCTCTTGCTCCTATATCTGGATCATGAACAACTATTTGTCTATCAAATCTTCCTGGTCTAAGTAATGCTTTATCTAATATATCTGGTCTATTTGTAGCTGCTATTATTATTATATTTTCATGATTAGCAAATCCATCCATTTCAACAAGTAATTGATTTAATGTTTGTTCTCTTTCATCATGACCTCCACCTACACCAGCACCTCTTTGACGACCTACAGCATCGATTTCATCAATAAAAACAATACATGGTGAATTTTCTTTAGCTTCTTTAAACAAATCTCTTACTCTTGAAGCACCAACACCAACAAACATTTCAACAAAATCAGAACCACTTATACTAAAAAACGGTACATTCGCCTCTCCTGCCACTGCTTTAGCAAGTAATGTTTTACCAGTTCCCGGTCCACCTACAAGTAATAAACCTTTTGGTATTCTTGCCCCTAAAGCTTTATATTTTTTAGGATCTTTTAAGAAATCTACTATTTCACTCAGTTCTTCTTTTTCTTCTTCTAATCCAGCTACATCTTCAAACGTTTTTTTACCTTTTCCTGTATTATCTGCAAGTCTTGCTCTATTTTTTCCAAAACTCATAGCTTTATCATTTCCTTGCCCTGTCTTTTTAAGCATGAATATAAATAGAAATAAAGTTCCACCTAATAATATTAAATTAGGAATTAGTGGGGCTATACTTTCCATAAATGTAGGGTCAGATAATGTAAGTTCAATAGCACTTTCAGGATCAGTAGTTACTTTTGATTGTACATATTCAATAAAAGCACCTGAATCTGGAATTTTAACAGATTTAATTTCTTCTACATCTTTTAGTTTAACCGTTGCTTCTTGTCTATTATTTGCAATATTAATTTCTGATACATTTTGAGATTCTATATTTTGCATAAGTTCAGTATATGACATTTCTTTTGTAGGAGTTCCACTAATAGTATTAAGTAATAATATAGTGATAACTAGTATAGCAATATATGTAAGTAAAGTTCTAAAGATACTTGGTTTTCTCATTCTCACCTCAAAAATTTTTGAATCTCTTCTCATTTTTTCAATTTCTTCTTGTATTTCCTTTTCAGTTTTATTATTTAAATTAATTTTTCCATTTTCTTTTAATTCCTTTTTCTCTTTAGATTTCCCTTCTGCTGTTTTTACTTCTTTTTTAGCAGTAGAGTTTTCTTTTTTTGTCTCTCCATTTTTAGATTGTTTTTTAGTTTGACTTGAATCAGCTTTTTTAGTAGTTACATCTTTGTTTTCTTTTTCTTCTTGCTTCATTAATTCATCCCTTTCTTTATCTTAATGTAATAACAGCAATATTTTTCTTTATTATTTTAATTTCAAACTTATTGCCAATTATATATTTTTTACCTGTTATATTATTTTTAAGTAATCTAATTATATCTTCTACATGTATTGTTTCAATGCCATTTAAATTGTTTAAACTTTCTTTTATTATACATCTTACAATTCTATATGTAATAGCTTCATTATTTTTAAAAAGATCTTTATACGAAAATACTATAGAATCATCATTCTTTTCAACTATCATGCCTCTAACAATTTCATCTGTATATTCTGTTAGAAATTGATCATCTAATCTAGCAAGCTTACTTAATCTTAATATATTATTAACAAAGTTTTCATTATACTCATTTTGAAGTAATGGTATAAGGTTTAGTCTTACTTTATTTCTCATATATATATCTTGTAAGTTTGTTTTATCCACATAATAAACAATATTATTTACATTACAATAATTATTAATATTTTCCTTAGTTACATCAAGTAGTGGTCTTATTATATTATTTTGAATATAACTCATACCAGTTAATCCCTTAAGCCCAGTTCCACGTATAATATTAAGTAAAATAGTTTCCACATTATCTTCTTTATTGTGAGCTACAGCAATTTTATTATATCCAAGCTTATTGCATGTTTTGTTAAAAAAATCATATCTTACTTTTCTTGCATATTCTTCAATACCCATTTTATTTTGTTTAGAATTAGTTGTTACATCGACTTCTAAATAATTAAATTTTATATTATTCAATTTACAGTATTCTTCAACATATTCTTTTTCTATTTTACTCTCTTCTCTAATTAAGTGATTTATATGACATACTGCAATATTATATTCAATTCCTACTTTTAAAAATTCTTTTTTATATTTTATTAAAAAATGTAACAAAAACATTGAATCACTGCCACCTGACACACAAACTATGATTTTATCTCCATTTTCTATAATATTATTTTCTATAATATTATTATATATCGATTTTAAAAAAATATTATTTTCTTCTTCAATTTTATTCATTTTTTATCCTTTATATAAATTAGCAAATTTCGTGTATTTACCAATCCAAGCAAGTTCTACTGTACCAGTCGAACCACTTCTATTTTTAGCTATTATTACTTCAGCTATATTTTTCTTTTCAGTATCTGGATTATAATAATCTTCTCTATGTAAAAACATAACTATATCTGCATCTTGCTCTATCGCTCCAGATTCACGAAGATCACTAAGCATAGGTTTGTGATCTGCTCTTGATTCTGTAGCACGACTAAGCTGTGATAACGCAATTACCGGAACTTGTAATTCTTTAGCAAGTACTTTAAGAGATCTACTTATTTCAGATATTTCTTGTTGTCTACTTGGACTTTTTGTTTTTGATTCCATAAGTTGTAAGTAATCTATAATAACTATACCTATATTTTTTTCTAGTTTTGCTTTTCTACATTTTGCTCTAAGTTCAGCTGAAGAAAGAGCTGGTGTATCATCTATATATATAGGTATCTCTGATAAATGGTTACTAGCTTCTCCCAGTTTTAGCCATTCTTCGCTTGTTAAATCAGCATTTTGGAATTTCATGCTATCAACTTCACTTTCACTACATAAAATCCTATTAATCATCTGCTCTTTAGCCATTTCTAATGAGAATATCATTACTGGCACCTTTGATTTCATTGCAACACTTGCTGCTATATTAAGAACAAATGCACTTTTTCCCATTGCGGGTCTTGCTGCAACTATAAGTAATTCTGATGGTTTCAGTCCTGATATTTTAGAATCTAAGTCAATAAATCCTGATTCTATACCTGCCATTTTTTTCTTATTTAAATGCATTTCTTCTAATTTAGAAAATGTAGTAACAAGTATATCTCTTATTGATGAATATCCTTTAGAATTTCTATTTTGAAGAACATTAAATATACTCTTTTCAGCAAACTCAATAACAGAGTCTGTTTCTTCTGTCCCAGAATACCCCATTTGAAGAATATCGTTTGCAGACTTTATTAGACTACGCATAGTTGATTTTTCTTCAACTATTTTAACATAACTTTGAATATTTGAAGTCGTAGGTACACTATCTGCAAGTGTTGAAAGATATGCAAGTCCACCTATTTTTTCAAACATACCTCTTAGCGATAATTCATCCTTAACTGTAATCATATCTATCTGTCTTCCGCTATTATATATATCATACATAGCAGCAAATATTTCTTTATTATCTTGTCTATAAAAATCATCTTCTCTTAGTACTTCTATTGCTGCAACAACTGCATCACTATCTACAAGCATACTACCAAGTACAGCTTGCTCTGCTACAATATCATTTGGCTGAATTTTAAATGCTACTTCGTTATTTTCCACTATTCTTTCACCTATGTTCTAGTTATAATTTAACTACGCTTATCTTAAGTTTAGCTACAATTCCTTCTTGTAACTTTATGTTTGCTGTATATTCACCTATATTTTTTATAGGGTTAGATAATACTATTTTTTTCTTATCTATTTTAAGTCCAAAAGTTTCTTCTATTTTAGTAGCAATATCTTTTTCTGTAATCGTACCAAATAGTTTTCCATTATCTCCAATTTTATGTTTAAAAGTAATATACCTTTTTTCAATAGTATCTTTAATTTTATTTGAGTTTTCTAAATCAACTTTTTTCTTATGATTTATTGCATCGATTTTACCTTTAGCTTCATTTTTTGTTTTATTATCTAATATACTAGCTATTTTTTTAGGAAGTAAATAATTTCTTGCATATCCTTCATTCACTTCTACAACTTGTAATTTTTTACCTAGTCCTTTAACATCTACATTTAATATAACCTGCATATCTTACTCCTTTAGTCTTTAATTATATGTTTTTTGATTATTTCTATCAGTTTTTCTTTTGCTTCATCTATCGTAACATTTTCAAGTTGTGCACCTGCAAAAGTCAAATGACCTCCACCACCTAATTCTTCCATAATATACTGAACATTTATATCCCCTGTTGACCTACTAGATATAAGTATTACACCATCATTTTCACATAGCACAAACGATACCAGTATAGAATTTATAGATAGTAATTCATCTGCTGCTTGTGCTATAAGAGTAGCTTTATCTTCATGCTCTTTATTACAAATAGATATTGCTATCTTATCATCAATTAATTCTGCATTTTTAATTATTTCAGCTTTAGCTAAATATGTATCAAAATCATTTTGGAATAATTGCTTGACTTCAGATATATCAATACCTATACTTTTTAAGTATGCAGCAACTTCAAAAGTTCTAACACCTGTTTTATAGCTGAAATTTTTAGTATCTATAAGTATACCAGCATATAATAGTTCAGCTTCAATATTTGATATTTTTATATCCTCCATATGCATTATAAGTTCTGTTACAAGTTCACAAGTTGAAGATGCATATATTTCATGGTATGTAAGCAATGTGTCTTCAATAAACTCTGGACCTCTTCTATGATGATCTATCATAACAACATTTGTAAACTCTGATGCTACGTTTCCAGAAGCTAAATATGATTTTTTATGTGTATCTACAATTACCAATAAATCATCTATCATAATTTTTTTCTTTTTCAGTTCTTCTTTAGTCATAAATATATCTTTATATTCATCATTATTTTCTAACTTTTCTAAAATTATTTTAGTCGTATTATTTAGTTTTGTATCAATTACTATTTTTACTTCTTTACCATATGTTTTAGCTATTTTAGCAATACCAATACCCGCACCAATACTATCTGGATCTGGATTTTTATGACCGACTATATATATATTATCACTTTTAAAAACTATATCTTTAAATGCCGTTGCCACCGATCTTGCTTTAACTCTAGATGTTTTTTCTAAATCTTCATTTAGCTCACCATAAAAATCATATTTTTTATTTCTTTTTATTATGGCTTGATTTCCACCTCTACCTTGAGCTATTTCTAAAGCATTAATTGCTGCTGAATATTTATCAGCAAGAGTATCTTCAAGTCCTGATATTCCTATAGATATAGTTATTGGTAGCTTTGTTTTGTCTGATATTTCTTTAACTTCTTCTAAAATTTTAAATTCATTTGCTTCAAGTTCATTAAGTCTATACTGTTTTAAGCAACAGATATATTTATCTTTTTCAAGCTTAGCTACAATACCTTCAAGTTCATCAACATAATTTCTAATTTTTTTATCTATTTTCGTTACAATTTCTAATTTATCTATTTCTGATATCCCAGAAAAAGTTTCTTCATAATTATCAATTGTAATTACAGCAACATTTAAATTATTATCTTTTAATCTATCTTCAAGTTCATTTTGTTTTGTTGTATCAATAAATGATATTATAATATACTCTATGTTCTTAAATTTTGAATTACTATAATTACATTCATAACTTCTATTGTTACTAGCTTTTAAATTATATACTAATTTACTTATATCAAAATCTTCATTTTTTTCTGTTGATACGTAATTATTATACACTTCTGTTATATCGTGTTCATTAAGCATTTCTTGACATTCTAAATTTTTCCAAATAACTCTTCCTTTTAACGAAACAAAACATATTGGTAAATTAAATGCATTTAAATTTTTTTTAAGAGCAAGTTCTACTCCTTTTTTTACTGCTTCTATATTTGTTTTTCTATTTTTTATCTCTTTAATTAAGGAATACATAGCGAAAATATACAAAGATAGTATTGTTATAACTGTGAGATAAATATTATTAAAGTTAATTATTTGCCATATTATTAATGCAATAACAAGTGCGCAAAAAACAGCTACAAGAACTGGTCTTATATCTTTATTTTTATTTTTCATATTTATCTCCTTTCTTTAAAATATTACCTACCTATATTGTACTATTTTAACCTTTTTATGTCAAGAAAATTTAATCATTTTACACATTATTATCACTAATATTAGTTATTATTTTTAAAAATTCTTCTATACTTAGTTCTTCTGCTCTTGTATTACTAGAAATACCGCTTTTATTAAGTATCGTTTCTATTTCTTTTTTTTCTAAATTCATAAATTTATTCATTGCAAGAGAATTTAACATTTTTTTTCTTCTATTTAAAAATGCTTTATGCACTAACTCTTTAAATATGTTATAGTCAAAATCTTTATATTTATCATTTTTAATTATTTTTATAACTGCTGATGTAACATTAGGAGCAGGTATAAAGCAAGAACTATCTACTTTAATCTCTTTAGATGCTAGACCAAAATAATTAATCATTACAGTTAAAACACCATATACTTTATTCTTATTTTTAGCTACAATTCTATCTGCAACTTCTTCTTGCACCATCGCTATAATCTCAGTAATTCTTGATGAATCTTCTAATAATTTAAATATAATTGGTGATGTTATATAATATGGTAAATTAGCTATTACTTTAACATTACTAAATTTCTTACCAATATTATCTTCAATCTTAGAAATTTCATTATCTAGATCTACTTTAAGTACATCTATATTAATGAGAGAAATATTTTTAGAAGCACTAATATTAAATCTATCTTCTAATATTTCTATCATATCATTATCTATTTCAATAAGAAGAAGATTATATTCTTTTAAATATTCTGTTAGATTTCCAAGTCCTGGTCCTATTTCTATTATAAGCTCATCTTCTTTTACATTACCTAAATTTTTTATTCCTTCTAATATATTATCATCAATTAAAAAGTTCTGTCCAAACTTCTTTTTAGCCGACAAATTATATTTATTCAATATTTGTTTTGTTTTACTTGTAGAATTAATCATTTATCTCCTTACCTAAAAATAGCAAATATAACCGTAAATTATATTTGCTATCTTTTATACTATACAGTTCCTGTAGCTTTAATTTTATCTCTTAAAGCTCTTATTGATGTACTATAATCTCTATGTAAAATTCCTTGTGAATAACATAGACTATAGTAAGCTCCTTCTCCCATATTATATGAGTTTAAACCATAAACTTCTATAAACGCTGGATCTGAAGATATTTTCCTTGCACTATTTAAATATAGATTAAGCATATATGCACCAGCTTCCATATTCTCATATGGATCCAAGAAATTGCTTATGCCTAATGTTTTTTGTAAATATGTAAAATTCGATTCATGTATTTGGCATAATCCATATGAATTACCTCCACCTACTGCACTTGCTCTATACGAACTTTCTTTAAACATTACTGCTAAAAACAATTCATAATCAAAACCATATTTTTGTGATAAATGGTATGCATATTGCTGTTCTTCAAGAGACAAGTTAATATTGTATTCTTTAAAATTACTATCTACTTTAGGTATTATAATATTTGCATTTCTATTTACTGATAATGCTAAATTTGTTCCTACCTCTATTACTTTATTGATTGGTTCTTTTATTACAGTTGTATCAACTTTAACTTTATATATTTCTTCATCTGATACTGAACTCTTAACAAAATATTGATTTGTTGCAAGTCCATCTAAACCTTCTTCAGTTATTTTAGTAACACCTCTTGCAATAAGATTGTTATCAATTTGAGTTTCACCAAACTTAAGCACTTCTTCTTCTGAAACGATTTTAGTAGCAGTTGAAGCAAGATGAGTCTCAATAGTGTCAGTATCAAGTTTTAAATATTCTGAAGATTCATCTATAACTATCTGCATATCATTTTCTACTTTAGCATTTAAATCCACAGATATTGTCATATCATCATTTACATATATGTTATTTTCTTGTAGTAATTCAGATACATTTTGGCTCATAGTCCTTACAACTAAAATATTGTCAAAATACTTCACATAGGCTGTTTTAGTCATGTACGTAAATGTATATATACCTATAGATGATATAAGCAGTATAACTGTAAGTACTGTCATAAATTCTCTAAATTTTTGAAGTTTATCTTCTTTCACTTTTTTCCTCCTAAATATTAGGTAGTAATATTTTATCATATTACCTATACTTTGTCAAATCTACACACATCTTTTACTATTTCGCTAGTTATGATTAAACCAGCTACTGAAGGCACATATGGTAAACTGCCAAGAGTAGTACTATCATTATATTTTTTATATGGCTTTTCCTCTGAATATATTACTTTTAATTTTTTAATATTTAAACTTTTTAGTTCTTTTCTTATTTTTTTAGCAAGAGGACACATAATAGTCTTATTAATATCTGTAACTTTAATCTCAAGTGGGTTTAATTTATTTCCCATCCCCATAGAAGATATTAATCTTATATTTCTTGAATTACAATGTTTAATTATAGCTAGTTTTGCACTAACATCATCAACACAATCAACAATATAATCATAATTTTTTTCTAAAAGGTCAGCTATATTTTCATCACTAATATTGGCTTTTATATTTATAACTGCTATATCACTATTAATTTCATTGATTCTAGATTTGCACACATCTACTTTAGACATGCCCACTGTTTTTTCTGTAGCAATTAACTGCCTGTTTATATTAGTTATATCCACAATATCTTTATCAATTATAGTAATATTAAGTACTCCAAGTCTAGCTAAAGACTCAATCACATATGAACCTACTCCTCCAGCACCTAAAACTGCTATTTTTAGACTTTTAATTATATCTAAATTAGATGAACCTATTAAAAGTTTAGTTCTATCATATACATTTTTATTCATATTATTTGTTCTCTTTTTTCTTTCTTAGAATATCTCCTGTTTGAACTTCAAAAGGAATTTCAATTTGAACAAGTTGACCTTTCACTCCTGGATTTATTGTAGGTATTTCCTCACTAGTTTTTATATCATAAAGTTTTGTTATATTAAATTTAACTTCATCAATTGTATCTGCATAAACTATTTCTAGTTCATCACCTATATTCAATTTGTTTTTAATTTCAATAATATATACATTATTCTCCACTTTTTCATTTACTCTACCTGCAAATTCATATTCTAAATTTTCACTTTGGCCATCTAAATCATGAATATCTTGATTTGAATCATCTGAAAAATAGAATTCAGATAACCCTCTCGTTTTTACTTTTTTTAATTCTTTTAAGTATTTAGAAGCGTCATATAAATGAGCTTTATTTTCTTGTCTTAATTTAATATATTCATCAATAGCTTGTCTATATGAACGAACAACCGTTGCTAAATAATATTCTGTTTTTAATCTTCCCTCAATTTTTAAACTTTCAATACCCATATCAACTATTGTTGGTATGCTATTTATTAAACACATATCTTTTGAAGAAAATAAATATGTACCTTTTTCATCAAAATCTAAATTAATAACACTATCTTTATTATTAACTTCTGTAGCAGTTATATTATACTGCCATCTACAAGACTGAGCACAATCTCCTAAATTAGCACATCTATTAGATAAGTATTTACTTAAGTAACATCTTCCTGAATATGCAAAACATATTGCTCCATGTATAAAAGTTTCGATTTCTAATCCCTCTGGTTTGTTTTTCATTATATGTTCTATTTTTTCTTTACTAAGTTCACGTGCTAGTACAACTCTTTTAGCTCCAAATGTATGCCAAAACTTACAAGCCTCTAAACTTACAGTATTAGCCTGTGTACTAATGTGTATCTCCATGTTTGGTGCAACTTCTTTAATTTTAGTTATAACTCCAACATCACTAGCAATTATAGCATCTGCTCCAATTTCTTCTAATTTTTTAACTTCTTTTTCAATTTCTATATAATCTTCATCTTGTGCATATATATTAAGAGCAACATATACTTTTTTTCCTATACTATGTGCATATTTTATTGTTTCCTCTAAAGAATCAGTATCAATCTCACTTCTAGTTCGAAGTGATAATTTTGAAGTTCCTGCATATACTGCATCTGCTCCATATTTAAAAGCTATTTTAGCTTTTTCTAAACTCCCAGCCGGAGCTAATAATTCTGGTATTTTCATTTATTTATTCGTGTATAACTATATTGTTATACTCTCCTTTCATTTTAATTAATTAGTAATCATCCAAATAAGATCACTAACACCTGTATTTATTGCCATACAAAGGCCTATATACATATCAATAATAACTTGTGGATCTACAACCATTATTATAAATGTAGCTATTACTATGAACGGTCCAAAAGGTATATAGCTTTGACCATCTTTTTTCTTAATAATCATTAGTATTCCACCTATTATCGCACCAATAAAGAAAGATACTAATGATACAACAAGAATAGTCTTAACTCCAAATATAAAACCAAGAGCTGCCATTAACTTTACGTCACCAAATCCCATGCCTTCTTTTTTATAAATAATGAGTGCGAGTAGAGCAATAGCAAAAAAGATTCCTCCTCCTGTTAACGCACCTAGTATCGCTGATATTACTGTCATATCTGTAACAATAATATTCATAATCCCTAACATTGCAAGAGCTATATGTGCTTCATCTGGAATAAGTTGTATTTTGTAATCTATTACAAAAACTATAACTAAGATAGATGATATTATAATATATAGATAAGTTAAAAAATCCACTCCTAAAAAATATGTCAACATATTGCTTATTATCAACATAATAATACTATATATATAATCAACTTTAAAATCTTTTAAAATAGTAGAAAAAAACTCTTTATATGTAATTTCTTCAGCTACAACAGGTGGCATTTTTTTATTTAAATGACCTATAACCTGTCCTAGTAATATAGCAATAATATTTATTATAAATATGTTCATTTATGGCCTACTTTCTTTTTTAAACGTTTTTTTATAATCATTGTTTCTACCGGCCTTTTTATTCTTGTAATTATAGCTTCTTTATTTTCTATAGGACTTACTAATATAGTTTTTATGCCATATGAATTTCCACCTAAAATGTCAGTAAATATTTGATCACCAACAATCGCCATATTATCTTTGTCAGTAGCTAGTAAAGCTTCTGCTTTTTTAAACCCTTTTAAAAGAGGTTTCATTGCCATATTTATATAATTAACTCCAAGTTGTTTTGCTATTTGTTTAACTTTTTCAGTTTTAAAAGAATTACTTAATATACAAACTTTTATTCCTTGTTTTTTCAAAGACTTAATCCAAGATTTAACATTTTTATTTAATATATAATCACTACCAACTAGTGTATTATCCATATCAAACATAACTGCTTTTATTCTATTAGCTTCAAAAAAATTAAGCGGAATTTCTTCAACTCTATCATATACAAAATCCGGATACATTTTTTTCATAATCTGAATTCCTCCTACTATATATATTACCACGTTTGTGCACATTTTTCAATATTTTAGTATTGTTTTTAAGTTATATCATATAAAATTATCAAAAGTAAACAATTTTCGATTTAATTACTAGTACAATAACTAATTATAGTCATTATATTTTTAAAAAAATTATTAATTTATACAATTTTATCTAAATTTATGGAAAAACTTATAAAATTATGTTATACTAGTATAGAAATTAAGGAGATTAGTTATGGAAAATAATAATAAAAATATATATGATGTATTAAAAAGTCGTGATTTAATTAAACAGATTGCATTTGAAGATGAATTTAAAGAATTATCAAAAAATGAGACTTTTTCGCTATATCTAGGTATAGATCCCACTGCTGACAGTATTCATATTGGTCACTTTATACCACTTATGATGATGTCTCACTTCCAAGCAGCAGGTCATAAGCCAATAATTATAGTTGGCGGTGGTACTGCAACAATTGGTGATCCTTCTGGAAAAACTGATATGAGAAAAATGTTAACAAGAGAAGATATTAATAACAATGTTGAATCTATAAAAAAACAAGTAGAAAAATTTATTTCTTTTGAAGGAGAAAATGCAGCTATTATCGTTAATAATGCTGATTGGATACTTGCTAAAAATTATCTTGAATTTATCTCTACAATAGGAGTCCACTTTAATGTAAATAGAATGCTTTCTGCAGAATGTTTTAAGCAGAGAATGGAAAACGGACTTACTTTTTTTGAGATGAATTATATGATAATGCAAGCTTATGACTTTTTACACTTATTTGAAAATAATAATTGTAAATTACAAATAGGTGGAGACGATCAATGGTCAAACATGCTTGCTGGTGTTGATTTAATAAGAAAAATACATAAATCAGGAAGTTTTTGTATTACATGCCCTTTACTTTTAAATTCTGAAGGTAAAAAAATGGGCAAGACAGTAAGTGGCGCACTATGGCTTAGTAAAGATAAAACTTCTGTTTATGATTTCTATCAATACTGGAGAAATATAAAAGATGATGAAGTATATAATGTTTTAAGAATGCTTACAAAATTACCTATGGAAGAAGTAACTAGACTTTCAAAATTAGAGGGAAGCGAAATTAATGAAGCTAAAAAAATAGCAGCTTTTGAAATCACAAAACTTATTCACTCTGAAGAAGAAGCTTTAAAAGCTAAAGAAGCATCTGAATCATTATTTGAAAACAATTCAAAC
Source organism: uncultured Clostridiaceae bacterium (assembly GCA_964371585.1). Taxonomy (GTDB): domain Bacteria; phylum Bacillota; class Clostridia; order TANB77; family CAG-465; genus RGIG5057. The sequence goes on from CAYJMD010000005.1 coordinate 51,148, forward strand.
AATGAAAATATGCCAACAATTACTATTTCTAAAGATGAAGTAAACATACTTGATATACTTATTAAATCAAATATAACAACGTCAAAAAGTCAAGGTAGAACTCTTATAAATCAAGGTGGTATCTTTATAGATGATGTTAAACTATTATCTGATAGTGAATCTATTACAAAAAATGAATTTATACTTAGAAAAGGTAAAAAAACATTTATAAAAATAATTGTTGAATAAAAATACTGCATTATGATGTATTACACTATAATATAAAAAATAAAATTCAGAAATTTACATTCTGAATTTTATTTTTTTATTATTTAGTTTTTATTTTTTATTATAAAGCTAGTTTCTCTATCTTTATATCGTAATTTTATCTTCCAATCATTTTATCTTGACAAATTAAAATAAAATGTTGTTCCTTTGCCAACTTCACTTTCAACACCATATTTAAATTTATGAAGTTCTAATATGTTTTTTACTATACTTAACCCTAATCCAGTTCCAAATCCAGATTTTCTATATTTATCATTTGATTTATAATATCTATCAAATATATGTGTTGTATCCTCAATACCCTTACCATGATCTATAACTTCAACTTTAACTTTATCGATGTTTGGATTATATGTAGTTTTTATAATAATTTTTTTATCTTCTCCTACATAATTTACAGCATTACTTATTAGATTATATAAAACTTGATTTATTTTTAGTTTATCTGCTAAAACTGTAGAATTTTCATTACTAAGGTCATTTTGAAATTCAAAATTATAATCTTTCAAATATTCAAAACCTGTTACTATATTTTTTATCTCTTCAGTAATATCAAAATGTTCTTTTTTGAGTTCATATACTGTTGTTTCTAGTTTAGACAAGTCCATCATATCACCAATTAATCTAGTTAACAAGTCAGTTTGGTTTATTATAACATCTAGATGTTCTTCTCTTTTTTCTTTATTATCACCTGATATGTCTTTAATCATTTCAGAATACGCTTTTATTATCGTTATAGGAGTTTTTATATCATGTGAAACATTGGCAATTAATTCTTTTCTTAAAGTGTCTGTTTTTTTAAGTTCTTTAGCACTGTAATTTAAAGTGTCTGATAGTGTATTAATTTCATCATATTCACTTTTCTCAAAATTAATATCAAGCTCACCTTTACCTAATTTCTTGGCTTGTTTAGTTATCTTGTTAATAGGCTTTATAAGTCTATTAGATATATATAGTGATAAACCTATAGCTACTAACATAATTAGAAGCGTTATATATACAAGCTGACTTGCTTGTATATTAGTTACTGAACTTATAGGATCAATATTGGCTGTTATTACATAGTAATAGTCATCAACATAACTCACATATACTAACCCTCTTGAATTTGCTTCCTTAATATCTACTGTATATGTAGTGTAATACTTATCTGATTTATTTAAAGCATTTATAACATCTTCTTTTTTTACTGCAAAAGGAGCTGATGAATTAGTTGAAGAGTATTTAACTTCATCATTTTTATCAAAAATAACTATATTAAGAGAATTTTTAAATGCTATTTCATTTAACGTATATATTTTATCATTTTGTTCTATAATCTTAGATATTTCTATAATTTCATTTTCTAACATATGCTGATAGTATACTGTTATAAAAATAATCTGCATAATCCATACTATAGAAAGTATAATTAGTGTAAAAAATATAAAATATTTAGTTAATTTGCTTTTTATACTACTATTTTTCATATTCAAATTTATACCCTACTCCTCTTAGTGTTTTAATTACTTCTCTATATTCACCTAGATTACTCCTAAGTGTTTTTATATGTGTATCTACTGTTCTATCATCACCAAAAAAATCATATCCCCATACGTTTATTAGTAAATTCTCTCTAGAAAGTGCTATTCCTTTATTTACAATAAAATAAAACAAGAGATCATACTCTTTAGGTGATAATTTAATTTCTTCATCATTAATTTTCACACATCTTGAAGTTACATCTACATATAATTTTCCAAACTCATGAGTATTATGTTTTAATTCTGTTCTGTTAATCACTACTTTAATTCTAGCCATTAATTCCTTAGGACTAAAAGGTTTAGTAACATAATCTTGAATGCCAGAATCAAAACCTTCAAGCTTATCTTCTTCTTCAGATTTTGCAGTTAGCATTATAATTGGAACTAATGAATCTTGTCTAATTTTTTTAGCACAAGTAATACCATCCATTTTAGGCATCATAACATCTAATATAACAAGATCAATTTTAGATTTTTTTAAAACATCTAATGCTTCTAATCCATTAGAAGCTTCATACACAGTATACCCTGTCATTACCAAATATTCTCTTATTACCTCTCTTATACTTTTATCATCATCTACTATTAATATATTCATAAAAACACTCCTTTTAACCATTATATATTATAATTGTGAAGTTTTGGTGTTGAAAAAACACTTAACATCTAGTAAAAAATGTTAAGTGCTTATTTTTATTGTCCATCATAAGTTGTTAAAAAATTATTATACATCATTGTAGTTGCTACATCTGTATGTCCTAATATTTCTTGTAATTTTTTAATATCTAATCCATTACTTAGTTGGTGTACTGCAAACGAGTGTCTAATAGTATGTGGAGTAAGTTCTTTTGTAATGCTTGCACCTTCTTTGTATTGTTTTAATATCTTCCAAAATCCTTGTCTTGTTAATTTTTTACCATTAGCATTTAGGAATAATGTATCATCTGTATCAATTTTAGCTAGTAATGGTCTAATATTTTCCATATAAGATCTTAGATAATTAAGTGTAGATTTATTTAACTTAACTGTTCTTGCAATTTGACCTTTACTAATTTTTACTGTTGCTAGATTTAAACTTATATCACTAGTTTTAAGAGATATTAATTCTGTAACTCTCATACCTGTTGCATATAATATATGTAACATTGTTTCATCTCTTCTTCCTTTTAAATCGTTTGCAACTGTTTGTGTTAATAGAGCCTCAATCTCTTTTTTACTAAGTATTGCTGGATCTTTTTTTTCTACTTTATATGTTTTCACATCTTTTACAATATTTGTCTCTGCTAAATTTTTACTTACTAAATATTTATAGTAAGCTTTTATAGAAGCAGACACTCTTGATATTGTAGCATTAGATTTGCCATTTATTCTTAAGTATTCTAAATACTCTTGCATATCTTCTGAATTTAAATAGAATACTTGTTTATTTAATTCTTCAAAATATTTTTCAAATTTTGTTATATCACGTTCGTAAGATGCTATTGTATTTTTAGCAGCATGTTTTGATTGTAAATAACCTAAAAATTCATCAATAATAACTTTCATTTTTGAGCCTCCCACTTGACTACATATATTATATATTATTTTGGCTCTATTTGCAACCTTTTTCACATATTTTCATTCAAACTTATGTAAATTATTAATGATACATCGTTATTCAGGTATTTTTTTATTCTTTTTATGTTTTACCGTATTTATTCTTTGTAGCAAGTCCTCCGCGTAAGTGCCTTTCATTTTTATTAATTTCTAATATTTTCTTTGCTTCATATGCAAGACTAGGGTTGAATTTCTGTAGACGTTCTGATATATCCTTATGTACTGTAGATTTACTAATTTTAAATTCTTTTGCGGCACATCTTACTGTCGTCTTATTTTTAATTATATATACTGCTAATATTTTTGCTCTTTCATCTATATCTGTATATACCATATAACCACCTCTATTTAACTTTTACTCTCTATATTTTACTTAATGGATCTATAACCACATCTTTATGCAACATCATAAAATGTAGATGGGGTTCATCTAAACTTTCAATAATAGCAGAATTATCTAATGTACCCACCACACTACCTTTAGTTATTTTTTCTCCTTCTTTTAAATTACTAACAACATTTGAATACACTGTTGTATATTCATCTTCATGAGAAATAACTACTGTATTTCCATATAGCGAATCTGCATATATTTTTTTAATAATACCACTTTCACTTGATATTACACTTTCACCCATATTACCTTTTATATCAATACCATCATGTGTTCTCCACTCATCAAGAGTGATAGAATACAATAATTCGTTTGTAGAATATTCTTTTACAATCTCATTATTTAATGGCATTATAAAATCGAGCTCAGGCTTATTTGCTATTGTAACCGGACCTATATTAACTTGTTTTTCTATATAATCACTACTTTTAATTTCTTTTGATTCTGTTTTTTCATCATTTCTAGTATCTGAATTATTCACACTTTCTTCTTGAAAATTATTTGAATTTATTGCCTCAATACCTTGCTGCATTTGAATATAATTTTCATTATTTAAATTATTATATCCATTATAATTAAAATACATGCTAAAAGATAATATAACTAACATTCCAGACAAAATAAAGTAATATGGCTTCATCATCTTAAATGAATTACATTTTTCTTTTTTTAATTGTTTTCTTCTCTTTACATGAGAATCATTAGTAATAACTGTTTTTTCTAGATTGTTATAATATTTTTTTAAACACTTTTCAAACTCTAGCATTTCTTTTTCATAATTATGATTATTAGTTTCATTACTAATATGTTTACTATGTATTTTTAATTTATTAATTGCTTTTTGTATAGTATTTAATATGTTTTTTAATATAGTATTTATACTTATTTTATTAATATTATTTTTTAATTTATTTACACTTATATTTAATCTTTTGTTTATTTTTATTTTCATTCTATTCACCTCTTAAAATGAACTTATTTTTACAATATCTACACCAGTATAATAGTATTTTATTATATCTTCAAACCCTATATTATTTGAAGCTAAATAATCACTTCCGACTTGAGACAAACCTACACCATGACCATATCCTATTACATTAAAGATTACCATACCATTTTCTACTCTTAAATCAAAATTAGTTGATTTAAGTCCAAAAGCAACTCTTAATTTTTCTGCACTTATAGCTACTCCTGCAAAATTAACTTCATTTACCCTTAAACTTGTTGTATAGTCTATAATATTTATATTATCACCTGTATAATCTAAAATATAATTAGAATTGATATTTTCTCTTATGTATTTTTCAATATCATTAAAATTTATACTTACACTGCTATATCTGTTGACATACTCATCACTCTCCACATTTTCCACACTCTTTAAATAGGGATATGATATTTTGCCCCATATTTGATCTACTGATTCTGTTTTTACTGGACTACTAGCATGAAAAAATGCTTTTATCAAGTTATTATCATATGTTATAACTAAATCTTGAGTGGTATATACTGCTTCATTAATTTTACTCCAATATTCTTCTCTTAATTCTTTACTAAATCCCCTTCCTTCCCAGATTTTCATAATTTCATCTTTAGTATGAAATGCTTGGCAATGATTAAAGTCATCACATATATGAGCTTCATTTAATTCTGCATTATCTTCTATTTTCTTATATGTATAGGTCCTTGCCACAACTGCTTGTGCTTTTAAAGCTTCTATATCATATGATGCAGGCATTTCAGAGGCTAGAACCCCTCTTAAATAATCATTAAAATCCATTGCAACAACTTCATTATTATCTTTGCTCATCCTTACTAATATTGTCTGATTAGCTTTAAAATCAATCAACTCTTTATCAATTTTTTCATTATAATTAATGTTTTTATTTTTTATACTATCAACTTGCCCCATTTTATTTAAAATATTGAAAGATATATTCATAAGTATTGATATTATAAGTAAAATAACACATAAAAAAACAAGCTTATTATTCAATATATATCACCTTAATAATATATATTCATAAGCTTGTCTTTTTATTCATATTTTATTTAACTATTTTTTCAATTTTTATTTTTTTTGATATCATTTATATTATAATTGTATAAATGATCCCATGTATATTTCAATCATTGGTACTACAACGACTAATACAAAAGCTATCATTGGTATACCAACTAAAAGGTATGTAACATCTGGTAACCATTTTGCAAAAGCATCCATTGATTCATTGATTTCATCTTCTGTATATTCATTAACTTTTTCCATCATTTCAGCTAGATCACTCTTCATACCTATATCCATCATTTGTGAAACCATAGGTGAAAACACTTCTGTATCTTCGAATGGTGTTATCCATGACTCACCCACCATACTATTATTTTTAGCTACTTCAACAATTGATAAAAAATAGTAATTATTAGTTACATCTTTAGAAACATTTAAACTTTCTTGTAACCTCATTCCATTTCTTAAATTTAGTAGCATTGCTTTAAAAAACTTATTTAATGTAATGTTTGTAACAAGTCTTCCAACTACAGGAAATCTCATTAACATCCTATTATAATTAAATTTACCTCTTGGTGTATTTACATATGTCATAATAAGCAGTATTATTCCAATTATAGGAATAGCTATTATATACCAATATGATTGTACCCATACAGCTATATCAAAAGCAAGTTGAGTTGCCGGTGGTATTTGAGCTTGAGATTCAAATATATCGAAAACTTCTAACATTATAGGTACCCCTACTATTACCGCAATAAACATAAGTACTAATATTAATATAAATTGTAAAACTCTAGGTAATAATACAGATGTAATTTGTTTTTTTAATTTATTTGAAGAATCTACATAGTCTCTTGCATACAATAAAGCTTTTTCTAAAGAACCTGATTCTTCTCCAACACGAACAAAATTAATAAACATTTTTGAAAAAGCATTTGGATGATTTTCCATAGCAACATTTAGTTTTTCACCAGATTGAACAGATATAAGTAAATCTTCTATTATTTCTTTAAAAGTATGACTTTCTGTTCCATCATATAATGCCTCAAGTGCAGCAATATTATTAAACCCAGCTTTTTTAAGTCTGTATAAGTTATTAGCAAATGCTATTATATCTTTTTTCTTGACTCTTTTAAATATTTTTGCTTCTAATGCATTTATTTGACCCATTAAAGTAGTTTGAGATTTTTTTTCATCTCTTTCTATTATTCCAGTTTTCTTAAGAAAATCATCATTTTTAGATTTCTTTTTAGGTGCTTTAGTAGTTGTAGTTATTTTTTTAACACTAAGAGGTTGTAACTTAGCTTCTTTTAATTTTACTAATAATTGTTGTTTATTAGGAGCAACGAGTTTTCCTTTAGTCACTTTACCATCTCTCATTACCGCTTTATATAAGTATTCAGCCAAATTTATCCCTCCTTTTATTTATCTGATATTAATTTGCCAGAATTTAAAATTAATCCTTTTATTACTTCTAATCTATCTGTATCCATTACACCTTTTATAGTCTCCATATCAATTATATCATTAACATATAACTCCGCAAGCACAGTTTCAAAACTTTGAGAACCTGCATATCTAGATGTATGAATGCTATCTTCAATTTCTGGAATACTAAATTTTTCTTGCCTAATTTGAGCTGCAATTGTATTAGTAACACACATTACTTCTGGTGCAAGTACTAAATCACCTGTTTTACCAACAAGTAGTTTCTGAGAAATTACTAATTTTATAACACTTGATAAAGAATTTTTAATAGCAAGTTGATCAGATGGATCATACATGTTTATTATTCTATCAATAGTCTCCCCACAAGATCTAGTATGTAACGTTCCAATAACTAGGCCTCCAGACTCAGCAAGATCAAGAGCTACATTCATAGTATCTTTATCTCTTATTTCACCAATAACAGCAATGTCTGAGTCTTCTCTTAAAACATTTATTAACGCTTCTTCAAATGTTGGTACATCTCCTTCGATTCCAACTTCTTTTTGTACAACTACAGATTTTATAGGTTTATGTATATACTCTATAGGATCTTCTATTGTAACAATTTTTTTATATTCTGCTTTATTAACTTCTTGTATAAAAGCATTCATAGTAATTGATTTTCCAGAATTTACTTTACCTGTTATTAATATTAGTCCTGAATTTATCTTTCTTATCTTTTTAACCAAGTCACTTATTCCGTTAGCCTCCAAATCAATTTCTCCATTCGGAATTGCTCTTATTGAAAATGTTGGAACAGATCTAGTTAAAGAAACATTAATTCTAAATCTATACCCATTATATGAGTGAGCAAAATCCAATTTTTTATTTTTTTCAAATATTTCTTTTAACTTAGTGTTTGATCCAAAAAAATAATATAGAATATCTTCTAATATTCCTTTATTCATTTCTATCATCATTTCATCTGGAATAAGCTGTTTTCTTATTCTGAATACTGGTTTATAGTTTGGTGCTAAATGAATATCCGTTGCATTTTTATCTATCGCTGCCTGTAATATAATATCTAATATATCCATTATTATCTCCTATCTTTTAGTACATTAATCATCATATGTACTTTTACATTGTAATTTTTTTACCTAGTTCGTCAATTGTTGTTATTCCCGCTAAAACTTTTTTTATACCATCAACAACAAGTGGTTTATATCTTGTGTTTTTAATAGCGTATTTTTTTATATCTAGAGTTGATGAACCTTCTGAAATCATTTCTTTAATTTCATCTGTTAAACATAAAACTTCAAAAATACCAATTCTCTCATAGTAACCAGTTCCATTACATTTTGCACAACCTACAGGTTTACAAACTTTAGAATTAATCATATCAAACTCAATATCATTATGTGTTGCTACTTTTTCAATATATTTAAGATCTTTTTCTGATAATTCACCATGTTCTTTACAATTATCACATAATTTTCTTACAAGTCTTTGTGATACAGCCGTTACTAATGTTGATGCTATATCATATGGAGATAGTCCCATTTTTTTAATCCTTGTAATCGACTCAATAGCATCTGTAGTATGTATAGTAGATAGTACTAAGTGCCCTGTTTGACCTGATTCCATAGCTATTTCAGCAGTTTCTCTATCACGAATCTCTCCAACTAGTATTATATTTGGATCTTGTCTTAATGCTGTTCTAAGTGCAGAAGCAAATGTTATATTTGGACCTATTTCTACTTGGTTAACCCCTGGTATTCTCATTTCTACAGGGTTTTCTATAGATAGTACATTTATACTAGGGTCATTTAAAAAGTCTAGAACACTATATAATGTTGTTGTTTTACCTTCACCTGTAGGAGCACAAACAAGTATTAAACTATTTCTCTTATTAAATGCTTCATCAACAAGTTCAGAATCTCTTTCAAATCCAAGTTCAAATATATCTTTAACATCATTGTTTTTCTTTAAAAATCTTAAAACAAATTTTTCACCAAAAATATTTTTCTGACTAGATACACGAACACTAAAATTTTCTAAAGTATCTATACTACCATCTTGATCATACGATATTTCTTGATGCATATTTGACATAGCTTTTATTCTTCCTGAAATAATATTTTGTCTTTCTTTAGGAAGATCTGTAGCATTAATAAGCTGTCCATCTATTCTAAATCTAACTCTTACTTTATCTGCCATTGGTTCAATATGAATATCACTTGCTCTTTTTGCTACACCAGTCATTAATATATTATCTATTAATCTTGTAGTATCTTTTTCTTCTTTATCTACAAATTTACTTTCAACACTTTTAACATCACCTATTTGTTTCATTATAGATGTATATAATGTAACAAATTTTACAAGTTCATACCCTGCATTCATAAGCATCATTTCTATTTCTTTTACTTTTTCAGTATTTTGAATATCTGCAAATGCAACATATAGTTTAGAACCATCTAATTTAAAAGGAAATGCTCTGTAGTTTATTATTATATCTCTAGGTAAAAATTCTATAGGTTTAACTTCAATTCGTCCTTCTTCTAACATTATTCCCTCTACTTGAACTTTTTCAGAAATTACTTTTAAAAGTTGATTCTTATCACACATATCAAGTACATCAACAATTTCACCAAACTTTAGTTCCTTATGCTCTTTTTGATATTCTAAAACCCTATTAACCTGGGCAGTTGTTAAAAGGCCCTTTTTTATAAATTCTAATCCAATTGGATTTTTCTTAGCTTTTACATTTTCAAACATTATTACATTTCCTCCTATTTATTTATTTCGTTATATCTATTATACTGAACCAATTGTTCGTATACTTCCTCTTTTTTATCTAACTCATTACTATAATAATCTTTAGTGTTTTGAATATACTCATTACTTATATACTCAAAATGCTCTTGCTCTGCATATACTGAAGTTGAATAAATAGTAACAATTATTGATGATACAATAACAAGTAGTATTGCTGATCCTGTTTTTTTATTCATAAATTATTCTCCTAAAGCAAAAAACATTTGCTTTTCTGATACAACATCATATTTTTCAAACTTAACACTTATAGCTAGAGCTTTAAAGTCTTCTATCTCATTTAATGTAACTAGTGATTCATCAATTACAGTAAAGTTTTCCACGCTATCAATAAAAAAACCACCATTTTTATTAACTCTTTTTTTGTCAATATCATATTCGTAGTAATCGCCATTTGAAAAAGCTATTGTATTTCCAACTACAGAAAACGATGTACTTGCCTTACTACTTGTAAATAAATTATAATGTAGCTTCATTTCTTGTTCACTAATTAAAATACTACCTTTGTCCGAAAGTGATGTATAAGTAAAATTATTAGTAATGCTTGTAACTAATGTAGTCAGGACAAAAAATAGTGCAACATAAACAATTAATGAAGTAATTGAAATTCCTCTTTTCATATTATAACACCTTCTTTTTTAATGTAGATAATTCTAACATTTGTGACTGACCATCAAAATTATACCTAACAATTACATATATTTCTTTTATATAGTCTTTTCTGTCTACCTCATAATCTGAATATTTTTCAACATTAACATCAATGTAATAAACTATACCATCAACCTCTTCTTGTACATTAAAACTATTCAAACTATTATATTCTGTAGCAAGTGCAACTTCTACATATTTAGATCCTGTTAAGTAGGCATTATTTTTTGCTGTTGTATAAATATTTTTTTCTGCTATGTTTGATGTCGTAACAAATGTCATTCCTATTACTGAAACAAAAAATATAAAAGCAACTATTATTTCCAATACAAAAACACCTTTTTTAGTTTTTAAATTTTCAATTTCACCTAAAATTAACTTTCTTTTCATTATATAATAACTTGTATTTAAGAAAAATAATGAATATAAAATGATAGCAAAAATATAGTATATAGAAAAATTAAATACATAGTACAATAATACAAATACTATACCATTGAATAGTTCAAATAACGGATATCTAATACTAATTTTTTCTTTGCAATATCTACATTTGCCGCCAGAAAAAGTATAACTAAGTATTGGAATTAAATCAAAAAATCCTAATTCATGTTTGCAATTAGGACAAATAGATCTACTTTTAACAATATCCATCTTCCTAGGCAATCTATATGATGCCAATGTAAAAAAACTACCAAATAAAGTACCAATAATAAAAATATTAATATATATGTATATTTGTATCTCTAACGGCATTTTATCAACTCCTTTATATATGTATTTTGTAGCATATTTTTTTATTAATATGCTATAAATGCATATATTTGATTAAAGAGCATATACCTTATATATGCATATGCTCTTTAAAATATTATACTAATCTGCATAATCAGTTACTTTACCACCAGAAATTACTACAGTTGTTGTAGCAGAGTAATTTTCTAAACCTGGTATTGTATTTATTGCAAATAATTTAGCTGTAGCTGCATCTGCAGATGTTGTTACTAAACCAGTAGTAGCATCAATTGCAGTTACATAAGCTTCTTCTCCAGCAACTTTGATTTGGATACCAGCAGTTGCTGTTGGATTATTAATTATTTCAAATGCTTTTAAATTATCACCCATTACTTGACCCATCCACATTGTTATTGCACTATTCATAGAGTTTATGTTAGACGCTTTAACTGCTTCATTTGCATCATTTATAGTATTATTGTTTGAGAACGATAATATTGTTGCACCTGTTAATATTAATATGATTATAATAGTTATTATTAAAACTATTAAAGATATACCTTTTTTGTTATTCATAATTTCACCTCCTTCAAAATAATTTTAAAATTAATTATTGTAAATATTTATTTGATTGTCTGAAATTAAAAAACTTTCATATTCTTGTTGCCACCAAGAAGGTTCTTCTAAATAGTATACTTTAATATTACCATTTATATCTGTATAAAAGCTTAACCCTTCAATTTCAGGCATGCTGTAATTTGTTATTTTAAAAAAGTTTTCTGTATCAATACAATAATAATTAATATTATCAATAATTTTAGGTTCATTATCAACAATTGAAATCATATCTTCATTATTATTGTTCTTAATACTATTTCCTTCCATAGTCATAGCTGTAAAAAGTTCTACTGTTGTATAAGTATTAAACGTATCCGATTGTAATTCTCCAATATATAATGACATTTGCTTTTGAGTTTCAACAAGAGTTTTTAAGAAATTACTCTTATCTATTACTAAATTAGGTTTAAGTAGCATATATAGGGTATACGAAAGTATAACTCCTAATAATAATATAATCACTATATTTTTTAATCCATTTTTATTTTTTAACATTTAATCTCCTATTTACCTGTTGAAGAATCATTGTCAGTTCCAGAATTACTATTGTCTGTTTTACCATCAGTGTCATCATCATCAGTATCTTCTATATCAGAATTTAAATCATCCTTTGGTGTAAAAGGATTTGCATTTCCTGGTACATATAGATTTTTATTTTCATAATTATCTAACTGACCATTTGTAACTGAATACTCTTTAGTAAGAGTATCACTTGTAATATTTTTAGTATTATCAAATTTATAATTTTCTTGTTCAATTGGTACATATTTCTCTGATGTTTGCACCTCATCCATCTTTGTTTGAGGTATCATAATCATAAGTAATATTACTGTTACTGGTATAAATATAATAGCACTAACCAGCGTTGCTATAATAAAATTTTTCATACTTCCTCCATTATTTTACAAAGACTAAATTTTTAACTACAAATGTTGCTGAAACATCGTTATTATCCGCATAAGTCATATTAATCTTATCCAGTTTAAACTTAAGTTCAACATCATTTTCTACATCAAACACAAATTTTGCAAGATCTGAATAGTTTCCTACAAGCATAATAGAAAATTCATCTAAATCGTTTATTGATCCTTCTGGACTTGTAATAGTGGTATCGAAATCTTCTGAAGTAATTGTATCTTTTGTAGATTCATCCGAAGAATCATCGATTTGTTCTCCACCTGGCTCTACTAGTACTAAAGATAAGTTATTTGTATTTGCGTAGTGACCAAGTTTAATCCACATGTAATCAATGTTAAATTCTTCTACTACTGTAGCTTCTTTTATTATATCTAATGTTTCTTGAGTAATTGCATCATATTTTCTTTTTTCTTCAGTATATTTTGTTTTGTTAGTATCTAATTCTGTTAATTTTGCTTGATAGTTAAGTTTGGCACCTTCAAGACTAACACTATTAAATCTAACATAAGTTTCTTCCATTGTAGATGGTGTTATAATTCTAAAAATTCCTAAATTAATTTCAACATTAAGAATAAGAAATATAATACCGATAAATATTAACAATGTTACTGATAAAGCAATTAATTTTTTCATATTATCCATCATGGCAATTCACCACCAATTTCTACCGTAACAACTTCACCATTAGTTATATTTTTAACTTCAATATTTCCTAATAAATCTGGGCTTAATCTTAAATTCGCAACAAAGTAACCTATTGTTTCGTAATCTTCAGCTGTAGCTGTTATTGTTATATTTTTATTATCATCAGAAGAAATATTATTAATTACTAAATCTTCTGGTATGATTTTAATGATTTTTTGCATAAATGATGCAACATTATATGTTGAAAATTTACCAATTTCATTTTGTTCTATAGCATTTTTAGTAGTCTCTATTGTATTATTTATAGATGCATAACTATCCATAGATAGACTAACGTAATCGATATCTTTTTGAACTTCACTTGACATAGCTACATATGTATCTATGTTCTTAGTTATGTTTTGATACCCTTCTTCTAGCTTAGATAAATATACATTTGAAAAAGCAATATAAGAGATTATACCAACTGCTGTGAATGATATAGCATAAGAAAGTACGTTATTTGCTATATCAATAGCTGTAGCTCTTTCAACATAATCATTGTTTGAAGCAAGTCCAGATAATAATGTTTTTGCGTCTTCACTAGCCATTCCATTAGAATTAGCAGAAGTATTATTTTTATCTGTCTTACCTTTTACTTTAGATTTAGGTTTTGAACTAAATAAATTTTTAAACAATCCACCTGTTTTTTTAGTAACAAGTAAGAAATCTAATTTTTGTTTTTTAGTTTTATAAAATTCTGACGCAAGAGCAATTGAAGGCGTCACTTCAATTACATCTGCAATATTTTTAACAGTATTTTGAGTAGTTTGAACCTCTGCTCTTAATATTTCACATTTTAGAGCAAAATATTCAGTAATAAGTGTATCTATATTAGTAAATAATGTAGCTTTACCTGTTACTAAAATTTTTGCAACTAACTCTTTATTTTTATTTATTATTTCTGATACAGTAGCAAATATTTCTTGTAATATCGGTTCAAGAATTTCTTCTAATTGAACTTTATTATGCATATAATCATCTTCAGTGAAAACATTTATTTGTTTACATGCATCATAAGCTTTTTGATATGATCCTAAGATATCCTCAAACTTTTTAAGAACATTACTCATACCAACTTCATACTCATCAATTGTTACTACTTTATTACCTATAACTACAGTAACTGTCGTTTTATCATCAATATCAAGAAGTATATAATCTTTTTCAGTTTTTGGAACTGCTGAAGACATTATGATATTAGTAGGTTGCATAGAAGCAACAGAAGTACTTTTAATAGATGAAAAATCTGTTATATTAGTTTTTTCAGTAATTGATATTACACCTTTTTTATAATCACCTGATATAACATCAGATAAAAGGCTAACATAAGCATATTCGTCAGGATTAACTCCTCTATGTTCACACCAATCTTCAAACTCCAGTTTAATAGTATTAAGCATATCAGTTTGCGATACTTGTTTGAAAATTTGATATGGATAACTTTGCGCATCCAATATATTTGTAATAACAGGGATTTGAGTACTGTCAGTATCTTTAATTATTGTTTCTAATGTTTCTTTTAAAGAATGCTTTACAAACACAACTCCATGTTCTTTTAATTCAAATCCATTAGAAGAATTTTTAGTTACTTTTGCATATTTAACAATGTTATTATTATATTGTATAGCTAAACACGTATTTTGTTTTTTTGACATATTATTCTCCTATTCTTTTTTTCATATTTTTAACCATCTTATATATAATTTATCATAAAACATATTTCAATTCAACTTTTTTTCGTTTTTTTTCGCATCACAAAAAACATTTTTGCAATAATGTTTTTTTTTGAAATATAACTGTAATATTTGTTACTTTTCTGTTACATCCATAACATAAGTAAAACCATAATCTAGAACTCCTGAAATACCAAGTTCAGGATCCAATTCTGCTGAAGTTTTAGTAGCAAAATCGTATACATATTTAAATTCATTTCCTGAATATATGATAGCTGTTGTATCTATCTTATCACTATATTTAATTATATCTGTTGTATTTAGATTTTTAAAACTTTTATCTGTTTTTTGACTAGTTTTTAAATCATACATTGTAAATACTCCTGGAACTTCTTGTAATAATAAAAATTCTTCTTCCCCGCTTGTATTAACAAAAATCATATCTTCGTCCATATCAAGTAGACCTGTAACCATTAGTTCTCCAGTCATGTCATATATTTTTGTAACTATATCTTCTTTGCTTTGAATTATATAATTTGCTGTAACAGTAAAGTCAAAACCATTATCTACTTTAATAAATTTCTGATCTTGATTAAATACAAATGTCTCAGAGTTTTTAACTATTAGTAATGATTCTTCGAAATCTTTTGGTTTACTAATAGTTTGCTCAGCAAAATCAATAATTATACTTTCTTTTTCATCAATAACAGCTTGTTTAGCATCTTCTTTTGATGTAACTATATACTGTTTGTATCCATCAACTGTTTCATAATCTAATAAAACAACTTTCTCATATTTATCTTCTAAAGCTTCAAAAGTACTACCTTCTGTAATCGTTCTAGCTACTGAAATCTCTAAAAAATTATATATTTCACTTAAACTAACAAAGTCTTTAGTTGTATACAACGTTCCATCTAGAGAATAAATTCTGTATATAGAACTAGATTCAGTTAATTTGTATTGAAGTACAAAATATGGCTGTAGTTTATTTTCAGCATCATATAGTGGTATAGCTTGTGTTTCTTTACTATCTAAAGCTACACTTGATTTTTTATCTAGAAAAACAAAGTAACTAGAATTTTCTCCTCTTACATATGCAGTATCTTCAATTCTAAGAATAGTACTGTATATTGGTGTTGCAAGCACTTCTCCACTTGTGTTTGCTATTCCCATTCCACTTAATGAATTTGTTATATAATAAATATCATCACTAATATCAATAACATTTCTATTTAAATATGGGATTATATATATTGTTACTAACACATAAACTGCTACAATAATTGTAACAAATATTATTGAAAGTAAGATTGTTGTTCTTTTATCAAACATTTTACCACCTCATCATAATTATATTATCACATAAAAAAATTTTTTTCAATATAATTCAATAAAAAAATTAAGAGCTTGCAACTCTTAATTATTTTTATACTATTTTACTCAAAAATACCTTGATTTAAATTTTCTTTATTTTTCATGTTAAAATTTTCATTTTTTGAGACATTAATATCTCCAAATTGATATTCTTGCTCTAGCTTTATTTTTTTTAATTTATTTAATTCTAACACACTTAAAAAACCTGTAACTATATGAGTATTATTAAATTTATTATTATCAAAATACTTATTAAAAACAAATTTGTCTTTAATAGCTAAGTAATTTATTATCTCTGCAGCTTTTTCTTTAACTGTAACTTTTTCGTGTATTGCTATTTTTTCAATTTCCTTTGCTTTAATATTTATTTTATTTTCATTTCTAGCTAAAATTTCTAAATAAATTTTATTTAAATCTTTTGATTTAAATTTATCACCAGAATACTCAATCTGTTTAATAAACCTAATTTTTTCCATAGGTTTTAAAAATGTTCCAAATCCATTTTGATAATTCAATGCAATTATATTTGAAACTTCTTTATATTTTTTATATTCTAATATTCTAGCAATCATTTCTTCTTCAGATATTTCTTCTTCATCGTCATTGTCTGTAATTTCCGGCAATAATTTTCTGGATTTAATATTAACTAAAGTTGAAGCCATAACTATAAATTCACTTGCTATATCCATATTGAATTTTGACATTCCATCTAAATATTCTAAATATTTATCTGTTATTTCACTAAGATTAAGCTCAAAAATATTCATTTTATTTTTGCAAATAAGAAACAATATTAAATCTAAAGGACCTTCAAATTCATTAATTTTCAATTTAAATTCTGATGATTCTATTTTAATTATACTAGTAGTAGACATTAATTTTTCTCCTCTAATATTGCTGTTTCTAAA
Organism: uncultured Clostridiaceae bacterium; assembly: GCA_964371585.1. Classification (GTDB taxonomy): domain Bacteria; phylum Bacillota; class Clostridia; order TANB77; family CAG-465; genus RGIG5057. Next base: position 68,772 of record CAYJMD010000005.1, read on the forward strand.
GCTATTTCAATCATATCACCTAAAGCTTTTTCTCTATCTTCAGTAGATACTAAAGTTTTTTTAGTATGAGAATCAACTACAGAAACAAGACAAGCAGCTCTTTTATTTAAAACTTTAGCTAAATGAAATAATGCAAATGATTCCATTTCAGCTCCTATTACGTTGATGTTTTCTGGAATTCTATCTAATAAACCTTCAATATCTATATAATAATCAAAACCGTCACTAGTTAAAATAGTTCCTCTTGTAACTTTTTTATTAAGTCTACTTGCAGTTTGAGAGAGTTTATCTGTTAAATCCTTTGTAGAACTGATAAGATTATCCCTACACCCATTAAATGTAAGTGCAAAATTACTTTCACTATATGAATTGTCTGCAAGTATAACATCTAATAAATCTAAATCATCTGAATAGGCTCCACACGAACCTATTCTTATAATAGTTTCAACATCGTAAAACTTATATAATTCATATGCATATATCCCTATACTTGGCATACCCATTCCACTACCCATTACTGATATTTTTATACCTTTATAAGTTCCTGTATAACCAAACATATTTCTAACTTCATTGAAACATACTACATTTTCTAAATATTTTTCAGCAATATATTTTGCTCTAAGTGGATCGCCAGGCATTAAAACTACCTTAGCTATGTCTCCTTGTTTTGCTGTGTTATGTGGTGTCATAAATCTTCCTCCTATATTTTAAATCCTCTTCTATACAAATAGTTTTTTATCTGAATTTCATCTTTATTTTTAAGTTTTCCTTGTACTAATTTTTCAACAACTTTACCTTCATAATCTCCACTTCTAATAGCTATTATTTCTGGTGAATTTAAATCTAAATAAATACCTTTAATTTTTAGTTTTTGAATTATTTCGAAAACTGAGTATTTTTTAGAAGCAATGTTCTGTCTAATATAAGATTTAATATATTCTTTATCATCTATGTATTCTAATTTTTTTAAATACTCTGTAACATTACTTATTATATCCTCATCATACCCTTTTAATTTAAGTTTAGATCTAACTTCATGCTCTGTTTTTTTACTTATACCAATATATTTTATAGCTTTAAATCTAGCTTCTTCAAATAGATTAGTCATCTATTTCATCATCTTCTTCTAGCTCATCAGCAGAAAGCATTTCTCCCATACTTTTTTCAAAAGCTACTGAATAATTATCTCTCACTTTTTTAGCAACTTCATCCATAATATTTTTATTATCTAATAAATATTGTTTTGCATTTTCTCTACCTTGGCCTATTTTTTGCCCATTATAAGAGAACCATGCTCCTGCTTTATTTACTATATCTAAATTAACAGCTAAATCTAATATACATCCTTCATTTGAAATACCTTTTCCATAAACTATATCGAACTCTGCTTCTCTAAATGGAGGCGCTACTTTATTTTTAATTATTTTAACTTTTGTTCTATTTCCTAAAACTTCACCATTAACTTTTATAGCTTCTTGCTTTCTTATATCAAGTCTAACTGACGAATAGAATTTTAAAGCTCTACCACCAGGAGTAGTTTCTGGGTTACCAAACATTATACCAACTTTTTCTCTTAATTGATTTATGAATATTGCAACTGTTTTAGATTTACTAAGAACACCTGTTAGTTTTCTTAAAGCTTGTGACATAAGTCTAGCCTGAAGTCCTATATGACTATCTCCCATTTCACCATCAATTTCAGCCTTAGGCACAAGTGCTGCAACAGAATCCACTACAACTAAATCAACTGCTCCACTACGAATTAATTGTTCAGTTATTTCTAAAGCTTGTTCTCCTGTATCAGGTTGAGATACAATTAAATTATCTACATCCACACCAAGATTTTTAGCATATACAGGATCTAGTGCGTGTTCTGCATCTATAAAAGCAGCTATACCACCTTGTTTTTGTGCTTCTGCAATTGCATGTAAAGCCACTGTTGTTTTTCCAGAAGATTCTGGCCCATATATTTCAATAATTCTTCCACGAGGGAACCCACCAATTCCTAGAGCTATATCTAAGCTGAGTGCACCTGTAGAAATAGAGTCTATATTAACACTTGAAACTTCACCTAATTTCATTACAGAACCTTTACCAAAATTCTTTTCAATTTGTGCCATAGCTATTTCTAAGGCTTTTTTTCTTTCTTCACTAACCATTTTAAATTCCTCCTTATGTACAAACATTTGTTTGATTATATTATATACTGTATTTTTTTGTTTGTCAATACTAAAATGAAATTTAAACAAACTTTTGTTCTTTTTTCATTTTAAAATATTTTGTCTTTTGTTTAATATGTTAGCTTTAGGGATATTATATACTATATATATTTTTTTTGCAAGCTATTTAAAAAAAACAAAAAAAGTTGGCAATCTACTACCAACTTCTACAATTTTATTGTTCTAATCTTCTTTTTATTTTCATCGTAGTTGTCTTTTCAAAACTACCTTCTTTAATTTCAAAATCTTTAATCGCTTTATATGACACAACTTTTTGATTTATTTTTTTTATTTCATTCCATATAAGCTTTTTAATTTCTTCTTCTGTAATATCTGTACTTCTATATTTTTCTTTAATATATTCTTCATCAAGTATTAATTTAGCTTTAACTATAAGATGATTATTATCACCGGAACCGTAAACCATAGATTCAAGTACATATGGTATTCTATTTATTAGATTTTCAAGTTCTTCAGGATAAATATTTTTACCATTACTAGTAACAATTACATTTTTACATCTACCTGATATTACTAAATCACCTTTATTATCAAAATATCCAATATCACCTGTATAAAACCAGCCTTTTTTCATAACTTTTTCAGTTTCTTCTTCATCTTCATAATAACCTAACATCACATTAGGTCCAGAAACCATTATTTCACCAGTATTTTCAATTTCGTCTGATTTCAAATCTATTCTAACTTCAACTGACTTTAAGGGTATACCTACAGTTCCAGCTCGTCTTGAATGTAGTAAATTAGAAGATATAAGTGGTGATGTTTCAGTAAGACCATAACCTTGCAGAACTGTAAAACCATAACCTTCCATAGCTTCTATCGTTTCTTTATCCGTAGCTGCTCCACCAACAATGATATATTTAAGTCTTCCACCAAATCCATCATGAATGTTTTTAAAAATTTGTTTTTTCAAATCTATTTTAACTTTAGTTAATACATTAGTAATGTTTTTAGCTATACTTACTGCTTCTTCTTTCTTTTGTAATCTTATATTCTTTTCTATTTTTTTTCTTATATTATCTAATAACAATGGAACACAACAAAATACATCTGGTGTAAATTCTTTAAAATTTGAAATTAGATATTTAAGACCTTGTGAAATGGCTATTGTACCTCCACCTAATAATCCACCTACATATGTAATACTAAACTCATATGTATGATGCATCGGAAGAAATGATAATCCTCTAAGTTTAACTATTTCTGGATATCTTTCAACAACAGCAAGCCCATTACTTATTATATTTCTATTAGAAAGCATTACTCCTTTTGAATCAGATGTTGTTCCAGAGGTAAATAACAATATAGCAAATTTATCAGGATCAATCTCTATATTTTTATATTCGTTATATCCTTCATGTAATAAATCTTTACCTTGAACAAGTAATTCATCAAATGAATATTCATGCTCATTATGTTTATATATATCCATATTTATAAATTTAATGTTTTTACTAACTTTACTTCTTATATCATCAATAACTTCTTTTTTCTTAGCTGAATATATAATACATGTGACTTTACTTCTTTTAATTAGATTCTCGATTTCAGCTGCTGGCAACTCTTTATCTAATGGCACTACTACTCCAAGGCCTGAAGTAACAGCTAGATATGATACAAGCCATTTATAACTATTCTCTCCTATTATAGCTACTTTAGTATCTCTAATTTCTAGAGAATTATAAAGTGCTGTACCTATATCTAAAACATCTTCTTTTAAATTTCTATAAGTGTGATTAACTGTCACATTATCTTTATTTTTTTCTATTATGGCGATTTTTTCTGAATACTCATCACATTTTTTTGTAATAATATCTTTTAGAGTTATTATTTCCAAGCTCATTTTATATCCCCCTATTTATGCATATTTATACTTTCTATATAATATGTATCATCTACTTCATTTTTTAATAACTTATATTCAATTTTAGGAAGTTCTTCTCCATACAATTCAATAATTTTTTCTAAAGAAACATTTGTATCTGTAACAGCAAATTGTTTCATAGTAGATAAGATTTGGTTTTCATCTATTATTCCTGACATGAATAGTTCATAAGTATCATTTGTTGCAATATATAATACATTTGCCTCTGTTTCACTATATTTGATTTGTATAAAATATGTAATTGCAAGTAGATAATCATCATATTCTCTTACTTCAGCCATATAAATATATTCTTCCATGCCTTGATTTGATGTAGGCTTAATTGCTAGTAAATCATTTTTACCATCATATACTATATCTAGTTTATAATCAATATTAAATTCAACTTCAGTATTTTCTCCAAAAATCTTTTTAACCTCAGATAATACTGTTTGAATAGAATATGCAGGTAAAACACTATCAATATATTCTTCAGTTTTTATTTCATTTGAAACAAGATTATATAATGCTGTATATATTTTATATTCATTTGTATTTTTATCTGCTAATGTTAAATAATTAGATGGAAGATTTTCAAATATTTTTTGGGAAAATGAACTCTGAGGATTAATATTAGTATAATCTTTTATAGTTTCATTGTTGTTATTTTCATTATTATTTGTTTCATTGTTTCCAGAGATATTTTCATTATCACTATTACTATTTTCATTATCACTAATTTGATTATCTTTATTTGTGTTTATAAATATAGCTACAAAAACACCTAAAGCTATCATAATTATAATTATACTTGTCACAATTATTATTTTTTTATTCATAAATCATTCTCCTTTTTCTACATTATATATTATTGTATAAAAAAAAACAATGTTTTTATTATTAAAAACATTGCTTTTAATTAATTTATCACTCAAGTAATTTAAGATTCAATATGATTTTGCATAAGTTCATCTTTTCTTCTTATTTTCATAGTTGTTGTTTTTACAAAATCTTCATCTTTAATTTCTAAACCTTTTATAGCTTTATACGTAGGAATAGTTCTATTTATTTCTTTAATTTTATACCAAATAATATCATGTAATTCTTCCTTACTTAATTTTTCTGCATGAGTCTGTTCGATATATTCTTCATTTAAAGTAATACGAGCAGTTATTTTTAAATCATCATGTTCACCTGAGCCGTAAACCATAGATTCTTTTACATACTCAATTTGATTAATTAACATTTCTAATTCCTCTGGATAAATATTTTTACCATTATTAGTTATGATGACATTTTTAATTCTTCCTGTTATATATAGATAACCTTTTTCATCATAGTAACCAACATCTCCTGAGTTAAACCAGCCATCTTTAACACTCTCTTTTGTAAGCTCTTCTGCCTCATAATATCCAAGCATTAATGTATCACTTTTTATTAGTATTTCTCCTTCACCATTTTCATTTGGGTTATTTATTTTTATTTCTGCACACTTAACAGGAAAACCTATTGATCCGACTTTAGTATCAAAATCTGGTGTTACTGCTGCAATTGGTGATGTTTCAGTAAGTCCATATCCTTGTATAAAAATCATTCCCATATCTTCAATCCATTCGCCAACTAAAGGGTCTATTGGCGCAGCGGCAGAAGTAATTAATCTTAATTTACCTCCAAAAGTCTTATGTATCTCTGAAAACACTTTTCTTTTTATATCAATATTTACTTTTTTTAAAGCATTTGAGATATGAATCATTGAGTTAACAAGATTTTCTTTCTTAGATTTTTTAATATTCAAATTTATTTTTCTATATAATGTTTCTAAAAGTACAGGAACAGCTATTAAAATTGTTGGTGATGTCTCTTGCATATTCGGTACAATTGATTTTAACCCTTGACAAACTGCAACAGATCCTCCAGAATAAATTGGAACTAAAAAACCAACTGTAGATTCATATGTATGATGAAGTGGTAAAACTGAGAAGAATCTATCATTTGGTGTAATAAGTACACTACTACCAATAGCACTCAAGTTACTAGTCAAATTTTTATTCGATATCATTATTCCTTTTGCTACTGAAGTTGTTCCAGAAGTAAAGAGTAACACTTTAAATTCATCCTTGTCTATTTTCACTTTATCATATTCAACATTTTTCTTTTCAACTAATTGTTTGCCTATATTTTTAATTGTATTTAAACCTACGTCCTTATCATTTAAGGATTTATCTGAATACATTTCTATAAAATATTCCACATTACTAACATTATTTCTTATTTTATTAATACTATCTGTTTTTTTACTGCTATATACGATAGCTGAAGCTTTAGAAATATTAAGTAAATTTTCTATTTCATTACTTGGTAATTCTTTATCAATAGGTACTGCAATAATACCTGAACACAATAGTGTCATATATGTCAAGTACCAATTATATGTAGTCTCACCAATAATTGCAACTTTTTTACCTTTAAGGCCTAAATAGCTTAAAAAACCATTACCTAAATTTCTAACATCTTCCCCAAAAGTCTTATATGAAATTTCTTCAAACTTTCCTTTTGGATTAAACTTTTCTAAAATTGCTACATTATCTGAATATTTAAATATAACTTCATGAAACATGTCTCTAATAGTGTCATATTCTATAGCGTTATATTTTTTATTTCTATTTTTTGACTTATTATTTTTTTCTTTTTCTGCTTTTTCGATTTCCTTATCTAAATTTTCAATATCTAAACTTTTTCCAAATTTATATTTATCCAATTTTATTTTTGGCATTTTAATATCATTTAATAAATTCATATGCTCACCTCTTACAAAAATTATAGCATATAGTAATTTTTTTTACAATAAAAAAATATCAATATTTTTATCAAAATTTAACATTAATTATGAAGTATTTTAGTAACACAATCACTTCTTTTATAATATTATATGATATAAAGGAGGTATAAAATGTATCATTGTAATTGTAATAAAAATAATTCTAAATGTGATGAAAACATACAACAATCTCAGCATTATACTTCAAATCAAAAAACTGTTAAAATAGGGGATATTGCTCCAAACTTTTATGCAGAAACAACACTCGGTCCTTGCAGCATTAGTGATTATAAAGGAAAATGGTGTATATTATTTTCTCATCCAAATGATTTTACTCCGGTCTGTACAACTGAGATGATTTCTTTTGCTAATTTTCACGAAGAATTTTGTAAAAGAAACTGCTATTTAATTGGAATGTCTACTGACAGCTTAAACTCTCATTTAGCATGGATTAATGATATTTATGAGAAGACTAATATAATGATTAAATTTCCAATTATTAGTGATCATAATCTGAAGGTAAGTAAACTATATGGCATGATTGAAGAGAATAATGAGAATACAGACTTAGTAAGAAATGTATATATCATAGGACCCGATCAAAAAATCAAGTCAATATTATCATATCCAAAAACAACTGGTAGATATATACCAGAAATTCTTAGAATAATTGATGCTCTTCAGACGACAGATGCTACAAATAATTACACGGGAGCAAATTGGATGCCAACTATGCCAACAATTCAAAAGCCACCACATACTTTTGACGGTTTATTAGAAATCAATGAAAAAAATATGTACTTAAACAACTGCTTTAGTTGGTATTTATGTTATAAAAACAAATAATATAATTTACATTAATATATTTAATTTAAAAATACAATAAAAAACTCACATAATATATGTGAGTTTTTAAGCAATTATTTTTCAGAAGGATAAGATTTATAATCTTCAAATATAAAGTCATCTACATCTCCAACTCTTTTAGAGATATATTGTCTATCATTGTAATCAGATTTTTCATCCCCAAAAACATCATCTAGATGCTGTTTAATTGCTGTTTTTGCGTCTTGATTAATTTCTTTCATTTAACTTCCTCCAAAAATTATTTTTTTAGTTTATTATTTTTACTTAGTTTTATATTATAACATATCATAGTATAAATGTCAATATACAAAACTTTATTTTACATAATTTCAGTTTTTTTTATCAAAACACATCAAAAAACTCACATATATCATGTGAGTTTTTTTGGAACAATTTTTATTGTTGCATTAAATTCTTCAGTAAATAAGTCAGCTTTCCAAACAAGGAGAATTAAATTATTAGAAAATTCTATATCAAAGCTTTCATTTTTTTGCTTACATCCTTTCAAAGTTCCAGTTTTACCTATTAATTTATGAATATTTTTATCTGTAACTTCAAGAGGTATTAGTTGAATATTTTTAATAACAGTATTACAAAATTCACATTTAAACTCTAACATTCTTGATTCTTCATTTGGCGAATTAAATTCCTCTCCTGCAAATATATCGTTTAAAGGAATTATAATACCTACTGCTTGCTGAGTATTTTCTGTAAACATTTTAATTTTTATCCTAAACTTCAACTCTTTTTTTTGTATAGCATTTTCTTTTTCTAACTTTGTTTGTTTTAAAGTTGTAACAGCACCTGGACCTAAAATAATTTTTTTCCAATTTTTAACATTTTTAGTATCTACAGATATACTATCTCTACAGACTTTACTGTTCTCATAAGAGAATTCCTTATGATGATATACATTTGTAATTTTCATACTAATCTCTCCTTTATTTAAAGTTGAATATTCTATATTCTTTCTATTATGATATCACAGTTACTATATAATTGCAAATCTATTTTTTTATTTTGCTATTTTGAATATTATATACAAATTTAAGAAGAATTTTAGTACTTAATATTTTAGAAAATATTCTTGCCATTTTATTTCTAAGCCCGGGTACGATTATCATTTTCCCTTTCAAACATTGATCTATCATATATTTAGCAACATACTTAGAAGATAATGGTTTCTCTTTAAATATAACATTTAACTTGTTATTAAAATTACTATTAACTGGACCAGGACACCCTACACTAATAATTGTATTATTATTCTTTAAATATTTAATTTCTTCTCTTATAGCTAGAGTTAAATTAGTTACATATGCCTTAGTCGCATAATATTCTGCCATAAGAGGACCTGGCATAAATCCAGATAACGAAGATATGTTTAATATATATCCTTTATTATTTCTAATCATATCTTTCAAATATAACTTTGTTAGAATATGCAATGCCATTACATTTACATTTAACATTTGTATATCTGAGTTTAAATCACTACTTATAAAATCTCCATAACTGCCAATTCCAGCACAATTAATTAAAAAATCTATATTTTCATTTTTTGTTTCTTCATAAATTTGTATTACTTCCTCATAATTAGAGAGATCTTTAATTAAATAACTAAATTTTTTACCTAATTCATTATTTAAATTTATTAAATTTTTTTCATTTCTACCTATACCTACTACATCATAACCAATTTCTACTAAATACTTACTTATTTCTAGTCCTATACCAGAAGATGCACCTGTTACTAAAGCTTTCATACTTACACCACAAAAGATAATAGATTCTGAATAATCTATTATCTTTCCTTTCATCTTAAGTATATTATAGCACAATTGCTTTCAATTTTAAACATAATAAAAGATATGAAAATTCATATCTTATTATTACATAAACTACATTGAATATGTACTTTTTTCTTCCAATCTTAATCTATCTGCAATCATTGCAATAAATTCAGAATTTGTAGGTTTCCCCTTATTCGAATTAACAGTGTATCCAAATATTTTATCGTGTGTATCTACTTGTCCTCTATTCCAAGCAACTTCTATAGCATGTCTAATAGCTCTTTCTACTCTTGAAGGTGTTGTTTGAAATGTTTTAGATAAATTTGGATATAACGTTTTGGTAACTGAATTAATAACATCTTCATTTTTAACAGCCATTATTATAGCTTCCCTTACATATTGATACCCTTTAATATGTGCTGGAACTCCTACATCATGAATAGTATTAGTAACTCTTACTTCTAAATTATTTGCAATGTTTCTATTAATGTTTGCAGTAAGTCTATCATATTCTTTAATATCTGTAATAGGTTCTACTTGTTGAAGATCTCTTATTCTTAATGTTAAACTTTTAATATCAAATGGTTTAACTACATAATAAGTTGCTCCTAACGTTATTGCTTTTTGAGTTATTTTTTCTTGTCCAATCGAAGACATTATTATAATCAGTGGAACTTTAATATTTTCCCTTCTTATATCTTCAAGAACTGATAGCCCATCTTTCTCTGGCATAATAATATCAAGTAATAAAACATCTGGCTTTATAGCTTTAAGCATCTCAATAGCTTTAGTACCATCATGATCAAAACCTTCTACTTGCATGTCATCTTGAATATTGATATAATCTTTTAATAATGTTACAAAATCTTTGTTGTCGTCTAAAATCATTATCTTCTTTTTCGTATTCATGTTACTCTATTCCCCTTTTCAACTAATCATGATAGTATTATACACGATGAATAGCCAAATTGCAAGTATTATAGCTTACATAATTTATCGAGTTTTGTCGAATTTTGTAACTTAATATTTTTATAGTACTATTTTTTTCATTATTATATATCTCGTAACATAATTGTAATATTATTGACATCAAAATGATACAATAAAAAACTTGTATTTTATTTTTTTTTATTATATAATTAAAGTGTCAAATATTCTATAATATTTGATTCTAGATAATTAGGAGGTAATTATGAGGGACTTTTGGAAAAACGAATGTGATCTATTCTTTAAAGATATGGAAAACTTAGGTAACTTTTTCTTACAACCAGTAACTTTTAGTGGATTATTTCAAAAATCTGATTTAATGCTAAAACCATCTGAAGAAGAAATTATTGAAAAAGCTGATACAGGAAGCTTCTGGAAAAACGAATGGGACTTATTCATGAATGATATGGATAATGTAATGGATTTCTTATTCCAACCTGTTAAATTTAAATAATTAATATATTCGCGAATGTATTAAAAAGACTAATATTATATATTAGTCTTTTTCTTTATATATATTAATTAAATTAACTATAATATATTGAATTTTCACTTATTTTATAGTATAATGTACCTATGCAGTTATAGCTCAATTGGATAGAGCATTTGGCTACGAACCAAAAGGTTGCAGGTTCGACTCCTGCTAATTGCACCATAAAGACTGTCTTTAAAGGCAGTTTTTTTGTTTTAGCAACTATAAAAGAAAGTGTATATTCTACACTTTCTTTTTATATCAGTACTTTATTTTAACTCATGGATTTTTTCATCATTTACATATAATCCATTATCTAATTTATATGGGTTTTTACCATCGACTATCTCTCTTATAAAACGTTGTTGCCATGCTCCATAACTGCTCATGCAATCTATTTCATTTGGATACACATCATCTTTAGATCTATAACAATGTGAATAAACAACTAAATCTCCTATTTGGTATTTTGTTTTACTTGCAGTAGGAACTTTACTTGGAACTGGTTTTATTTCTTCAGCTGAACTTTGATTAAGTCCTAATTTTGTTCTATCTTTAGCTCTTAAAATCCAAGTATAATTATTAAATGGTTTATCTCTATATCCTATTTTAAGTTTTATAACACCATTTTGATCATAATATTTATTATTAACATCGATCATTCCCAAATGTCCATATTGTCCTCTATCATAGATTAAAATATCTCCTCTTTCTAATGGTGTTGTATTTGATAATTTTATGAATCCTTCTGGTATATTATACTGCCAGTCCTTAGCATTTCCATAAGCTTTAAAAGGCATTTCAAATACATGATATAAATATTGTTGAATTAATGATACACATTGGCCTACATATTTATAATTAGGTGGTGGATTACCAACCTGTCCTTCTTTTAATCCCCATGCGCCAAATTCATCTAAATTCATAGTATCATCCTTTCTGCTAATTTAATAGCTACTATATATTATGAATTTAAATTTTATTTGTGACTTATTTTGTAACACTTTATAATTTATATTTTTAGTATTTTTTTATACTTTTATAAATAAAAAACTATGGAAATTAATCCATAGTTTTTATAATTGTTATTCTTTATTTAGCCCATCTAAAATTTCTGCTTTTTCTTCATCAGATAAGTTATCCCATTCTGAATCCATTTCTTCTTCAGGCTTTACTTCTATTATAGTATCTTGTTTAGAAGTATCATCTTTACTTTCTTCAATCATTTCATCTTTTATTTCTTGATTCTCAGATTTAGTTGTTAAAATATCTAAATTATCAAAACTATTAATATTTACAATATTACTTCCACTTTCAATATAAATCACAGTAACTTCATCACCTGAATTAGTGATAGTTACTTCTTCTGAAACTAAAGAAGATATTGTATAGATATTTAAATCATCAATTAATGTAAGTATATAAGTCGTTTCACCACTTTCTACTTTAGAATTAATTCTATCAACTATACCAGTTATTTCTTTTTGATACACACTTTGCTCAAAAGCAACATTATTACCTGTAGTGTATAACATATTAGTATAATTTCTCATAGCTTGCGAAACTGTATCTCCAGTTGCAGCAATGTCATATGAATCAATATTTACAAAACCATAAGATTTAATTAACCCTTCATTATCTTTTAATTTTAAGAAATATGTTGGTCTACCTTCCACATTAACTGGAATTGGAAATGTAGCTGTATATCCTAAATCTTGAACTTTACCTTCAATACTTTTCATTGCAGCATTTTCATGTGCACCTTTCATGCTATATGAAAAAACTTCTTTAGTTCTTGTATCAACCAAATAAAATCCCATAATAGATTCATCACTACCAACAGAAGTAAGTCCTGTGTAATAATAGCAACGTCCTTCATTGTATATAACAGACATACCATCTGTAGGTTTATACTTATCTCTATTAGACCAGTTAAATGCACCTTTAACATATTCACCTTGATTTGCTATTTGATTATATACAAAGTTCATAGGTTGAATTCTATCTACCCATTCTGGAGTTTCAGAAATTAAATAACCTTCCGTTTTACCTGTCTGAGCATCAACAATTACCACACCTGTTGCTTCAGGACTTCCGTATAATGTTTTGTTTTCATATGTTGTAATTACCCAATATGGATTTCCTAAATCATCAAGTTCAAAAGAATAATCTGTAGTTCCTGTCATAGAGTAACCATTTCTAAAAATATGTCTTTTTAAATCTTCCCCAAAAAAAGCTTGTGGCTGATATTTAATGTTAATAGCTTTACCATCAATTTCTTGTACTAATTTAACATCTTGCGGATTTGATGCACTCACAGTTATATATCCGGGTGTTCCTGAGCTATTATTTGACCATTCAAAAAATCCGGAATGTACAAGTGGTGCTACTAATATTAATTCACCATTAACATTTTGCATTACAAATTCACCTACATTTACTTGACTTCCTAAACTAGGATTTTCACCTAATTTTTTATCTGCTAATTTGATAGCATACTCTTCATCTACTATCGGAACCTGTGTTAAATCCATGTATGAAATATCATCTGTAAACTCCCTTACTTCTGCTTCAGGAAGTTGAGTTTGCATAGTATTTGCATTAACCCATGGAGAACCTATAACCATACAAATAAGAGATATAGCAAAAACAACAACAAAAGTGATAAGGGCCGGACCTCCAAAATCATACAATACATCATCTTCTTTTGCACACCACATACCGACATTTCCAACTAATAGGCATACTGCAATTGCCCAAAAAATGAATCCAGATAGAAAAGCAATGTTTAATACAGGTAATGTGACTATATAGTAAAGCCACATAAATACAACTGAAAATACGCTAAATAAAATTTTACCTATCGACATAATAACCTCCTATGTCCCCTTTGATATGAAAATTATTTCATATCATTTTTAAAAAAACTTACCTAAATATTATAACATACTTTACATAAGATTACAATAATAAAAAAATAGAGGGATATTTAAATCTCTCTATTTATTATTTTTTCTTATCTTTTTAAAAAATTCTATTAATATTTCTGAACATTCTAATTCATTTAATAGTTCATATTTTATTTTATGTGTTGTATTTACATTTTCATATTTTAAAGCAGAAAATATAGCTCCATTTTTAGGTTCTATTGTACCTATATATATTTTAGATATTCTCGCCTGTGTAATAGCACCTAAACACATTAAGCAAGGTTCTAAAGTAATGTACATTTCACAACCATCTAATCTCCAAGAATTCATTTTTTTACAAGCTTTATTAATTGCTTCAATCTCAGCGTGTGATGTTGCTAAATTTGTTTTCTCTCTTTTATTATATCCTCTAGCTATTATTTTTCCATCTTTAACAATCACAGCACCTATAGGGCATTCATTAATTTTATATGCTTTTTTTGCTTGGTTTAAAGCTTCTTTCATGTATATATTCATTTTAAATCTCCGTTTTAATAACTATATTATACAATAAATAACTATATATTTCTATGCTTTATTACTAGAATGTAAAATTAACTGATATCATTTTAATTTGACATCTAGCATTAGTACATATTATGCTCATAATTGATAGTGCATTGAAGTGAATTTTATCCCATCAACTTCTTTTTCATTGTCGGTATTGATAAAGCCTAATTTATGATATATTTCCACTGCGTAAGATGATGAATTAACTGTAATGATTTTATCATCTGTAATTCCCAAAATATAATTAAACAATGCTTTTGCAACACCTTTTCTGTGATGTTCTTTTTTAGTAAAGAGCATTGTTATGTGTGACTTATTTCTCATAGCAATTACACCAATCAATTCATCATTTATAAATGCACCATAAAAATCCAATTTTAACATCATAGTTTCATTATCAATATATTTTTTAAATGTTTGCACACCTTTCTCCGAATAGTCGGGAGCTACAAACTCTAAAAACACTGTCCACACAAGTTCGAGTGCTTGTGGTATTTCTTTTTCTGTTAACTTATTAATTTGCATACCGATCCACCTTCCCATTATATAAATAATCTTTATATGATAATTATAACATTAACTTATATCTTAATCAAGTAAAATATTCCTGTATTCCTATGAATATCCCCCAAGCTAATTTTTGTT
>CAYJMD010000006.1:0-20149 GCA_964371585.1 uncultured Clostridiaceae bacterium
TATATATAACAATATTGTTAAATTTAATTAGGAGGTATTTTATGAAAAAATTACTAGTGAAAATTACAGAATGTTATGCTAAAACAACAGTTAATGGTTGTCCAGTTGTTTTATTTCACCAACCAAAAGCACCAAGAAAATTAGTAAAAAAATAGTAAATAAAAAGCTTTAGAGTAAAAATCTAAAGCTTTTAATATTATATTTTATCTTCAATAATTATAGTTTGTAAAAACTTATTATTTTCAATGCTTGCAAATATTTGAGAGTTCTTTTGTCTTTTAATTAATTTCTTAACTTCCCATAGTCCTATACCAGATTTAACTTCTTTAGTTGAGTAACCTTTATCATATATTTTGCTTAAATCAATTGTTATATCATTTGCAATTGTATTATATATTCTAAATACTGTAGCTTCTTTTAAAGTATTGTATTTAACTTCTATTCTAATATATTTTTCTTCAGATTTAAGACATGCTTCCATAGCATTATCTATTAATATACCAAGTATTCTTGATAAATTAGGCATAGGAAAATCAATAGTAGTATAATCAACTGTTGAATCTATTTCAAATTTAATACCTTGCTCTATTGATAAGAAGTGTTTTGATCCAATTACACCATAAATAGCAGGTTCGTTAAATGCATCTTTGTTAATTATAGATAATGTATTAATAATATGGCATTCGTTCATAACACTCGCGACATACGTATCTAATTCATCATATTTTTTAGTTAATATATATCCATTTATTGATTGGAAAATATTATTAAAATCATGCTTTATGGTTCTTACCCCATCAATCATTGTAGTTAAGTTATCAATACTAAGTTCCATTACTTTAAAATCTTTAGATAATATATCTTTATCTAAGTATAGTTTTAAGTAAAAAATAGTAAATATTGTAGAAAATAGTATTTGCATGAAGCTAATAGCTATATATTTAGCATCTATATTATATTTGTGAAATGTTAATATAAATGTTTGGGGTAATATAAATATACATAGTATTGCTAACGTAAATATTATATGTTTTGATGATAGTGCTTTCAATGATATATATAATCGATTATGTTGCAAAATAAACTTAACGTAGATATATATTAAGGTTATTGTAAATAAAGATATTACAACAGATATTTGATTGTACAATGAAAGTATATTAAAATCAGTTAAATTTAACAATGAAATAACTAATATTTCTGCGAGTAATTGAAATATAAAAATTGTAATTATTAAAATTGCTGATTTTGTTTTAGACAAACTATAATTATATTTAAATACTAAAAACACAAGAAGCAATGATATTATAGTATTTATAGGAAAAATAAATTTCAACCAATTTGAAATTGCTGAAATAATAATAGAAATAGATATAGTTAGTGTTGTTTTAGTAATACTACTTGAATCTAATTTATTCCCAACAGCTGTCATAAAAAATGAATATGTTACTACTTGCATTACAAATGATGTAATGACTAAAAATGTGTTCATGATGTTATTTCCTCCAAACTAAAACTTGCATTTACCGGACAAGTTTTATTATTACTTAAAATTACTTGATTTTTTCTTTTGTTTATTAGATCTATTTTATCAACATTTATGATAAATGATTTATGTGACTTTACAAAATTTAGTGGTAATTTATCGTGGAGTTTTTGTAAGGTTGAAGTAATAGGGAATGAACCTTTATCTGTATTAATTTCACATTTATTCCCTACTTTTTCTATATAATAGATGCTGTCAAGCTTAATCATTAAACTCTTATTTAGGCGTAAAAAAATTGATTTCTCAGCAGAGAACTCATTAACAAGCCTGTTAGTAAATTCATTAAGTACACTAGATGTTATTGGTTTTAGCAGATAATCATATGTTTTATGCAAGAATGATACGTGCATATATCTATAATGTCCAGTTAAAAAAACTAAGTAGAAGTTACGATTTTTTTCTCTTAACTTTTCAGCAAATTCAATACCGTCTACATCACTGTTTTCAAAACCTATATCTAAAAATAATATATCTATGTTTTGTATATCGTTATATACTTTTTCTTGACTGTCTGTTACTGTAATATTTATGTTAGTAAAATTTTTGTTTTTAAGCATTTTCTGTAATCCTTTTGCAAATGAGTTAGCAGTTTCTAACTCATCATCGCA
Organism: uncultured Clostridiaceae bacterium; assembly: GCA_964371585.1. Classification (GTDB taxonomy): domain Bacteria; phylum Bacillota; class Clostridia; order TANB77; family CAG-465; genus RGIG5057. The sequence continues at coordinate 2,155 of CAYJMD010000006.1, forward strand.
GATAGTTATGTTTAAAATAAAAATCACCTCATCTATTGATACATTTGATTATATAATATTAAATAACAAATGTCAACACTTTTTTACCAATAATTTCCATTTTAAAGAGAAAAATGGAATAGGTATTTTACATAATATGTAGAAAAAGAGAGAAGTTTGTCGTAATTTGTCGAAGAATAAAAACAAGGTCTTGTAATATAGTGTATAGAGGTGAATATTTTGCTTAAAAAGAAAGAGAAAAAATTATTTCTTAAAGATATTATTAAAACTGATTTTCACAAAAAAATATTTTCAAGTGCTAAAGATGTATTTTCAAATGCAACTAATATTCCAGAGTATATAGCATCTAATTCTACTAAAATTACTTTAATTGATAACAAAAAAATATTAATTGAATCATATAAATGTATTGATGAGTATTATACTCATTATATAAAAATAAATACGAGTAATTTATCTGTAATAATTGATGGTAAAGATTTAAATATAAAAGAAATTACAGATGAAGATTTAATTATTACTGGTAGTATTGTTAGTGTGAACTTTAAGGAGTAGATAACTAGTATGAATATTTTTGAATCAATAAAAAATAAATTTGGTAATGTTATTGTTGAAGTAGAAGGTTTTTTTACAGAACGTTTTATTAACATTTGTAAATTTAAAGGTGTTAAAATAAATGAAATTAGGAATATTAAGAGTGGTATTATTAGATTTAGTGTTAGCATTAAAGATTTTAAAAAATTAAAAAATATTGCAAATAAGACAAAGTGTAAGATTAAAATTAAAAAGAAAAGAGGATTATATTTTTGGGCTTTTAGATATAGAAAAAGAAAATATTTTTTAGGAGGAATTATTGCAGTAGTATTTATGTTTATACTATCTAATTCTATTATTTGGAAAGTAAATATTAATTTAGATATAAGTCAAAATGAATATGATAATATATTAAATAGAATAAATGAAAGTGGTATACATGTAGGTAAAATAAACATAGGTATCGATAATAATGATATTATTAAATCTTTAAGAGCAGAATTTACAGAATATGCTTGGATTGGATTCGATATAAGAGGTTCACAAGCATATATTGAGTTTAAAGAAAAAGTTGTTTTAGAAGATAAAGATGTACAAGAGACTAGAATAGGTGATATTTATGCAAATAAAAGTGGAATAATAACAAAAATCATACCAGAAAATGGTACTGCATTATATAAAGAAGGTAGTTATATAGAAGAGGGTATGATGGTTATTGAAGGTAAACTTAATACACAGTTTTATGGTTCTATTGATATATCTGCAAGAGGAATTTTAAAGATAAAATCTGAATATATTTTTGAAAAAGAATATTTTTATACAGGAAGTCTAAAGGAATATACTGGTGAAGAAAAGTATAATATAGGTTTTTCTGTTAATTTAAATGAATATTATTTTAATTATTTGAATAACAGTGAAAAGTATGATAAAATTAAATATAATAAAGATTTTAACTTTTTCAACTTAACATTATCTTTTGATTTTTATAAATTTGAAAGATTTGAATATAACGAAATTACTTATACAAAAGAGCAACTCGTAGAAATGATGGAAAGTGAATCCAAAAATTATATAGAAAATGTTATGGATAGTGTTGATAATCCTAGTTTGCTTTCAGAGAGTAAATATATAGAAAATACATATTCAGGATTTAAAGTTAAAATTATATATTATGTTGAAGAAGAAATAGGGGAGTTTAAACCAAGATAAATGATAGAAGTTAATTTAGATGATAAAATATTAGAAATATTTGAAGAATCAAAAAGAGAATATATTAAAAATAAGATATTAAATATTGTAAGCACAGCAACTAAAATGGAAAATTTAGGTGATAAGAATATATATGTATCTATTACAGCAGTTACAAATGAAGAGATAAAAGCATTAAATAATGAGTATAGAGGTATTAATAAAGATACTGATGTACTTTCATTTCCAGTATTTGAAAAAGAAGATCTTATTAATAACTTTGTAGAAATGGAGCTCGGAGATATATTTTTATGCTTAAATATTATTAAAAAACAAGCTATAGAGTATGAAACTGGACTAGAAAGAGAATTATTATATATGATTACTCATGGGATATGTCATTTATTAGGATATGATCATATAGATGATAGTGATAAACTAATAATGAGAAAAAAAGAAGAAGAGATTCTTAATAAAGGGGTAACAAATGAAAACAAGTAAAAATAAAAATTTAACAGATAAAGAGTTGTATTATGAAAGCAAAAAAAACAGAAATTTCATGGATGCTAGTAAAAATGCAATTTCAGGAATTATATCAGCATTCAAAACCGAAAGAAATTTAAGAGTACACTATGTTATTGGACTATTCGTACTTTTATTTAGTTTGTTTTTCGATTTTACAAAAACAGAATTTGCATGCTTATGTTTGACTATAGGATTTGTGATATTTGCTGAAATGATAAACTCAACTGTAGAATTTATGGTTGATTTAATAACAGAAAAATATGATGAACGTGCAAGACTTGCTAAAGATATAGCAGCAGGAGGTGTGTTTGTAGCATCACTTGTAGCGGTTATAGTTGCATACTTCTTATTTGCAGATAAAATTTACGGAGCAACTACAACAATACTTACGACTGTACTAGATTCAAAATTGTATTTGTTCTTTACAATAGTGTTTGCAGTTGTAATATTGATAATAATTTTAAAAGGGGTATTTATCAAAGAAAGTGAAAAAAAAGATACAAAACCTACATTTATGCCTAGTGCTAGGGTTGCAATAGCTTTTGCAATAACAACATATACTTTTTTAGTTACACAAAGTATTTTAGTTGGTGCAACTTCACTTATCTTAAGTTTAATTATTTCACAAATTAAAATGGAAAATGAATCTATAAGATTACCATATACAATAGCTAGTGCTCTAATTGGTGTACTTGTTGTTTTAATTGTATATCAAGTTGTAATATATAGACCAGAACTACAAGGTTTTATGGATCTATTATTTTAAAAGAATAAAAATAAAAAAAATACAAATAATACTATTGGTGTTGATTATGTTTATAACAATAACAACTCTAATAGTATTATTTTTTTTAATACCTATAAGGGTTAAGGTTGAATATGTTCAAAGTAAATTTAACATTAGTATATATGTGTATTATTTCATTAAAGTTATTAATATTGATAATACAAAAATGTTTAAGTACAAGAATTTACTAAATAAAAATGATAAAAAACAAAATAAAAGCGTATTTGATAAATTAGATTTAAAATTGGAAATTATTTTTAAGATTATAAAGTTATTAAAATTCAAAGAGATAAAAATAAATATTAATTGTAAAAATTTAACTGGTGATTATATATTGAATTCATACTTATTTGCTATAATAAATTCAGTAATACCATGTATAGTAACATTAAATATTAAAAATATTAATATACAAAGATTAAAGTATAATATAGATTTATACAATACTAATTCTAAAACTAATATAAAATGTATATTTAGTTTTGTTCTTGCAAATATTATAACTATAATAGTAGTTGATACATTTAAATATCAAATGTTTAAATTAATAGAAAGAGGTAAAAAATATGTCAGAGCATCCTATTGAAAAATTAATGATAACAGCTATGGAATCTTTAGAAACTATGATTGATGTAAATACAATTGTAGGAGATGTAGTTAGTACACCAGATGGTAGTGTAATTATTCCTGTATCTAAAGTGTCTTTTGGATTTGCAGCAGGTGGAAGTGAGTTTAATACTAATACAATTAATAAATATTCAGAAACACCTAAACTTCCTTTTGGCGGAGGAAGTGGTGCTGGAGTAAATATAGACCCAATGGCTTTTTTAGTTGTTAAAGATGGGCAGACTAAACTATTAACTTTAGATAATAGTAGTCCACTTGATAAGTTAGTTGAAATGGTTCCAGATGTAATAAATAAAGCTAATGAGCTTATTAATAAAAATATGGATAATACACCTAAAAAGTTTATTGTGGAAGATTGTTAAAATAAAGGAAATTATATAATAAAATGAACCCTAATTATTAGACAGAAGTCAATAATAAAGGTTCATTATTGTATTAATTTTCAAAATTATCAGTAATTACTTTAATAACATTTTTAAGCACAGCAAGTTGTTTATCTGTATAAATTTCAGTTTTATCTTCAGAAAGATATATATCTAAAGAATCAGAAAATAATGTATCAAGACTTAATTTTAATGTATTACATAAATCTATAGTAACTTCTAAGCTAGGAAGTTTAATACCTCTTTCTACATCTCCTAAAAAGTTAGGTGATATATCTAATTTTTCTGCTAGAGCAAACTGAGTAAGATTTGCTTTTTCTCTTGCATTTTTAACTTTCTTTCCAAATAATAATCTATTTATCATATCTCTATTCTTTTTTCTAGCCATTTTAACACCTCATGTATATATTACAACATTTATAGATAAAATAGAACACTCTAAAAGTATTGTAAATAACACCAATATTATTACAGATATTATTTTGTATTATACATTATTTCTTAATATTCATAAAAATATGTGAATTTAATAAAATGTATAAAAGGAGTGGTTATTATTAAATTTACAAAAATGCATGGTATAGGTAATGATTATATTTATGTGGATCTATTAAAAGAAAAAATAAGTGATTATAGTAATTTAGCAATTAAGTTATCAAATAGGAATTTTGGTGTAGGATCAGACGGGCTAGTATTAATTGATAAAAGTAATATTGCAGATTGCAATATGAGGATGTTTAATAATGATGGTAGTGAAGGGAAAATGTGCGGTAATGCTATAAGATGTGTAGGGAAATATATATATGAAAATGGATATGTAAATAGTACTAATATTAATATAGAAACACTGAGCGGAATCAAACATTTGCAATTAGATTTAAAAGATGATATAGTGATAGGAGCATCTGTAAATATGGGAAGGCCTATATTAAATAGTAAGTTTATACCTGTAGATTTTCATAAGGATCACATTATTAATGAAATCATTAATATAGATAATAACATATATAATATAACATGTGTTTCGATGGGAAATCCTCATACTGTGATATTTTTAAATGAAAGTGAAGAGTTAGATACATATGATGTAGCTAAAGTTGGAAAGTTAATTGAAGAAAACAGTATATTTCCAGAAAAAACTAATGTAGAATTTGTAAAAATATTATCTGATAATAATATACAAATGAGAGTTTGGGAAAGAGGTAGTGGGGAAACATTAGCTTGTGGAACAGGGGCTTGTGCTGCATTTGTTGCATCTGTATTAAATAATTACATAGATAAGAATGTAGAGTGTATAGTAAATCTAAAAGGTGGGACTCTTAAAATAAAATACAGAGGTGAAGAAGTATATATGAGTGGAAGTGCTGAGAAAGTATTTATAGGTGAAGTAGAAATATGAGGAGGATATAGTAGATGAAATTGAATGAAAATTATAATAATTTACAAGATAGTTATCTATTTGCCAAAGTTAGAAAAAAGGTAAAAGAATATAAAGAAAAAAATGAACATGCTAATGTTATAAGTTTAGGAGTTGGAGATGTAACACTACCGATCCCTGAGTGTATAACAGATGAAATGGCTTTAGCTTGCAAAGAACAATCTATAAAATCAAAATTTAAAGGTTATGGTAATGAACAGGGATATGAATTTCTAAGAGAAAAAATTAAAAAGTACTATGAAAGCAAAAATGTAGATATTGATGTAAATGAAATATTTGTTTCAGATGGTGCTAAAAGTGACATAGCAAACATACTTGATATATTTTCTAAAGAATGTAATGTAGTTATTCCTGCTCCAGTTTATCCTGTATATGTAGATACAAATATAATGGATGGAAGAAATATTACATATATAAACGGAACATATGAAAATAACTTTTTACCTCTTCCAGATTACAATATTAAGGCAGATATAATATATATTTGTTCACCGAATAATCCTACAGGTGCAGTATATAATAAAGAGCAGCTTAGTGAATGGATAGATTATGCAATAAAACAAAAAGCTGTAATATTATTTGATAGTGCATATGAAATATTTATTAGTGATAAATCTTTACCAACAAGTGTATATGAAATAGAAGGAAGTAAAAAATGTGTTATTGAAATATCTTCTCTTTCTAAAACAGCTGGATTTACAGGAATAAGATGTGGTTATACAATAGTACCTTTAGAAATTGAAAATGCAGTTATAAATAAAATGTGGCTAAGAAGACAAACAACTAAATTTAATGGAGTGTCATATGTTGTTCAAAGAGGAGCTGCTAAAGTATTTACAAACGAAGGATTAGAAGCAGTAAAAGTAAATATAGATTATTACATGGAAAATGCAACTATAATAAGAGAAACAATGGAAAGATTAAATGTTTGGCATACAGGAGGAACTAATTCACCATATGTATGGTTTAAATGTCCTTTTAAAATGAAATCATGGGAATTTTTTGATCTATTGTTAGATAAAGCAAATGTTGTTGGAACACCTGGCATTGGATTTGGTGAAAACTCAGATGAGTATTTTAGATTTACAAGTTTTGCTTCAAAAGAAGATGTTATAGAAGCAATGGAAAGATTTAGTAGTTTAATAACTACACATAACAAGATATAAAATAATATAAAAAGAGATATAAAAATTTAATTAATTTTCATATCTCTTTAGTTTATTTACTTTGTTCTTTAATCATTTGCATGTGAGCAACTAAAGCATGAGTATTTTCTTCTAAAGCAGCAGTATGTGCCTTCATAATTTGAAAATATTCATGAATAGATGGTTGATCCATTTTGTTTAAAAGAGAAGAAAATTCTCTAAGGGCAAATGTTAATTCTTGTGCAGTAAAATCGTTCATAGTTGATCTCCTTAAAAATAATTATTTTAAATTTATATTTTGACATATATTAATTATATCACAGTTTACATAAAAATTCAACAATCTGATTATTATTTGTAGTATATTAAGTTAATTTATCATAATAATATGATATATAATTCAAGAATACATATAAGCAAGATTATTTTTTTGTATTATGATGATATATAATTTAAAAATATATGTTATTGACATACAGATTTAATACAAAATAAATTTAAAAGTAAGAAAAAACTAAACCTAACTATAAAATACATATAGTTAGGTTTAATCTTTTAGTTAAACAGTTAAGAAAGTGTCCTTAACAAATTTGTCTAGTGGAACCATTTCTAGATCTTGAAATGGTTGACCATCATCAATAATCCTTTCAACAACAAATAAAGTTGCTGAGCCTTCTTCCACTTCAATCCTAAGATATTCATCTAGTGAAATACCGCAGGCTGTAGGAAGTCTAGGAGATTTTAACATATCAGCATAAATAATATCTATTGCCGCATCTGCAACAACCAAAGTATTATTTTTAATGAATAATGATGCCCAATGAATCGACGTTTTTCGTATAATTATTAAGTTATACGGTGTAAATCCATGTTTTATAAGCATTTCATTAATTTGATAAGTAAATCCTGTGCAAACACCTTTTCCTGTTTTATTTAGATATTTGACTTCATTAATTACATTATCATACGCTGAAATGTTAGGATTGTTTGTTTTTATTTCTTTAACAGCAGCTTCATCGTAATTATGCGTTGTTATAAATTTGGCATAATCTTTTTTGAATGCTTCGAAATTTGGTTCGTTGATTGGTTTTAAAGTGTTGTTCATAAGTTTTCTCCTTTTTAACAATCTGTATTAAGGAGCCCTGTGCTCCCTACTTACAGAACACATAGTGTATTATTTACATTATATATTATACCACAGTTTACATAAAAAATCAAATTCAGAGTGAAATTCATAATATTATTTTATTAAAATAAGTAAAATTATATCATAAAAAATTAATTCAATTTTAATTTTAAAAATTTTATTGTTTCTAAATTTATATATTTTTAAATACAGTTATTTCTTCAATAGATAAAAAACAGGCACTAACCAATTACTTGATTAGTGCCTATTTACTACATTGTCAGTTCTATGCAATTCAATTAAAATTGCAAAAAAATGGTCGGAGTGACAGGACTTGAACCTGCAACCTCATGGTCCCAAACCACGCGCGCTACCAATTGCGCTACACCCCGCTAACTTTGACTATTATATCATTAAAAATTTATTTTGTCAAGTTTAGAAATAAAAATAATAAAAAAATTGACAAAACTACCATTATTGGATATAATAAAATTAGGTTATTAAGAGGTGAAGATAGATGTCATTAAAGGTTAAATATCAATATACTCATTTTATATACCCATTTACTATTGAAAATGGCAAATATGGAAAGTTTATTGAGAGTATATTGAAACAAAATAAAACATGGAAGTTTAAGATACGTGAAGAAAAAGAAGACGAAGAATCATATAACTTTTTTCTTCCATATATGAGAAAGTTTTTGTTTCCAACTCTTTCATGGTCTGATGCAGAGAAAAAACAATTTAAATCTCAAAGTTTAAAACAGAAAGTTACTACATTAAAAAATACTACTTGTGCTACATTTGAACTCAATATGAATCATTTAAAAAAAGGTACAAGTATCAAAAGAAAATCTTCAGAGATTGAATTTGATCTATTAACTATGAAACTTATTTGTTTTGAGCCGGGTGTATGTTTTATTGATATCAAGACAGAACTTGAAGATATTGGGCATATTGATTTTAGTAAAATTTTAGATTTTAATAATATGTTTAGAAATCTAAATAACAAAACAAACTTTGATATTAAAGCAAAAGATATTGATGATGTAAACGATATTTGGGATTTTGTAAATAAGACAATAAATAAATACGAATCTACTGATTTATCAACAAAATGTTATGATAAAATGTTTACATACTCATATGTTTGTTTAGATAAAGAGTCTTGGGGGCTTAAGTCAGATTTTAAAAAGATAAAAAATGATTTTTATAAATATCAATATGTTATTGATAGTAAATCTAGTGCTATATTCAATACAGATAATGAAAATCTAGATAATAATTCATATTCAAGATGGCAATTTTCAGAGTTTGGTTTTTCAAAAGAAAGTGGTGTTGTACTAGTTTCTGAAAAAGAAAAATACAACATTACAAAAATGCCGTATAATTACGAAAAAAAATATTTATATATGCTATTACTTGCTTTTTACCAAAGAATTACATTAATTAATTTTTCTCAAGATTTACTTAAAAATACTGAAGATAGTATAAAAGATCTTAAGACGAAATTAACAAAATTCACACATTATAGCTGGTTTAGTCAAGTTACTAATTCAGAAAATGGTATGGAAATATGGAGAAAATGGAAAGATGCATTTGAACTTAAAGAATTATATGATGAAGTTCATAGAGAATACTTAGAGTATTATGAATATGTTTCTACTGTAGGGCAAGAAAAAATAAATGTACTTTTAATATTTTTATATACTATGAGTGTTATATTTGCTGGATTTGCAATTATAGTACCTATGCTAGAGTTAAGTGCTCCATGGTTTGAACCTTTAATTATAACTCTTATTGTAATTAGTGCTGCAAGTTATCCTCTGTATATGATTGCTAAAAAGATTAAAAATATTATAAATAAGTATTTGGGAGATTAGTATGTATTGTGGAACAGACATAATTGAAGTAGATAGAATAAGAAATGCTATAGAATCAAATAATAAGTTTATAGATAAAATTTATTCTAAAAATGAACAGAATATTATTGAGACTAACAATTTAAATTCTAAATATATTAGATATGCAGGTAGATTTGCTGCAAAAGAAGCAGTATATAAAGCTATTTCTAAGATAATTAATGATAATAATATTACATTTAAATTTAATGAAATAGAAATACTAAATAATAATAATGGAAAACCATATATCAATTTTTTAGATAATAAATTAAATATTTTAATGAAAGATTATACTACAGATATTAGTATATCTCATATAGAAAAAATGGCATCTGCTACATGTTTAGTAATAAAATAATAAATAAAAGGTATAAAATGTAAATTTTATATCTTTTTTCGAGCTAAAAACACTGCTAAGTTCCTTTACAATCAAGTATATTCATGATATAATAATGTAAACAATAAAAGGAGAAAAATCAAAATGAATAATAAATTTTATATAACAACACCGATATATTATCCAAGTGGAAATTTTCATGTTGGACATTGCTATTGTACAGTTGTTTCTGATGTAATAGCTAGATATAATAGACTAGCAGGAAAAGATACATTTTTTCTTACTGGAACAGATGAGCATGGACAAAAAATTGAAAGAAAAGCTGAAGAGTTAAATATTACTCCAAAAGAGTATGTAGATAAAATAGTTGCGGATTCTAAAGGGCTATGGAAAACATTAGGTATTTCTTATGATAAATTTATAAGAACTACTGATGAAGAACATAAAATATGTGTTCAAAAAATATTTAAAAAATTATATGATCAAGGTGATATATATAAATCTGAGTATGAAGGTAAATATTGTACTCCTTGTGAATCTTTCTTTACGGATGCACAACTGGTAGATGGCAAATGTCCAGATTGTGGTAGAGAAGTTGAACTTGTTAAAGAAGAAAGTTATTTCTTTAAATTATCAAACTATGAAGATAAATTAAAAGAGTTTTTCAAAAACAACCCAGATTTCTTACAACCTGAAACAAGAAAGAATGAAATGTTTTCTTCTTTCATAGATAAAGGTTTAGAAGATTTATGTGTGTCTAGAACTACATTTACTTGGGGAATTCCAGTAGACTTTGATACAAAACATGTAGTATATGTTTGGATTGATGCATTATCAAATTATATTTCAGCTTTAGGATATTTAACTGAAGATGATACGTTATTTAAAAAGTATTGGCCAGCAGATATACATTTAGTAGGTAAAGAAATAACAAGATTCCATAGTATAATATGGCCAGCACTACTTATGGCTTTAGACCTTCCACTTCCTAAAAAGGTATTTGGACATGGATGGCTTGTGGTAGGAGGTAAAAAGATTTCTAAATCTTTTGGAAACTACAAAGATCCAAGAGAATATATTAAATATTCTAGTGTAGATGCTTTAAGATACTATTTATTAAAAGAAGTTAAATTAGGACTTGATGGTAACTTTGATGAAGAGATGTATATTCAAAGAATCAACTCAGACTTATCAAATGACTTAGGTAATTTAGTAAGTAGAACAATTTCAATGACAGAAAAATATAATGAAGGAGTACTACTTAAAAGTGTATTTGAAAATCTTCCACATACAGATGTAGATACAAATATGATTAATCTGGTAAAAGAAAATATAGACGAATATATAAAACATATGGAAATGAGTAGACCAGATTTAGCTGTAGATAAGGCTATGAATATAATTTCAAATTCAAATAAATACATTGACTTAAATGAGCCTTGGAAGCTTGCTAAAGATGAAGAAAATAAAGATAGATTAAATAAAGTGTTATATATATTAAGTGAGAATATAAGAATTAGTGCTGTTATGTTAAAACCGTATTTAATTGATGCACCAAATAAAATATTATCACAACTAGGAATTAATCTAGAAGATGAAAACCTTACAATGTTATCAAGCTTAAATAAATATGGAGCTATAGATGATAATACAATTTGTAAGAAAACAGAAAATCTATTCCCAAGAATAGATAGTAAAGAAGTTTTAGAAAAGGAAGAAAAAATGGAAAATAAAGAAAATGAAGTAAAGAAAGAAGTTGTAGAAAATGCAGCTAAAGTAGAAGAAGTAAATGAAAAAGGATATATCACAATTGATGACTTATCTAAAGTTGAACTTAAAGTAGGTCAAATAAAAACTGTTGATAGAGTGGAAAAAGCAGATAAATTATATAAACTATCGGTAGATGTTGGAGAAGATGAATTAAGAACAATAGTATCAGGTATCGTACCATATTATACCGAAGAAGAACTACTAAACAAACAAATAGTTGTTGTAACTAATTTAAAACCAGTTAAACTAAGAGGGATATTATCAAATGGTATGTTACTAGCTGCTGGTGATTCAGATGTTGTTAGTTTATTAACTATTGATAAGGCTATAGCAAATGGTGAAAATATTCACTAAGGGGGATATACATTGAAAACTAAAGAGGGCAGATTAAAAATATATAAAGAGTTAGTAGAATGGGCTGTTTGCATAATAGTTGCATTTATAATTTATTTATTTATAAACTATTTTATTGGAACAATTTCAGGTGTTAAACAAGTATCAATGACACCTACTGCTGTTGAAGGAGAAAGAGTATATATATCAAGAACTATATTCTTTCAAAAAGAATTAGTTAGAGGAGATATAGTTACATTTTCTTCTCCAGCAGGTTTAAATGATATGGATACAGAACCTTCAGAGTTTACTCTTACAGGAGATAATGCAATTGCTTCGTTTGAAGACCTTAACTTTGGAGAAGCTTTTGTACATGATTTTTTAGGAATCAATAAAGTAAGTTATATTAAAAGAGTAATTGGAGTTGCTTCAGATCATGTATATATTGATGAAGATGGTAATGTATTTGTTAATGATGTAAAACTTGAGGAAAACTATTTAAACGATGGAACAACAAATAGAAATGGTAAGTATATTGATGTAATCGTTCCAGAAGGAAGTGTTTTCGTTATGGGAGACAATAGGTTACATAGTATGGATTCAAGATATTTCGGTTGTGTTCCTCTAGAAGAAATAGAAGGATATGTTGAAGCAAAAGTTTGGCCACTTGATAAGATAGGACCACTTTAAGATAGGAGGCAAAGATATGTTTGAAAACATTATAGGACATAAAGAAGAAATCAATTATTTAATAAACGAACTGAATAATGATACTGTTTCTCATTCATATCTATTCTTAGGTAAATCTGGAATTGGCAAAAAACTTATAGCTAAAGAATTTGCCAAACAAATATTAAAAGTAAATGATCTAGAGACTTGTATAGATTTTAATCTTATTCGAAAAAAAGATGATAAAAAACAAATAGTTGTAGAACAAGTAAGAGATGAAATTTTAAAAGATATCTATATAAAACCGATATCTTGTGAAAAAAAACTATATGTAATTGATGAATTTGAAAATTTAAATGTAGCATCCCAAAATGCACTTTTAAAAATACTAGAAGAGCCACCAAAACATGTATGTTTTATTATTATTGCATCAACTGAATCTAGTATTCTTGCTACAATATTATCAAGAGTGTCTAAAATTACATTTAGTAGTTTAAGTGATGATGAAATAAAGTTATATGTGAATAAGAATAATAAAATAGTCACAGATAATGTAATAGAATTTTCAGAAGGTTCAATAGGTGTAATAAACAGTATAATTGGTGATGGATATATAGAAATATTTGAAAATGTAGAAAGATTAACTAATACTATATTAGCTAGTAATTATATTGAATCATATAAAAGTATATCACAAATTAATTTTAATGATGAACATATTTTTGACTATTTAATGTATATGCTTAGTAAAAATAATCAATATTTATGCATTAACATAGTTCAAAGATATAAAAACATGTTGCATAATAATGGTAATTATGATATTGTAGTAGATAATATGCTACTAAAGTTAATTGAAAGTATTAACAAATAGAAGGAGAACATATGGATAATAATGTTTTAGGAATTAGATTTAGAAGAACAGGTAAAATGGTATATATGCTTCCTTGTCAAGAAGATCTTAAAGTAGGAGATAAAGTAATTGCTGAAAGTGAAAAAGGTAAGGAAATAGGAAGAATTGTAAAAATACTTACTAAAGATGAAGTGAAAACAGAGGAACCATTAAATAAAATAATAAAAAAAGCTACAATTGAAGATGATGAAAAACAAAAACAAAATGTTAAAGAAGCTGAAAAAGTTTTAGAATTTACAAGAAAAGAATTGAAAAATTTACAACTTAACATGAAATTATTATTTTGTGAATATACATTTGATAAAGGTAAACTTACAATATACTTTACATCTGATGAAAGAGTAGATTTTAGAGAACTTGTAAAAACACTAGCTACAAGATATAAAACAAGAATAGAACTTAGACAAATCGGCCCGAGAGATGAAGTTAAAGCCTATTCTAATTTAGGAATGTGTGGAAGAGAAGTTTGTTGTAGAACTTATCTACAAGATTTTAAATCTGTAACTATTAAAGATGCGAAAGAACAAGGACTACAAATAAATATGAGTAAACTTTCAGGTGGATGTGGTAGACTTATGTGTTGTTTAAAATATGAAGAAGAGACATATAGAGATAACTCAAAAAAATTACCCAAAGTAAATGAAATTGTTAGTGTTAGAGAATCTGGTGAAGTAGGAAAAGTTATAGGTATTGATATACTTAATTTAAAAGTTAAAGTTAAATTAGGTGATACAAGAGAAAATGAAAGTATAGTTAATTTTAAATTAGATGAATTAATTATTGATAATTAATAGGGAGGTGAATATAATATGTCATACAAAATAGACGATAAGTGCATAAGCTGTGGAGCTTGTGAACAAGAATGTCCAGTATCAGCTATTTCACAAGGAGATAGCATATATGTTGTGAATGCAGAAACATGTATTGATTGTGGAGCTTGTGAAAGTGTTTGCCCAGTTGCAGCACCATCAGCAAACTAAAAATGAACCTTTAAGAGTATAGAGAATATACTTTCTTAAAGGTTTATTTTTTTATTTAATTAATTTATTAAATGAGTTAAAATGTTTTGCAGAGTCCTTTGATAATGAATTTATAATTTCAGAATTAGTTTCTTGATATGAATTTATATCTAATAAATCATCACTTGTAATATTTTCTAAATTAATATATGAACTAGTTATTTTAGTATCATTTACTACAGTAAGAAGTTTATTGCTATATGATAGTACTATAAATTTATGTCCAAGCTTACTTGATAGTATCATAGAATGAAATCTAGAACATATCATAAACTCCATTTTTGAATAGATATTCATAAAATCATCTAAAGAAGAATTATAATCTACAATGTTTATTTTAGCAGAATAGCTGTCTGGTAAAATCTCTATAAGATTATTACAAGCCTCTACATCACCTTCTGCATCACAAAATGGAAATAAATATATAGAATAACCATCATCTATGTATTTTTTTATATTGTTTGCTAAACACTTTAAATAATCTTTAGTAACATGTTGTAAATTGGATTTTTTCTTTAAATCTATCATTGAAATTCCTATTGATTTTTTTATTGTCTCAGTGTCATTAATATCTAAACCAAATACAATATCCGGTGCTAGTGATACATTATTTAAATCGCTGAATATATCAAAAGAATATTTATCTCTAAAACAAGTATGAGTTACTGTTTTTAGTACATTTCTTGTTAAATTTAAGTATTCTTCAGTTTTGTATGGACCGAAGTTTGTTCCCATATAGAAAAAAGGAACATTCAAAGCTTTAGCTTCTTTAACAAAATCATATAAAGTTTGTAATCTATTTATAGAATTTGGAGCTTCAATGAATAGTGATCCACCAATATATATGATTGAATCATAATTTTGTATAATACTTGTATCAAAAACAAATTTTTTGTTTATAATAGTTAAGTTAGTTATATTATTAATAGCAAAAGCATCATCTATATTTTCTACATAAATAGAAAAATTAATATTAGGATACTTTTTAGTAATCATAGAAATGAATAAATCATCGCCTACATTTGCTTTAGTATATGCAATTAAAAGAACATTTTTTATCAAAATAATCGCCTCCAAACCATATTATAGCATGGCACAATAGATAAATCAATGGTATTATTTAAAAGAAATAAAAAAACACTCTAATCAATTGATTAAAGTGCTTTAATGATTTTACTCGAAGTCAAACCCATCAGCAATATCATTAAAAAATGATGAGCTTCCAAATAGGTTGTCATTGTTGCTAAATTCAGACATTGGTAATTCTGATTGGGCTGCATTTTGGAAAATGTTTCCAATAATGTCCATAGTTAATACCACGGCTAAAATAGAAATCAGAAGGATAATTGTTGTTGTAATAATTGCTTTTTTCATTGTAATACCTCCAAGTATTAAAAAAATTTTGTTGATACAAATCTCTAATCTTTATCAATTGTTAAAGATTTATATATATGTTTTTCACTATTAATTATACCATATTTTAAACATTATGTCAACTATCATGAGATTTGTTGAACAAATAAAAACACCCTAATCAATTGATTAGAGTGTTTAATTTTATCCAAAATTAACATTGTCATCTGCATAAAGCAAATCCTCAGTTGGTTCTGGTTTTGGTTCTGGAGTTGGTTTAGAACTAGATTCAGGTTTAGGACTTGGACTTAAAAATTCGTCAATAACTTCATCTAGAGTAGTATTTGAATTATTTGTTCCAAAGAATACATCATTCCACTGTTCAACAGTTTTAATGTCTTCAATGATAAGAGTCCATATATATTTTGGATCACCATCAAAAACATATTCATCCTCTGGTACTAATGATTCAATACAATCAGTACGTACAAAGCCTAAATATTTACCTGAGTCATCACGTTCAGCAATGTAGTACTGATCTTTACCTTCGTGGTAGACCCTGTATACTTTGTGAGTAATCTCTCTAGATGGATTACAAGTGCTACAATATTCAGAGCTAGAGCCTATGTGAACACAAGAGATTACAGCTGACTCCATTTCTGCTAAAAAAATTTCTTGCTCAAATGGAATTTCTGGTTCGGGTTCGGGTTTTGGAGTTGCGTCAGTATATTTTTCTATTTCTATAGGATCCTTTATAGAATGAACACAAGGGCCTGAAGAAGATTCATAACTATAAAAGTTTTCTGTATATGGATCTATGTTAATAGCATCTAACGCTAAAGCTTCATTAGATTGATCTATGTTAATAGTACCTAACTCTAAAGCTTCATTAGATTGATCCATTGTTTCAATTGGTGTAGTTCCCAATAAGTAGCCCGTACCAAATGATGCGATTAGTGATAGTGCGATTGTTAATGTAGTAAGTTTTTTCATTGTAATACCTCCAAGTATTAAAAAAAATTTTGTTGATACAAATCTCTAATCTTTATCAATTGTTAAAGATTCATATATTTAATGTACAATATTAATTATATCACATTTAATGTGTTATGTCAACTAGTTTGGTAGAGTTTTGCAAATAAAAACACCCTAATCAATTGATTAGAGTGTTTAATGTTTAAGTTTAAAATTTATCTTGTATAAGCTAATTCTTTAAACAGTTATAGGTTTGGTTTTTCATTTGAAATTGAAACTGACAGAGGATCAATTATATTATCCAAAGTCAAAAAATGTTCAATGATTTCGTCTAATGTGTTATTTGAACCATTCTTACCATTAAATTCACTATTCCATTTTTCGATAGTGATAATGTCTTTAATAATATATGTCCATGAGTATTTTGGATTACTATTAAAAACATAGTCTTCTTCTGGAACTAATGAATAAAAAAGACCATTAAACTCTAAAGGTCGCATTGAATCACTATATTCTGCAATATAATACTTGTCTTCACCTTCATGGTAAAGTCTATATAGCTTGCAAGTAATTTCTTTAGGTGAATTGTGTTCTAGGTAATCTTCATCACTATCACTTACATGTAGAGATTCAGAAAGAAACGGATCCACTTGAGGTTTTGGATTGCATTCTTTGCAATCATCAGAGCTCTCACCTATATGCATACAGTCATCAAGATAAAGATTTGATGTAGGTGTAGATTCTAACTCGGGCTCTAAAGAGAGACTAATAGTGTTAAACTCTAAAGTTTTGTTTGTTTGGTCCATAGTTTCAAGTTGTGTGGTTCCCCATAAGCAAATAACTGCTAATATGGAGACTGCGCAGAGGATGATCATTGATGTAGTAAGTTTTTTCATTGTAATACCTCCAAGTATTAAAAAAATTTTGTTGATACAAATCTCTAATCTTTATCAATTGTTAAAGATTCATA
>CAYJMD010000006.1:20249-51304 GCA_964371585.1 uncultured Clostridiaceae bacterium
AAAAAAATTTTGTTGATACAAATCTCTAATCTTTATCAATTGTTAAAGATTCATATATTTAATATACAATATTAATTATATCACATTTTAGGTGTTATGTCAACTGTTTATACTAAAAAATAATATTATTTAGTAATAATTAAAAAATAGTGACATTATAATAGATATATCTTGAGTATATATTTAAATATAACTATTATATTTGAGGAAAAAATAATATTTATGTGAAATGATTTTTATACAAATATTGGTATTAAAAGAAAGTTTTTGATTATTAAAACACTTTTTTGTTGAAAAATAGTTTTAAATGTGATATAATGAGTAAGCTATTGTTTAATAAATAGTAAGTTTGCCAAAGGGGTGATTATTATAAAGTCAATTATGTTTTTTAGACCAATGTTTTATATGGGAGGTACTGAAATAGCCATTTTGAGTCTTATTTCTAGATTAGCAAATGATAATGTTAAAATATATATAGGATATACTGATGATAAATCAGATATTGAGCTATTAAATAGATATAAGGATTACGCTGAAGTTGTTAAAGTAACAGAAGAGATTAACGTTGATATATTAATTAACTGTTCACCATATTCAACTGCATTTAAATTATGTGATATAATTAAAAGAGATAAAACATATTTATGGTTTCATCATTTTGGTGGAAGAGATGAGTCTATATTATCTAATGAAGGAATGATTAAAAAATTAGATAAAATAGTTGTTGTCAGTGAATATACTAAACAATTAATGCTTAATCAACCATATAAGGATCTTGTTAAAGATAAAATAGAAGTGATATACAATGTTATTAATGCTAAAAAGATAATAGAAAGTTCTAAAGAGGTTTGCAATTTAGAATTATCAAAAACTTTAAATATAGTTACTGTTAGTAGACTTTGCCATGAAAAAGGATTTAAAAGGGTTAAAATAGTGGCTAAATATTTAAAAGAAAAAAATATAGATTTCAAATGGTATATTATTGGTAGTAGTTATTATGCAAAAATAGAGAAAGAAATAATAAAAAGTTTTAAAGAGTACAAAGATAATTTTGTATTTATGGGATTTTTAGATAATCCATTCCCTATTGTTAGACAATGTGATTATTTAGCATTACTTAGTGATGAGGAAACTTGGGGACTTGTTTTAACAGAGTCTAAAATACTTAAAGTACCATGTATTGTTTCAAATTTTGATGTTGCATATGAGCAAATAACTGATAATGTAGATGGTATAATATTAGATAAACATGATACTGATTCGTATAAAGATAAAATTGATACTATATTAAACAGCAAAGAAAAATTAAAATCAAATTTAGAAAATTTTCAATATACAAACAAAGAAATTGTACTTAATTGGAAATCACTATTAAATATATAAAAATTAACATCTATCAGCAAGCTAATAGATGTTTTTTTATATTATTTTATTTATTATCTCTTATTAATTCTTCAAACCTATTTATTCCAGTAGACATTAATTCATTTAAGACAGCAACTCTTGCTTCTAACTTATCATTATTAATACGTTTTAGTATTTCATTTTTATACTGTGGATAATCTAAGCAAAGATAGTGCATACTTGATATTTGTATTATTAAATCTATCATTTGTTTTTCGCCTACTTCTGTTGTTGTATTACTATTTTCAACTTTTCTATAAGTAAAGAAAGATTCATTAAAGTACGCTTCACTTGTACATTTACATAAGACAGTCATAGTAAATAAAACATCTTCATAAGTACATTTTTCTAAGAATTTTAAATCAGATACTATTGATCTTTTAACACAATATGTAGGTACTCCTAAAAATTTAGTAGTTTCTATTCTTTCTTTTAAAGATACTACATCTTGAATTATTTCTGTAGTAGAATTATCAAGAAATATTTTTGTATAATTAAAGTATATTATATCTTCAGATTTTATTAATTTGTCTAGTTTTTCAAGTACAGTATTATTAGATAAGTAATCATCACTATCTATGAATATTAAATATTCACCTTTTGAAGCTGAAATACCTAAATTACGAGCTCCACCAGATCTAAGTCTGTTACTATGTAATATTTTAATGTCATATTTAGATGCTATTTCAAGACTATTATCAGTGCTACCATCATCTACAAATATTACTTCGTATTTAGATTTATCAAGCGTTTGGTTAGTTATACTATCTAAACACTCTTTTATATATATTTCTTTATTATAGTTTGGTATTATTATCGAAAATTTCATAAAAACTCCTTTTAGTTATAGTTATTCTATCTAAAAATTATAGCATAATGATAAATTAAAGTCAAATATGGATAGATATGTAGTAGATAGATTTAGATATTATTTTTATGTAAATTCTATAGTTTAATTGACTTTTACCAATAAGTTTTATATAATATATATGTAACAAATGTAAGAGAAAATGAGGATAGTTATGAACGAGTTTATTATAATTTTACTTTTAATATTAATTCTTGTATTAATACTAGGTATTTTTAATGCAAGAAAGATATTAAAAAAGAGAATGGGAAATGAAATAAAAAATGATACCGTCAGAAGTTTTAAGATTATGTGTTATGTGTTACTTATAGTAACATTAGTGTTTTTAAAATTTATGATGTAAGGAGAGATAATAATGGAAAATAAATTTATTCCAAAAAATATAGAGAGTACGATGTACAAAAATTGGGAAGAGAAAGGTTATTTTAAAGCAACAATTGATAAGACTAAAAAACCTTTTGTAATAGTTATGCCACCACCAAATGTTACAGGTAAGTTACATATGGGGCATGCACTAGATGATGTTATACAGGATGTTCTAATTAGGTATAATAGAATGAAAGGTGTACCAACTTTATGGGTTCCAGGTACAGATCATGCAAGTATAGCAACAGAAGTAAAAGTTTTAGAAAGATTAAAATCTCAAGGTAAAACAAAAGATATGCTTGGCAGAGAAGGTTTCTTAAAAGAAGCTTGGGCATGGAAAGAAGAGTTTGGAAATGAGATAAAAAATCAAGTAAGAAAACTTGGTGCTTCATGTGACTGGACAAAAGAACGTTTTACAATGGATGAAGTTTGTACAGAAGCTGTATTAGAAGCGTTTATAAAGCTATATGAAAAAAACTATATATATAAAGGTGAAAGAATAGTTAACTGGTGTCCTTCTTGTAAAACTTCTATATCTGAAACAGAAGTAGAATATAAAGAAAATGAAGGTAATCTATGGCATATAAGATATAAAGTTGAAGATAGTGATGAATACTTAACTGTAGCAACAACAAGACCTGAAACAATGTTAGGTGATACAGCAGTTGCAGTATATCCATCAGATGAAAGATATAAACATTTAATAGGTAAAAATGTATTACTACCTTTAACAGATAGAAAAATACCTGTTGTAGCAGACGAATATGTTGAAAAAGAATTTGGTACAGGTGTAGTTAAGATTACTCCTGCACATGATCCAAATGATTTTATGGTAGGACAAAGACATAAATTACCACGTATTAATATTATGAATGAAGATGGTAGTTTAAATGAACTTGCAGGTAAATATAAAGATTTAGATAGATTTGAAGCTAGAAAACAAATTGTTGAAGATTTACAAAAAGAAGATTATTTAGTTAAAGTTGAATCACATAATAATAATGTTGGAACTTGTTATAGATGTCATAGTACAATAGAACCATATTTATCATTACAATGGTTTGTAAAAATGGAAGAACTTGTTAAACCAGCACTTGAAGCTGTTAGAAATGATGATATAAGATTTATTCCAAAAAGATTTGAAAAACAATATTTCCATTGGATGGAAAATATACAAGATTGGTGTATTTCAAGACAGTTATGGTGGGGTCATAGAATACCAGCATATTACTGTGATAGTTGTGATCATATTACTATATCTAAAACAAATGAAACAGTTTGTAAATGTGGAGGTAAATTATCACAAGATGAAGATACTTTAGATACATGGTTTAGTTCTGCTTTATGGCCGTTTTCTGTATTTGGATGGCCAAATAATACAGAAGAATTAGATTATTTCTATCCTACATCAACATTGGTAACAGGGTATGATATTATACCATTTTGGGTTAGTAAAATGATATTCTCGGGATTTGAATATACAAATGATAAACCTTTTGAAAATGTATATATACATGGTTTAGTAAGAGATGCAAATGGCCTTAAAATGTCTAAATCTTTAGGTAATGGTATTGATCCAATTGAACTTATTGAAAAATATGGTACAGATGCTTTAAGATTTTCATTAGTTCAAAATACTTCAGCTGGAAATGATATTAAATATTCAATGGATAGAATTGAAAGTGCATATACATTTACAAATAAGTTATGGAATGCAGCTAAATTTGTTGACATGTATCTTACAGAAGATATAAGAAGTGAATTATTAAATATTGATCAAAAAGATTTAATGTTTAAATCTGAAGATAAATGGATTATTAATAAATTAAATACTACAATAATCAATACTAGAGCTAGTTTAGATAAATTTGATTTGGGAATGGCTTTAAATGAGGTATATAGCTTTATTTGGGACGATTTTTGTGATTGGTATATAGAAATGGTTAAACCTAGATTATATGCAGAGGATGACTCTACAAGATTAACAGCTATATATACATTAAACTATGTTTTAAAAGATGCTATTAAATTAATACATCCTTACATACCGTTTATAACTGAAGAAATATATCAAAATTTAGTTAAAACAGATGAAAGTATAATGATCAGTGATTATCCAGAAGTAAAGTTTAATTTTGAAAGTGATGAATTTGATATTGTAACAACATCAATAGATTTAATTACAGCAGTAAGAAACATAAGGAGTGAAAATAATATAACTAATTCTAAAAAATTAGAAGTTATAATAGTTTCAAATTCTGAAGTTGCTGATAAAATTAAAGAAGTTGAAAGTTATATCAAAAAATTATTATCTTTAGAATGCATTGTGTATAAAAATGATGCTAATGAATTAAGTAATTTGACTACAATTCATTTAGATGTGCTTGATGTTTACATAGATTTATCTACAGTAGTTAATAAGGAAGAAGAGTTAAGCAAATTAAAATCCGAAAAAGAAACAGCTTTAAAAGAATTAAACCGTGCAAAAGGAATGCTTTCAAATGAAAAGTTTGTAAGTAAAGCCCCAGCACAATTAATTGAAAAAGAAAAAGAAAAAATAGCTAAATATGAATTGATTTTAGAAAAAATTGAGGAAAGAATAGCGAATATGTAGAATAGAAGATTAGGTATAGAAATATATCTAATCTTTTAATATTAATTGCTTTTAATTTGTTTTTCATATTAAAAAGTGATATAATTAAAAAGTAGTAAAATTTAAATAGATACATAAGGTTATAATATGTATATATTTAATTAAATAAAGAAATAATAAGTACTATAAGAATGGAGTTAAAATGAACAAAGAAAAAGTAATGAACATTTTGAGTATACTATTTGTTATATTTGTTTTTTTCTATACAGTATATATGGTATATCAAGATGGATTTCATAATATATCACAAATAATGGCAAGTATGGATTATACATGGATACTTGTAGGTCTTGCTGCTACAGTATTTTATTGGTGGCTTGAAGGACTATGTTTCTATTATATAACTAAAAAAATGTATCCAAATGAAAAGTTTAGATCATGTTTTAGACTAGCAATAATAGGAAGATTGTTTAATAATATTACACCTATGTCTGCAGGGGATCAACCTATGCAGCTTATGGTAATGAAAAGTGAAGGTAAAACAATATCAAATGGTGCAAGTATATTATTAACAAGATTTATAGTATATCAATTAGTTTTAGTTGCATATACAATAATAATTATGATAGCTCAATATACTAAGTTTGCTGAGCTTATAGATCAATATATGATATTTGCAATAATTGGTTTTATAGCTAACATTATTGTTGTTATGTTTTTAATAATGCTTGCTATTAATAAGAATATAGTAATGAAAATGGGTAGAGGCTTAGTAAAACTATTATATAAGATAAGAATAGTAAAAGACAAAGAAAAAATGATAACTAAAGTGGAAGAAACGGTTACAGAATTTCAACATCAGTTTGAAATGATGAAAAAAGAAAAGATGATGATTTTTAAAGTTGCACTTGCAACAGCAATCGAA
The DNA here is from genome assembly GCA_964371585.1 of uncultured Clostridiaceae bacterium. Classification (GTDB taxonomy): domain Bacteria; phylum Bacillota; class Clostridia; order TANB77; family CAG-465; genus RGIG5057. The sequence continues at coordinate 26,406 of CAYJMD010000006.1, forward strand.
ATAACTGTATTATATGCAATAAACTATGTTGTATATAGAGCATTAGGATTTAATGAATCATCATTCTTAACGATTATATCAGCTCAAGCAGTACTTGCAATGGTTACAGTGTATATGCCAACTCCTGGAGCTTCACTTGCTGCTGAAGGTGGCTTTGCTATTATATATAGTACATTTTTTCCATCTAATGTTATGGCAATGGCAGTACTACTATGGAGATTTTTTACATTCTATTTACCAATAATAGTTGGAACAGTAGTATTTTTTATGAGACCTAAAAAAGAGTTGTCTTTAAAAGAAGAAGATGAAGAACTAACAGTAGAAAATTAATATAATATGAAACAAATGACTTCTTTATACATAAAATGTGTATAAAGGAGTTTTTTATGAGCAGAATAAGTAAATTATATTATAATCACAATTTAAATCAAAATATAAAAAATAGACAAAATACTGCTAATCAAATAGAAATATATCATACAAATAAGCAAGTGATAAAAAGTAATGATTGTATCAAATTTGATAGTATTAGAACTAAAAAAGGATCTATAATTAAATTAAATGATCAAGATATAATTGTAGAAGCTGGTAATTATAAGATAGAAATTGAAATGAGTGATATAAGTGAAATAAAAGAAATGTTACTAAGTATTTGCAATTCAAATAATGAATATAAAAGAGTTCTTCTAAAAATAGATAAAGTAAATAATCATAGTGAAATGATTAATGTTACAATTAAAAAAAAAGAAATCTTTAGGTTTAAATGTATATTAGAAGATGAAATGGAATTTAAATTGAATAAAATAATAATAACAAAGGTATAAAGTTTACATAAGTATTTACAAATTAAGTTTTTTGTGATATAATTAACTGTATTCAAAAATAAAACCAATTTATAATTAAAATGGAGGATTTATGCCAAGAAAAATAATTGAATGGGCAAAATTATTGCCACATATTGAAGCTTGTATACCTGATGGTAAGTTAATGAATATTTGTTTAAAGGATGAAAAGGAATTAACTTATGAAGATAATATGTATTTAAATGAAGTGAAATCTAAGTATAAAGATATAAATTGTATGTACTTAATATATAAAATGAGAGAAAATATATGTTATTTATTTAAATGTGGAATAGGATCTAAAAATATATTTGGGTATATTTATCCTGTATATGAAATTATTTCAGATGAAAATTATTATTTGAAAATATTTGGTAACAATAGAGATTCTGAAGAGTGTAAAAACTTATTGCAATTAGCAGAAGAAATGAAAGTATTTATGAAAAGAGTTTTTTGAGACTCTTTTTTTATGTTTAAAATTAAGTAAAAAATATCAAATAGATGAAAAATTTGTATTTAGATAACAAAAAACTCACAAATAAATTTGTGAGTTAATTTGGAGCTGAAAGTCAGAGTCGAACTGACGACCTACGGTTTACAAGACCGTTGCTCTACCAACTGAGCTATTCCAGCAATAATGGTGACCCGTACGAGAATCGAACTCGTGACCCCGCCGTGAAAGGGCGGTATCTTAACCTCTTGACCAACGGGCCGTTTTATGGTGAGCTATCCGCGGTTCGAACGCGGGACAACTTGATTAAAAGTCAAGTGCTCTGCCAGCTGAGCTAATAGCCCATAAAACTTATTGCTCATATATAATACTACATTTAGAATTAAATGTCAATACTTTTTTACAAATTTGTTAAAAAAAAGTTAAATTAATAAAAGGTGGTAAAAAAATAAAACAAAACAACAAAAAATAATGATAAATATAGTCTATAAAATCATAATTTGTAACATTATGCAAAACAATATATTTTAAGTTGTATGTTAATATATAAATTGTTAAAATCTAATTGGTGGTTGAAATATGATTTTATTAGAATTAATTATATATGATATATACTTGATGTACATTGCTTATTACTACATTGATCAAATATTCATATTATCAGAGCAAGGTAGCAAGATAAAGAAATACATGTTAAATAATAATATAGATATAAACAAAGTAGAAATTAATAAAGAAAATATTATTATTGATACTATAAATATAATAAAAAACGATTATATACTTATAGTTATATCCTTATGTATTGCAATAATAGCACTTATAATTAAATTTATTATAACCCATGAATTTTTATTTTCGTCTTTTTTTATTGTTCATATATTTTCTTTTGATTTTGAGTTAAATAATATTTTAGCTAATAATTATTATTTACTAAAAATAAATTATTATACATCTTCATATATTATACTCTTCGTAGTAGTGTATAAAATTATGAATACAGTTAAGAACAAGTTTAGTACAAAAAATACTATTATTAGTAATGAAAGTTATGAAAAAAATAATTTTAATATAGGAATAGATAAGTCTAGTACTTCTATATATTTACCAATTTCTGGTATGTACCAAAACATTATGATTACTGGAAGTATTGGTAGTGGTAAAACCAGTTCTATAATTAGTAATATTACAGATTATTTATTGAAAAATAAAATGTCACGGATTGATTATTGATGTTAAAGGCAATTATATAAATAGAGTTAATGAGATAGCTAAAAAATATGGTATTGAAGATAGAATTATTGAAATATCTTTAACTAGTAAATCAAAATATAATCCTATTAATAATAACAGTATAAAGCCAATAGAAACAGCTCATATGATTGTCAATGTTCTTAAAATATTGTCTGATAAAAATAGTTCTGACTCGTATTGGCTTGACAAGGTTGAAACGTATTTAAAAGATTTTATTGTGTTAATAAAAAGTTATGAAGAATATGTTAATTTCGCTGAAATACATAAATTAGTAAATAGTGAAAATTATTTAAGAGAAAAAATAAAACAGATAAAAACAAATATTATTAATGATGATTTTAATGATAATGAATTATTTGAATTAAATGCTAGCTTAAGTAATATTACTTTTGAGTTTTTGAAGTTAGATGATAGAACAAAAGGTATTATTAAATCAGAGATTACTAGAATTACAGACATATTTTCAAGTGATTTTGATATTTTTAATCAATTTTGTTCAAATAGTAAAAGCTTAGATTTTTCTTTAAATAGAATCTATGTACTCACTATGGATATATCCAAGCAAAGAAAGTTATCAAAAGTTATTGCAACATATCTAAAATTAGATTTTCAAAATTATGTACTTTCAAATAATAAGAAAAATATTTTTTTTATAGCAGATGAGTATCAAGAAATTGTAAATGAAGAAGATGCTCATTTTTTCTCTTTATCTAGAGAATTTAAATGTATTAATATTGTAAGTATGCAAAGCTATTCATCTCTTATTAATGTACTTGGTAATAAAGATACAGCAAATGTTGTTATTCAAAATTTTGTTAATAAGATTTGGTTTAGGAATGATGATAATTATACAAATTTAGAAGTTCAAAAATTACTAGGAAAGGAGAGGAAGGAAAAAGTTTCTTTAAATATTAATGAAAGTTCTAAAGAAAGTAAGTTTAATTATATAAGTAAAAATTTTAAATCTAATAAATCTAGTTTAACTGAAGGATACAGCATAAGTAAAGAGATAGAAAATATTGTAGATTTAAACTATTTTTCAACAAAATTAAAAACTTTTGAAGTGGCAGCTATTATAAGTGATGGGACAAGTTCTAAGTTTTATGATTATATAAAATTAAAGTTATATGAAAGGGGTAAAATATGAATGAAAAATTAAAATATAATAAAATTGTAATAAAGATTATGTTGATTTTAATATTAATGATGTTTATTGTTAATTTAACAAATTTATATGCAGCTAATCCTACAATTGTAAATAAAATGTATACAGCGCTTAACAGAATTCAAGATTATTTTGTAAGACTTGCAGCGCCAGCAGCATCTGTTGCTATTGCGGTTGGTGTTATGATGAGGAAATTTAGCTTTGGTGAAGAAGAAAAAATGAGAATGGGGAAAAAAGTTATTTTTAATGCAATAATTTGTTATGCAGTAATTATATCAATAGATTTAATTATTAAATTTGTGGATGGTATTATATAGTGGATTTAAATAATATACTGACTAATTTAAATCAGATTGCTGAAAAAATTTATATATCAACAGAAGAAGAGGTATATAAAACACTAGATAGTTTAGTTAATATAACAACAGATATATTAAAACAGGAACCACTTAAACATTTATTTACTGATAATTCCATAAATGTAATTATGCTACTTGGAAATGTTTTGATAATTTTTAATGTAACTTACTTTATGCTTACATTACTAATTTCTATGTTTAATGGTAATAAGGCTGAAAAAGTATATTCTTTTATTTTTAAAATTATTATTGTTACACTTCTTGTTAATAATAGTTATTTTATAGCTGAAACAATATTAAATTTTAATACATACTTATCTGAAATTGTAAGTGAGTATGGTAATAGTATAACAGGAAGTGAGATAACTTTTAATAATCTAAAAGATAAAATAGTATCAATAGAAGATTTTTTAAATACAGATTTAATATCGTTAGATGGAATTATAAAAGGTGTTGTTTCTTTTGGTGCTGTAACTATTTTAATAAATTTCTCTATAAGATATGTAATGATAGTTATACTAATTTTTTTATTACCTGTAGCACTTTCTACACTAGCCAGTGAACTCACTCAAAACTTATTTTATACATTCATTAAATCATTAATAGTCACACTTTTAACAGGACCTATTGTAAAACTAATAATTATTTTACCACTTATGTATAAAGATACAGGATCCATTATGTATAAAATTGTACTAGTCGGAAGTATATATATAATTTATAGAATTAATACATACTTAAAAGAGTTATTCGTTAGGGTAAGTAAAGAAAGTAGCAGGAGGAATATATTTAATGACTAAAATTCAAAGTAGAGTATATACAAACTATAAATATAAAAGTAAATTTTTAGGAATTATAACATATAGAAATTTAGTTATAATAATAATATCTGTCATTATTATATTTAATATAATAAATATGTTAAATATTTCTTTAGAAACTAAAATAACAGTACTTATTATTTCATTTACTCCTTTAGTAGGTTCATTATGTATTAATGTTAATGGGGACAACATTATAGATACACTTAAAATTATAATATTATTCTATATTAATAGAAAATTATATATAGATGATTACTATAATGTAAAAAAATATTTAAAGTTAAAGAACAAATTATATAAAAATAAATTTAAGAAAGTATGTTGAATAAAAAGTTAAAATGATATATAATTTGTATAAGAAATAAGGGGTATAAAATGAGTGTATTAGAGAATAGAGGATTAACATCAGATCAAATAAAAAAAATAGAGAATGAAGAGTATAAGGAATATAGTAATTTGAATTCTAAAATAAATTATCAAAATATATTAAGAGAACTTGCAGATGGTTATACTTTAGAAGAACTTCCAGCAAGAGGTATAAAGGAACAGGATTTAGAAGTATTTAAAAACGATCTTGAAGATAATAATTTAACTGTTGAAAATGTAAAAGCTATTAATCAGTATTCAAATGGTAGCAATATGATACTGGGACTAAAAAGAAATACTACTAATAAAACTAATATTAAAGAAAATATATATAATGAACTTGTTGATTCTTTAGAAAGAAGAAACTTATCATCTGAAGAGATTGAAATTATAAAAAATAAAGTAAGTAATTTAGATTATACAAAACCTTTACATGAAAATTATGATATTATAAGAGATGATTTAATAAATTCTGGAATTAACAGCTCAGCAAGAGCTTCTGCAATGACTGCAGTAAAAAACAATAATTCACTTACTCATGTTGATAACACAATGAATGAGCTTGATGATGCACTTTCAAAATCTAGATTAAAAAATCCAGCTAAAGTATATAGAGCAGTAAGAGAAGATGTGCATAAAGTGGATAAAACTGTAGGTAATGAAGTAAGTAATGAAGGATATACAAGTACTTCACCAAATTATGATTCGTCTTTTGCAAAATATGATCAGTACACAACTGTAATGGAGATGAATCTTCCTAAAGGAACACAAGCGATTGATATAACAAGATTTTCAGATTATGATGATGCAGAAAATGAAATATTATTAAATTCGAATGATTTTATAATTACTGAAGTTAATAAGAATGTGATTGATAAAAATGGTAAGAAAAAAGATATGCTAAAAGGTTATGCACTTAGTAAAAATAAAGAATGCTATAAAGATTTAGTAAAACAAAATGAAGAGTTAAAAGCGGAAAATAAGCAAGAAAACAAATCAAAAACAGCATTTGAAAAAGAGCTTGAAAGTAGCGTGTATTCTATAGATGAAACGGCTAAAAATACTGCAATAAGCGAAGAAAGTACTAGTGATGTACAACAAATAGAAATGAACCAGCCTGCTCAAATAGCAACTGATATGCAAATATAATATAAAAGGATATAATAGTTATTATTAATTAAATAAAAAATATGTTTTTTATTGTAATATAAGTAAACAAATGGTATAATACATGTAATTAAAGGAGTTGAATACCATTGAAATTTATATCTAAGAAAAAAATAGATTTTTCAGATACACAAGTTGCAGATATTTTTATCTTAAACTATATGACCAGATTAGAACATATAGATATAAAAGTATATTTATTTATACTATATCTATTAAAAACAGAACTGGAAATGACAGATGAAGAGATTTGTAAAAAAATAGGAATAACCAAAGATGAATTATCATTTTCTTTAGATAGACTTATTACTGAAGAATTACTTATTAAAACAACAGCAGGATTTAATGTTATAAACTTAAAAGAAAAAGAAGTTGAAAAAACTTATACACCTAAATTAACTCCTAAAAAATCTAAAGCTTTTGTTAAAGCTGAACAACTTAGAACAGTAGCAGCTTCTGCTATTAATGAATCTTTCTTTAATGGGATAATGTCAATTAGTTGGTACAATGATATTGGAGTGCTTTTTGAAAAATATAAATTTTCAGAAGATGTTATGATTGCACTATTTCATCATTGTCATGAAAAAAAAGCATTAAATAGTAAGTATGTTTATGCAGTTGCAGAAGGATGGCATAAAGGCGGAGTAAAAACATTTGAAGAACTAGAAGATTATTTAGATAGAATGTCTGTACTTCAACTTGTAATGCAAAAAATATCTAAAGCTTTAAGACTAAACAGAATGCTTAGCAAATATGAACAAGCTTATGTGGAAACTTGGGTTAATGAATATAAATATCAATTTGATATTATTGAAGAAGCTCTAAAAAGAACTATTGCAGTTACTAATCCAACATTTGGATATATAAATGGTATTTTAAGAAACTGGAATAAAGCGGGATATAAAACGTTAGAGGAAATAAAAGAAGTAGAGTCAAATAGATCTGCTTTAAAAGAAACTTCTAATGTTACTAGAGAAGTTAAGGTTAAAACTGTTAAAGAAACAGTAAAACCTAAATTTAAAAATTATGAACAAAGAGAATATGATAATTTAGAAACATACTATGATAATATGTAAGGAGGTGTAGTCATGGATATAAGTGTACAAAAACAAATATTAAGAGAATATGAGCTTAAAAGAGAAGAAGCTTTAAATATACTTGAAAAGAAGAAAAAAGAAGTATATAAACGAATTCCTAAGATCGAAGTGATTAAAGATGAAATACACAAATTATCCATTGAGCTCCTTAAAGCATCACTTCTTAAAAATGAAACTGAAAGAAAAGAAGTAGAAGATAAATTGAAATTAAAAATAAATAAATGTGAGAAAGAAATTGAAAAATTATTAGCTACAAAAGGTTACACCAAAAAGGACTTTCAGTTAAAATATACGTGTATGAAATGTTTAGATACAGGATATATTGGTAGTTCTAAATGTTCGTGTTTTAAACAAGAGATATTAAATAGAGCGTATAAACAATATAATATGAACAAACTAGAAGATGAAAATTTTGATACTTTTAGTTTTGATTATTATTCTAATGACGTTAATGAGAAATATAGATCTCCTAAATCCCCAAAAGAGAATATGCAAAATATTAAAAATATAGCTGAAGAGTTTGCAAGAAATATTGACAGTAAAGAAAATATGAACTTATTATTTGTAGGAAATACAGGTCTTGGAAAAACATTTTTATCTAATAGTATAGCATATGAAATTCTTAAAACAGGACATACTGCTATTTATCAAACATCTTCATTATTAATGGAGTTTATAATTAAATATAAACTAACATACAATAAAACAAAAGAAGATGAAGAGAACTATAATAGATTATTAGAATCGGATCTACTAATAATAGATGATCTTGGAACTGAAATGGTCAATGCTATGAAATTTTCAGAGCTATTTAATATTATAAATACAAGATTATTGAATAATAAGAAAATGGTTATATCAACTAATTTAGGACTAGAAAAGTTATATGAGTTATATGATGAAAGAATAGTTTCAAGATTAATAGGAGAATTTAAAATTTGTAGATTCTATGGAGAAGATATAAGGCTTAAAAAGAAAAGAATGATAAAATAAGAAGCAACTTAGGTGTTGCTTCTTTTTTGTTCTATTTTATATAATTGTTCATATAAACTTTTTTCTCTTTCCGTAATATCAGAAGGAACAGTAATGTTTACACGAAGTAACAAGTTTCCTCTTACACATTCTTTTGATATGTATCCATATCCAGAATGTTTTATTAATTCTCCATGTTGCATATATTTTGGTAAATCTATAAATAAAGTATCGCTAAATACCTTAACTTTATGTTTAAAACCTAAAACTGCTTCAGCAGGAGTTAAATAGATGTCTTTAATTAGATCTATACCTTTTAATTCAAATCCTTCTAAATGATTGACTTTAACATTAATAATAAGGTCACCATTTTTTCCACCATTTTTTCCAGGGTTTCCTAAAGCTGCAAGACGTATTTTATCTCCATCATGAATACCAACTGGTACATTAACACTAAAAGTTTTTATACCACCTTTATATCCTTTGATTGCTATTTTTCTTTCTATGCCCGATAAACCTTCTTCTAAAGATATTTCTAAGTTTGAAATAATATCTTTTCCTTTTACGGGTTTATGTTTTGTATCTACATTTACTTCAGAAAAATGAGAATCTTCTGCAGTACGATTAAATCCTAGTATTGTATTTAATATATCTCCAAACATATTAGCTCCAGATTTGAACTCGTATTTAATGTTTGAAAGAGGTGTTTCGTTCTCTAAAAATCCATATCCATATCTTGCTACTTGTCTATCATATTTTTTTCTTTTTTCTTCGTTGATTAAAGTGTCATATGCTTCGTTTATATCTTTAAATATACTTGAATCGCTATTAGCATTTTCTTGGCTATCAGGATGATGTTTTTTTGCAAGTTTTCTAAAATTTAGTTTTATTTCTTCTTTTGGTGTTTTCCTAGTTACGCCTAAAATAGCATAATAGTTTTTTACTTTCATAACATACCTCCACTGGCTTTATTATATCATAATTTTTCTAAATTTCAACCTATTTACTTGCATTTAAATAAAAACTTTAGTATAATTATTAAAGTAAAACTATCGGAGGGATAATATGGATGAAATGAACGTAGCAGCCAAAAATGTGCTACCTGTAAATATAGAAAATGAGATGAGAAAGTCATATATAGACTATGCTATGAGTGTTATTGTATCTCGTGCACTTCCTGACGTAAGAGATGGGTTAAAACCAGTACATAGAAGAATATTATATGTAATGAGTGAGCTTGCATTATGGCCTGAAAAATCATATAGAAAATCAGCTAGTATAGTTGGGGATGTTATGGGTAATTACCATCCACACGGTGATGCATCTATATATGATGCTTTAGTACGTTTAGCTCAAGATTTCTCAATGAGATATCCTTTAGTTAACGGTCATGGTAACTTTGGATCTATAGATAACGATCCGCCAGCTGCTATGAGGTATACAGAGTCGAAATTACAAAAGATTTCTTTAGAAATGCTTGCAGATATAGATAAAAATACTGTAAACTATACTCCAAACTATGATGAAAGACTTAAAGAACCTACAGTTCTACCAGCAAAATTACCAAATCTGTTAATAAATGGAGCATATGGTATAGCAGTAGGTATGGCATGTAATATACCACCACATAATTTAACAGAAGTTGTAAATGGACTTTGTGCAATGATTGAAAATCCAGAAATAACAGATGAAGAATTAATTGAATATATTAAAGGGCCAGACTTTCCAACTGGAGCTACAATTGTAGGAAGAGAAGGAATAAAAAATGCATACACAACAGGAAGAGGTAAAGTTTGTGTAAGAGCAAAAACTGAAATTGAAGAAGATGCAAGAGGAAGATATAAAATAATCGTAAGTGAAATACCTTATCAAGTAAATAAGGCTGCACTTATTCAAAATATAGCTTCCCTTGTTCAAGCTAAAACAATAGAAGGAATATCTGATTTAAGAGATGAGTCAGATAGACAAGGATTAAGAATAGTAATTGAACTTAAAAGAGATGCTAATCCAAATGTAGTTCAAAATTTACTATTTAAACATACAGCACTTCAATCTACAGTAAGTATGTTAATGCTTGCGCTAGTAGATAACCAACCTAAAGTTTTAAGACTAAGTGAAATATTAACTCACTATATTAATCACAGAAAAGAAATTGTTGTAAGAAGAACTAAATTTGATTTAGATAAAGCAGAAGCTAGATTACATATATTAAAAGGATTAAAAATAGCTCTTGATAATATTGATGAAATGATTACAATAATTCGTTCTTCTAAAAATGATGCTGAAGCTAAACTTAAAATGGCTGAAAGATTTGGAATTGATGATATTCAAGGACAAGCAATACTTGATATGAGACTTAAAACTTTAACAGGTCTTCAAAGAGATAAGATTGAAGAAGAATACAATAATATAGTTAAACTTATTGCTGAGCTTAAAGAAATACTTGCAAATGAATCTTTAGTTATGAATATTATAAAGGAAGAATTATTAACTATAAAACAAACTTATGGTGATGAAAGAAAAACAAATATTGTTCATGGTGAAGGTGATATAGATATTGAAAGTCTTATTAAAGAAGAAACTAATGTTGTTACGATGACACATTTAGGATATATTAAAAGACTTGCAGTAGATACATATAAATCTCAAAGAAGAGGTGGAAAAGGTCTTACTGCTATGAATACTAGAGAAGAAGATTTTGTAGAGCATATGTTTGTAACATCAACACATGATTATATTATGTTCTTTACTAATTTAGGTAAAGTATTTAAATTAAAAGGATATGAACTTCCAGAAGCTAGTAGAACAGCTAAAGGAACAGCTATAGTTAATTTATTACAATTATCACAAGGTGAAAAAATAGCTGCGGTTATTCCAGTTAAATCATTTGAAGAAGAATTATATGTTTTAATGGCTACTCGTAATGGGCTAATAAAGAAAACATTATTAAATGAATATTCAAACATACGTAAATCTGGAATACAAAGTATTGTACTTAAAGAATCAGATGAACTTATTGATGTAAGAATAACTGATGGAAATAGTGATATAGTAATGGTAACACATAACGGATTATCTATAAGATTTGATGAAAGCGATGTTAGAGCAGTGGGTAGAACTTCTATGGGAGTTAAAGGTATTAACCTTGGTAAAGATGATTGCGTGGTAGGCATGGAACCTATAGTAAATAAAAATGATTACATACTAGCAATAACTGAAAATGGGTTTGGTAAACGTACTGAAATTGAAGACTATAGAAAACAAACAAGAGCAGGTAAAGGTGTACTTACATATAAAACTACTCCTAAAACTGGTAAAATAATAGGTGTTAAAATTGTAACTGATAAGGATGATATAATGATCATTACTGATACAGGAATAATTATAAGACTAAAAGTTGAAGATATAAGTGTACTTGGTAGAAATACTCAAGGTGTAACACTTATGAGAACTTCTGAAGGTGGAAAAGTAATAAATATAGCTAAACTACCAAATGAGGAAAACGAAGAATAATTAAATAAAGCATCTTGAATTTATTTCAAGATGTTTTGTTTTTATATTGAAAGAAACAAGTTTTTATGTTAAAATAATAAACAGGAGGAAGACAATGAAAAATGTATCAATAATTATATTACTTACTTTTTTAATTGTAGTGATAGGAGTTTTAGCATATACAATATATGCTACTAATAATGAAATGAGTATACTTACTACTAGTGTAGAGAAATTAACTTCGGAAAATAGTGATTTACAACAGAACTTACAAGAAAAAATTAATGAACTGGCAAGTATTAAACCAGAAGAAATAAGATTAGCAGTAACAGATTTATCTAAATTTGAAGATGTTGAAAGTAAAGGAATTGTGGTAAAACTGGATTCTACAGCTAAATTAGTTAGATTTAATGAAAAAGAAGTTGTTGTATATTATATTACTGAAGAAGATACTACTGAGCAAGTTACAGTTCAAGATGTAACTAAAAATGTTGTTGATGTTATAGGTGGTATGTATTCAAACGGTCAGGCAAATAGATTATTTATGCTAATGGAAGATGGAACTGTTGAAATGACAACTCCTCTTGAAGTAACTACTTCAGTTGAAGGCGATACAAAAGAGGAAGAAGTATTAAAATCTACTGGAACAGTTAGTGGACTTTCTAATATAGTTAAAATAGCAATGATAGAAACTTCTGAAGATGTTTTAGGTGGAATACCTGTAGCTATAGATAAAGAAGGGAATATCCATAGAATACACAATTAAAAATTTAGTTTTAGTTTGAAGTTTAATACTTTGAATTAAAACTTTTTTGTACAAAATTAAGTATTAATTATATATAAAATATTGAAAATATAAATATATAATGTATAATTATATTAGCTAGGAGAGGAGAATGACATGAACCCAAAGTATAAAAGAGTATTAATTAAATTAAGTGGTGAAGCAATAGGTGCCGAAGGCGGAAGAGGAATTGATTCTACTAAACTGGAAACTATTGTTACACAAATAATAGAACTTTCAAAAGCAGGTACACAACTTGCTATAGTAATAGGGGCAGGTAATTTTTGGAGAGGTAAATATGGCGAAGGTTATATGGAAAGAACAACTGCTGACTATATGGGAATGCTTGCTACAACATTAAATGCTTTAGCACTTCAAGAAATGATAGAAAGTAAAGGGCACGAAACAAGAGTAATGACTGCTATTGAAATGAAACAAATAGCAGAGCCATATATAAGAAGAAAAGCAGTAACACACTTAGAACATTTTAAAATAGTTATATGTGCATGTGGTTTAGGTAGCCCATATTTTACTACTGATTCTGCTGCAGCTTTAAGAGCTATAGAATTGAATGCAGAAGCTATACTTCTTGCAAAAAATATAGATGGTGTATATGACAAGGATCCAAATAAATATGATGATGCCATTAAATATGAAAAAATATCACATATGGAAGCGATATCTAAACAATTAGGAGTTATGGATATAACTGCATTAACACTATGTATGGAAAATAAATTACCTATATTAGTATTTGGATTGAATGAAAAAAATTCACTTAAAAGAGCAATATCTGGAGATAAAATAGGAACATTAATCGAGGTGTAGATATGGATAATAATGATATTAAATTAGAATTAAAACCTAAATTTAATTTTATATATGAACTTGGAATGCCAACTGGTAGAAAAATTAAAAATGCTTTAATTACAATAGTTATCATTACAATAATAAGTGTACTTGTATCTTTTGTTCCAGATACAGTAGACGCATCAACAGATTCATTAATTAGTTTTAATTTATTTGAGTATAAAAATGTTATACAGTTAGTTGCTTTAATTGCCGGAATTATATCAGTACTTATTTTAGTATTTAGAATTGTTATTCAAGTAATGCAATATAATAGGACTAAATTTACTTTTTATAGTGATAGAGTAACATATGATGATACTTTTTTAAATCAGAATAGAAAAACTTTAATGTATGCAAATATTAAAGAAGTAGAAATAAGAAGATATATTTGGGATCGAATAAACAAAACAGGTATGGTTATATTATATACTAATGCAGAAAAAAATTATAGTTCAGGACTAATAATTCATTCTATATTAGATATTAAAAAATATTATGATGAAATAAATAGACTAGTTCATTTTAAAGAAAATGTACCTAACTCTATTAATGATATTGAAACAAATAATGAAAGTAGTGTTAAGTCAGAAGAAGAAAAGAAATTTTTAGACGATTTAAAAAACGATTAAAATGAAGGTGTAATACTTTAAGTATTATGCCTTTTTTGTGTATATATGAGTAATAGTAAATTAATTCTAATAAAATTTAGATAACTTAATATACTGTAGTATATGAGGTGATATCTTTGAAAAGTATATTAATGAAATTGAACAAAAGAAATGTGAATGTGTTTACTTATTTGAAAATATATATTATTCTAACTCTTTTATTTGTATATATTAACACAAGTTATGCAAGTAATTTTGTTTTTACAAATGAAACGTATCTAGATAGACAGTCAAGTATCTCTACATCTGTTAGTACTCCAGTATTTAATTTTACTTCTAAATCACAATTACTCATGGATGCAGCTACAGGAAATATAATTTATGCAAATAATGAAAATGAACATATTTATCCAGCTTCCGTTACTAAAATAATGACATTGCTATTACTTATGGAAGAAATTGATTCAGGTAAAATTGAATATGCTGACTATATAACGTGTAGTAGTAATGCTGCTTCAATGGGAGGAAGCCAGATATGGTTTAAAGAAAATGAAAAATTAACTGTAGAAGAAGCTTTAAAAGCTATTTGTATTGTTAGTGCTAATGATGTTACAGTTGCTGTTGCAGAACATATAGGAGGAACAGAGGAAAATTTTGTAAGGTTAATGAATGAGAAAGCTAAAAGTATAGGAATGAATAATACTAATTTTGTTAATTCTCATGGTCTTGATGATGATAATCATTACACTACGGCTTTAGACATTGCTATAATGTCAAGAGAGCTTGTTAATAAGCATCCAAATATATTAAATTATACTTCTATTTGGATGGATAGTTTAAGAGAAGGTACATTTGAACTTTCTAGTACAAATAAATTATTAAAATCATATGATGGAGCTCTTGGACTTAAAACAGGATCTACGTCTAAAGCTTTATTTAGTTTGTCTGCTGTTGCTAAGAGAGATAATACAATGTTTATTTCGGTTGTATGCACTGCTCCAAGTTCAGATATACGTTTAACTGAAACAAAACAGTTGCTAGATTATGGATTCAATAATTTTCAAAATATAAAGATATATGATAAAGGTGAAGTTATAGAAGAAATAAATATAAATAAAAATATAAATGATAAAGCTCAAATAGTAACCAAAGATGATATATCTATTTTAGTAGAAAAGTCAGCAGAAGTTGCGTTTGATCCTAAAATTACATATTTTAATAATCTAAAGGCTCCTCTTACTAAAGGTAGTGTTGTGGGTATATTAGAGGTTTATGATTCTGTAACAGGAGCTTTAATAGGAAGTAGCGATTTGATAATTGATACAGATATATCTAAGTCTAGTGTATTTGAATATTTAACTCATATATTTCAAAAGCTTAGCAAGTAAATTAAAATAAATCGTGTATAGTATAAAATTCATATAATAGTATATATTAAAATATAAGTGTAATTTAGCTACAAATATTACACTTATATTTCATTTATGTTACAAAAATATAAGTAAAATATAGGTAAAAATGTAAAAAAAACAAAAAACTATAAAAAAGTAGTTAAAAAAAAAAAACAGTGTTGAAAAAAAAAAACATATATGATAAACTATAACAAAGAATAAGAGTTCTAAAAAACATGGGGGTATATATATGATTGGTATGAGTCAATTAAAAAAGAGATTTTATCTTGGTTTAGCACTAGGTAGTGTGCTAGGTATAGCAGGTGTTGGTGTGTCACTAGCATTCTCATTTACAACTATAGATAATATTAAGAAAGGTACAGATGAAGCTTTCAATAAAGAGTTTACTAAAAAAGTTACAGTGTTAAATCAGTCTGTTATTCAAGGACAAACTATAACGTCTGACATGATAACAACTCAAAACGTACACATAAACTTAGTTCCTTTTGAAAATGCAATGTTAATGGGAGGAGAAATCGCAAGATATAACATTCCTGCTATGATTCCAGTTTCAACTGAAATGATTTCAACAGATCTAATTGCACATGATGTGAGATTACAAGAAATAAACACAGTGTTATTACCAAGTAAATTAATGGTAGGACAAAGTGTTGATGTTAAAATAACATTCCCTAATGGTACTGAATATACAGTATTAGTTGGTAAAAAAGTTATAGATATTCAAGGAACTACAATGTGGCTTGAACTTTCTGATTTTGAAACAAGTTTACTTAACAGTGCAGCAGTCGATTCATATTTAAATGATGGTACTAAATTATATGCTACATTATATGTTGATGAACTTTCTCAACTTTCAGGAAATACAGAAGAAAGTTTAAGCGCTGAGCAAAAAGTTAAAAATAAACTTTATGACTTGATTCAAAGTGAACTTCCAAGTCTTTCAAGTTTAGATGGAGAGGAATTTGAAGAGCCATCTTCTGAAGAAGGACAAGAACAAGCTGCTGAACATGCACAAACTGTTAATGAAATATATAATTTTATAGTAACATATAATAACTTAACATCAATAGTTACTAAAACACAAAGTACATATGCTCCTAACACACAAGTTGAGCAAGCAATGAGAGAAAATCCAAACATAACTCAAGAAGCTTTAAGTGAATTAGATGAAGTAAATAGAATTAGACTTGAGACTTTAAATACAGAATTCTTTGATATGCATGAAGAGGAAATGAGTTCAGTATCAACTGGAGCAAATGAGTCAATACAAGATCAAGAAGCTTTAAGAAGTACTCTTATGACTAGTAACTAATAAATATGTATAATATATAAGTATAAAACTTATTAAAATGGGGGAAAAATGAAGGTAATAGGATTTTTAGGGTATAGTGAAAAGATAGATTTAGTATGTAGTTATGCAAAAACATTACAATTAATGGGTAATACAGTGCTTGTAGTTGATGCAACTTATGAAAATAAATACAAATATGTTGTACCAACAATAGACACAGCTGATGAAGCGTTCTTAACACAATATGATGGTGTTGACTATGCGGTAGGATTTAATAGTTTAAATGAAGTGGAAAATTACCTATGTGATGCAAGAATCAATATAAGTCTATACGATTACTTAATTTTAGATATTGACAATCCTAAAAAATATGAATACTTCAGAAGCAAAACAGCAGATAAATCATACTTTATATTTGATACAAATATGTTAGCACTTAGAAAAAATGAAGAACTTATAAATTCAATGAAAGTGTATAATGTACTAGAAAACGAAGAAAATAAAATTCATAAAATAATGTATAGAGCATATATAACAAGAACAGCAGAAAAATATTTTGAAACACGATTAGATGAAATGTCTACTGGATTTAGTGAATCAACTTTAGAAATTCAAGAGGATGAAAGGGATAAATCATTATTCCTTGACTCTTTAATTAGTGGATATATGAATCTTAAAAAACATTCAAAAGTATTTATTAACTCACTATCAGAATTAATTAAAGAAGTAGAACCTGAGCATAGTGTATATCAAATAAGAAAAATCATAAAAAAAGGAGGGATATAATGGCTAAAATAGTATTTTGGAATCAAAGTAAAAATGTAAGTGGAAATACACATGTAGCATTAGCTGTTACTACACTTTTAAGTGTTAAGTATAAAGCAAAATCAATATTACTACAATCTAATTTCCAAAGTCCTAAAATGGAAGCGTCATTTACTCCTTATGAAGAATTAAAACAAAGTGGTGTTTTTGATAATACAGATATAGGTTTAGGAGCACTTATGAAAATAATTGTAAGTAACAAACTAACACCTACTGTAATAAAAAACTATACTAAACCGTTACTTAAAGATAGACTTGATATTATGTATGGAGTTTTATCTAAAGAAAAAGAACAATATAAAGCAATGCTATCTAATTTACAATTCATAATTAGAAAAGCAGATGAAATTTATGACTTGGTTTTAGTTGATTTGACAAAAGGTACTGAAAAACAAGAAATAATAAATGTAGTGAAGGATGCGGATGTAGTTATTCATACAATTAATCAAGATATTATCAATTTAGATGATTTCTTTAATGATATTGAAAAAAATCCATATCTTGCAGGTAAAGAAAAAATATTTGTTATAGGTAATTATGATGAGAAATCAAAATATAATGCATATAACATAAGAAAAAAATATCGTATAAAAGATCCAATATATATACTTCCACAAAATTTTGGTTTTGTTGATAGTTGTAATGATGGTAGAGTAATTGATTTCTTCTGGAGAAACGAAAATGCTCCTAAAGGAGATTACAATGGAAACTTTATACATGAGACTTCAAAAATAGTAGATAAGTTAATTGAACTTTCTAAAATTAAAGATTATTAAAATTAATAATTAAAATCGTAAATATTTAATTTACAAAGAGGGGGGAGTATGGATACTACATTTATATTAAACGTGCTACTAATTGGTGTAGGTATTTTGCTAATCGTTACATTTTTTAGAGTTAAAATTAATAATTCTAAAAAAGGCGATATAGAACTTGAACTTGAACGTGATAAAGAAAGATACAGTGTTCCAGTAATGAGAGAGTATATCAAAAAACAATTTGATGAAATCACAAGAATGAATCTTTATGATCTTGCCTTATCAGAAGAAGAGTTTGAAAGAAGAAAAAATATTAAGTATGAACTTAAAAAAGCATTAAAAGGTGCAGGTTATGCAGATGTTAATGATAAAAGATATGTTCAAACTTTAATGTTCGACTTATTAAGAAATAATTATGGAGTTAGCTCTACTAATATCAATAATGCTATTGATTTTAGTGATGAAGAAAATTTAACTCCTCAAGATAAATTTGAAATATTAATGCATGAATACAAAAAGGAATTTAAAGCTGATTCTTTAACAGAAATGATTACTAGATATTCTTTAGATGAGCCTAAGTATGAATTTGATGCAACAATACCTTCATATGTTATCACTGCTCAAGAAATTGATATGATATTTAAAAAAGAAATCAATTTAGGAGCTTTAACATTTGATGATAAACTTGAAATGGTTGTACAAAGAATATACCAACAATATAAAGGTTATAGTGTTGTTGATGATATTCGTGATATGAACATAGATGGTGTATCTGGAGGGGTATCTGGTATACCACCTTCGTTCCTTGATCAAATATCAGGTATGGAAGATTATATGGCTCAAATGAAAGATGGTCGTGTACCTATGTCTTATGATTCGGTATGGATATTCTTTAAAGGTAAAGCTACATATTTATCATTCCTTTCATTTGGAAGTGAACAAGAACTTAAAAGAGTTTGTCAAAACATATATAAATACAACAACCCAGGTCAGTTATCTGAATCTGTAGGTTTTAAAGTAAATGAGATGAAAGATGGTTCGCGTATAGTTGTTTTAAGACCGAACTTCTCTGAATCTTGGGCATTCTTCTTAAGAAAATTCGCTCCTCCAACACTTATATCTCCAGAACAATTACTTGTTCACGAGAATAAAGAAAATGTAATAGAATTGCTTAAATATTTAATACGTGGTGCTAGGGTTACAGCTGTAACTGGTGAGCAAGGTTGTGGTAAAACAACATTACTTATGGCTATCATGAAATATCTTTACCCTACAATTACTATAAGGGTACAAGAGATGGCCTTTGAGTTACACTTACGTAAAATTTACCCGTATCACAATATACTTTCACTACGTGAAACTGATACGATTACAGGTCAACAAGGTCTTGACGTTCAGAAAAAAACTGATGGTGGTGTTAATATCCTGGGTGAGGTTGCTACAGATCCGGTTGCTGCTTGGATGATCCAAATGGCACAGGTTGCATCTAAATTCACACTATTTACACACCATGCCAAAACATTCCCTAACTTGATAACAGCACTTCGTAACTCACTTTTAAAAATTGGTATGTTCAATTCTGAAGATGTTGCGGAAGTACAGGTTGTTAATGTTATAAACTTTGATATCCACTTAGTAAGAGGAACAGATGGGACAAGGTATATCGAAAGAATAACAGAATGTGTACCTGTAGAGAAAAAATTCACATACAATAATGATTATAGTAAAGTAGATGGTATTGAAAATAAATTAGAAAAATTTATGGATAATACAGTTGAATACTATAAACATATGACTCAAAAAAGTCACTATACATACAATAATATTATTGAATTTAGAGATGGTAAATATGTATTTACACATCCTATATCAGAAGCTAATATTAAAGGTATGAGAGAAAACATGTCTCCTGAAGATGTAAAACTATTTGATAACTTCATAGAAACAGCTTGGAGGTAAACTATATGGATATGAATATAATATTTATAATCATTGGTATATCGGTAGCTTGTTTGATTGGATTATTTGTATATTATCAAATGCTTAAGAAAAAGTATGCTTCTAATAAGAATTTATATGTAAAAGATAAAATTCAAATCAAAAATAAAGGAAGCGTTAATGATACAAGTGATAGATTTTATCAAATGTTATATAATGTATTTGTTAAAATTCCTGTTATAAGTTATTATGCTAAAAAGATAAGACTTAAAATGGAAATGGCAAATGATTATACAGAATACGCAATAAGAAAAGAAGCTGCTAAATTCCTATTTATAGCGATATTATTTGTATTCATCTCAATATTTGTAATGGTTAATATAATAAATGACTTATACATGTCACTTATTATAAGTATATTTATACTGATAGTAACTGAAAAGACTATAGATGTAAAAATCACATCTGTATCTAATAAAATATTAAAACAGTTACCAGAAGCTTTTACAACTATTAGACATGCATTCCATGAACATGGTATGCTTGAAGAATCATTTGATGCTGCAATAGATGAACTTGGAGAACTAGATATAGTTCCTCAGCTTAAAAAAATAAAAGAAGCAATGCTTGCTGAAAATCCTGAAACTGAACTTGAGAGATATTATGACACAGCTCCTAATAGATTCTTAAAACTATTTGCTGGTGTTTCATATTTAACTATGGAACTTGGAGATAGAAAAGTTGATGGTGTATCAGTATATCTTAAAAACTTAAATAACATTTTAAGTGATATATATTTAGAAATACTTAAAAAAGATAGAATAGATTTCTTATTTAGAAGTTTAAATATGATTGCTGTGGCTCCTATATTATTTATAAAGCCACTTCAGTGGTGGGCAGAATCAAACTTCCCAACATTAATAAACTTCTATAATAGTAGTACCGGGTTCATAATAGAATCTATAATCCTTATATCAATATTTGCTGCATACATACTACTAAGAATGATTAAAGAAGACTCAGAACAAATTAAATTTGATAGAGTAACAACAAGTAAATGGCAAGACAGAATATATAAATATGCACCAGTAAGATTATTTGTTAATGCTTTTAAACCAAGAAGACATACAACTAAACTTATGAAAACTGAAAAAATGATTAAAAACAGTAATGCATATTTAACTGTTGAATGGTTATATATTAATAAACTTGTTATGGGGGCTTTAACAGCAATAGGAACTTTTATCCTAATATTAAATGTTCAAAATATAGATGTACAAGGTGTATATACGAACATAGGAGATGAATTCCTATCATTTGGGCAATTAACAGATGAGCAAAGAGAAGCATCAGAGTTTTTAAATAATCATGATAAAAGTATTATAGATAAACATAAAGGAACTAATATTACTAAAGAAGAACTTTCAAAAGAATTAGTTGATCCAAGTACTGGTGAACCAGACTTAGTGGCGATTGATAGGATATATGAAAAAATTGAAATAATTGACAATGCATATTTTAGCTTTATAGATTTAGTTATAGTAGCAATAGCTGGTATTATTGGCTACATGTTACCAACACTGTTAATTCAAATTAGAAATGTATTAAGAGAAATGGAAAAAGAAAATGAAATAATGCAATTCCAATCTATTATACTAATGCTTATGTATATAGAAAGGGTCGACGTTCAAACAATACTTGAATGGCTTGCTAGATTCTCTTACGCATTTAAAGAACCAATTTCTACAGCACTAAATAACTATGAAGCAGGTGCATTTGAGGCCTTAGAGGAACTTAAAGAACAAGTACCGCATAAAGATTTTAAACGTATAACTGAGCAGCTTCAAGCAGCTGTTGAAAGAATATCTATAAGATCGGCTTTCGATGAACTTGAAACAGAACGTTCATATTACTACGAGAAAAGAAAATCTGCAAATGAAGCACTTATTATGAAAAAAGTATCATATGGTAAAGTCCTTGGATTTACACCAATGGTTATATTAATTGGTGGATACCTAATATGTCCACTGATGGTAGTAAGTTTCATGCAGATGATGCAGTACTTCTCACAAATGTCGTTTTCGTAAACCACTTAATAATATTAAGATAATATAAAATTTAAACTTGAGAGGGGGTGAACTTTAAATGGAAAATGCACAAAAAGCGATTATGATTGCGGTTGGTTTATTTATAACAATCATCATTATTACAGCAGTTATGTTAATAATGGGACTTGGAACTAACCTACTTAACGAAGGTCAAAACGAACTTTCTCAGTTATCAACTACATTAACTCAAAGCTTAACAGCTTCTTATGATAATGTACCAATGACTGGAGCTCAAGTACTTTCAGCTGTTCAACAATATTATAACGATGTTGACATGATAGTTGCAGTAAATAATGTATTAGCTACTCCTGGTGCTCCTGCGAATTTCGTATTCGGAACATCAACTCAATGTACTATTACAGATACTTCTGGTAACAATATCTTAGCAGATACACGTACTGATGCTGTAGCTCAAAACTTAGGACTTTTCACTTCTTCAGATGCTATTAATCAAAGAATAGTAACTACAGGAAGATACACTTCAAAACTTATTATGATTAATGGGGCTGTTGCTGGTATCGGGTTCTATAGAACTGCTTAAAAAATTTAAATTATAATTTAAAAGGTATATAGTATTATTCACATATACCTTTTAAAGTATATATTAGAAAGAAGTGTTTTATGATACTTTTTTCTAATATATACTAAATAAAGGAGTTATTATGAATGATGAAATGGCGTTAAGAGCTCTTACTATAGGAGCGGCACTGTTTGTAGCACTGGCTACAGTTACAGCAATTATATTATATTATAATACTGCTAGAACATCTATTTCAAATGTACAGTATACTAATATAAATGAAAACTACAGAGATGATATTAAAGTTATATTGTTTAAAGATGAACTTACTGGAGTAGAACTTAAAAATGTGTTACAGTATTTTTTCTTAAATAAAGATGTAGAGATTTCTATCAATTCATATTACACTTTTTTAGGAGATACAAATACGGGTACAGAAACTATTGATCCATTATTACTTAGTGATAGTGGTAAAAATATTAATCAAACAGATTCAATTACTTACGAAACATTAATGAAAAATATTATTCCAAATCAAATGTTTAAAAATGTTAATCCAAATTATGAGGAAGATATATACTATTTTGAAATGATTAATAAATAAAATACAATAAGGAGAAAGTATATGGAACAAAATATTCAAAGAGTATTTGCAATATTATTATCAGTAGTAGTTTTTTTTCTACTACCACTATATATAGCATATGAAAAAAAAGATGATATTTCCTATGCTTTAGCTTTAAAAATAACATCAAGTTTTGCAGAGCAAGTAAAAAACAATGGATATCTAACAGCAGAAATGTATACGGACTTTGTTATTGATTTAGGTGTTACACAAAATATTTATGATATTGAAATAGAACATAAAGGTTTTCAGTATAATCCAGTTATATATTCATATGAAGATGAAGATCCCTTAAATCCTGAGATAATTCCAGAAATAAGAAGATCTTTTGATTATGAGCTTTATTCTGAAGAATTTATAGCAGCTATGGCTGCAGAAAATCCAGCTTTAAGAGTAATTAATGTTGATGGTGTTGATTATGGTAATTTAAAAATGGGATATACAATAAATGAAATAGTACATTCTGGTGAATATATATTAGAATCTTTAACAGAACCAACACCTATATATCAAAATATGGAAAAAGCTGATTATTTAGCTGTTCCAAATGCTAGTATTAATGATGAAACTCATATATACAGAATTTTAAATATTTGGAACACAGATCCTTTAGGAACGCCAGATACTGATAATTTTGATGAATACACAAATATTTATACTTTTAATAAAGGTGATGAGTTTAATGTTAAGATTGTAAATACTAATACAACAACAGCAGAAAGTTTATTTAATCTTTTAACAGCAAATATCGGTGCTGGTGCTATACCAAGGGTATTTATTAACCATGGTGTAATAGTAACTGCAGAAACTTATTAAAGAAAGGATGAAGATGCTTAATGGATTTTATGGGTAATAAAGCTTTACTAATTGCTGTAGCACTCTTCATAACTTTAGGAGTTGCAACAGGTATTATACTTATTACTGGTCAAATTGGAGTTATATATCAACAAGTTTATGAAACTGATGTTAGTATATCAGATACATTTGATGGTTATGCAATGTATAATGAAACTGAACTGTATGGTATAGAAGTATATAATGCAGTTAGAAAGTTTAAAGAAGAAGGTAGAGTAACTATTCAAATTAATGGACTGGTTTTAAACACAGAAGCTTTAAAGAACGATTGGATAGAAGGTAAATTTGGTGGATTTGATATTGATGATATGGGAGATAAATCAAGAAAATATCA
>CAYJMD010000006.1:51404-69687 GCA_964371585.1 uncultured Clostridiaceae bacterium
CTTAATAAAGAAGATGAAGTTTATGTTAAACTTAAAAATGCAATTCCAACTTCTGCAGCTATCGTATTTCAAGCTATAGCACCAACTGCTACTGAAGACAGAATAGTAGTTAATTATGGTGGAGTAATAGAAAATGAAACTTGGAAGCAAATTGATAGTACAGTTCATGGATATGAACAACCATCAACAGCTCCTACAGTACAATTATTTGATTATAAAAATACAGAATTAGATTTAGAAACAACTCCTTCTGTTGAAGAAGGTGCAAGGTATACAATAAGAGCTACAAGTACACTTACTGACTGGTTTAAAGAAGCAATTATTGAATTTGTTTGTGTAGTAACATATGCAGATAATACTAAAGAAACATTTAGAACTACTAATATAACTAAAGTTGGAGAAAATTTCCAAGGCAATATTACAGTTGATTTTGATTATAAAGATGCTATAACAATTGCAGATATACAAGTAATAGCAATAGATGATTATGAAACATCATCAGATGCATACAAAGCTAGTGTAAATGTATTTAAAGTATCACCTTCTGCTCCAGTTATTTCGGTAACAGGATATCCAGACTTTAAAGAAAATGGGTTTATTGTTCCTCTTGGTATTGTTACAAATATTGAGTTTAATGCTAAATCAGAATTAAGAATATTATATCCATACAAACGTATAGCTAAATATGTTTGGGAAATAAGAGATGCTGATACTAATGCGCTTGTTGAAAGTGGTACTTCTAATGTAAATAGTACATCAGAAGCAGGTAAATATATTTTTGGACTTGCTGAAGGTGATTATGTTGTATCAGTATATGCTGAAGATACTATGGGATATAGATCAGCAGTTACAAGACAAGAATTTCAAGTATCCTTTACTTTTGCAGAAAAAGTTACTAACCAATCAATTACATCAGTTGGTCTTGCGCAAGTTGAATCTATGGGGTTTAATGGAATATATATTGTTGAATATGATTTAGAAGTTGTAATAAGAGATGGTCATAGTGGTAGTGATTGGTGGGCAGTAATTGGTGTAACTCATTCTGGACAACAATTCACTATAAGAAGAGGTAATACGACAAATGGTGCAAATGTTTCAGGTACACTTACAAAAGCACAGAATGTAAAATATATTATATTCCAATATAGTGTTGATGATGGCCATGCTCATTGTTTAACTGGTGGTAATGCATACATGGCATATTCAGTAAAATATGGAAGTTAGATGAAGGGGGGAAATGCAATTATTGCATAACTAGATATGAAAATAACAGATTTTGCTTTAATATTTTTAGCTGTAGTACTCCCTATAGTAATAGTGGTATATATTAATATATCCTTTACTATAAAAGCGATAGAAGAAGAAATGTACTATCAGAATTTAATAGATTCAGCGCTAGATGATGCAGCTACAAAAATGAAAGAAGTTGAAAATGATGATCCTGAAAATGATTATGGTTATTCAGGATCAGTTGAAAATAGAGTAAGTATTAATGCTAATATAGCAGTAGATACATTTATTAGTTCATTAAGTAAAAATATGAATATTGAAGGTAATGAAGGAGCAGAGTTAATGCTTAAAAATTATATACCTGCTATAGCTATTATAGACTACAATGGTGTATATATATCTTCAATGGAAACTTATGATACTGTAGGTAATGCAGGAAGTATTGTTTCAACTATGGATCATGTAGTACACCCTAAAAGATATTTTTCTTTTACCTATGGTATTGATTCTGGTGGAAATATTTATACTAATGAAGATGATATTCAAGCTAGAAGAAATACAAATGGTTTTTCTGTACATAATGTAGAGTTTTCTATGGATGATCACATAGTACATAGATATACATATGGAAATACAACAATAGAAGCTAAGGGTTTTTATATAGAAGATGAAGCTAATAATAGAAGATTAATAGCAGGTAAAACAGATGTATTGTTACTCGAAAAAGTAGTTGAAATGCTTCTTGAAAAAAGACAGGAAGTAATAATACAAGTAATAACAGAAGAACTTACAAATGCAGTAAATAAGCATAATTCATATGCAAGATCAATTGGAATAGATTATGTATTTTCTTTTCCAGCAACGAGTCAAGATGAAATGTTTAGATATGTTGATGATATAGGAGTACTTGCTTTTGTACAAGGTATATCAGTAGGTAATAACTATTTAAATTATAAAGCATTTAGCTCAGCTTCAATTGAGTTAGCTGCAAGGTACTATCCTTCAGTACCAACAACAGATTCTAAATACCAAAGGAATTTATATCATAAAGATAATACATGTCCAGAGTATTTAGTATCAATACATAATGAGCTTAATCCTACATCAGTAACAACAAGGCAGCAAGCAGCATCATTAATAGCAACACTTAAAATAGGTGAAGTAAATTCAAAAGAACAAGGATTTTATCCTTGTCCAATATGTAATCCATAGTATGAGGTGATTTTTAGATGGAAGAAAATAATGTAAATGAAGTAACAAATAATGTAAATACAGAAAATGTAAAAGAAAATTTAGGAGCACCTAAAAAGCATAGTAACAAAGTAATGAAAAAGAAGTTTAATATACTTAAATTACTTAAAAATAAAATATTCTTGCTTGGTGTATTAGCCTTAATCGTAATTATAACGATTATAGTTATAGTAGTAAATATCCTCAATGCAACTAAATACGATAAATACTATAAATACGAAGATATGATGAATGTATATGGATTCAACAGATTATATGATAATGAATCTGCTGCAACAGAAGAAACTGTAACTAAAATTGAAGCTATAAGAGTTGTACTAGGTGTAGCACTTAATACAACAGATATAACAGAATATTTGCCAGACAGTAATCTATTCCCAGAATCAACTTGGGCTACATATGGTGAAAAATCTGAAATTACAAAGTATAGTCCAATAGATGCATCAAATTATAAGGAACAAATATCATATATCGATGTAATTAGTTATTTTAACGGAGCTAAAAATAGATTTTTCAAAGATATAGTAAATGGCGAATTAGATAAAGATATTGGTGATATAAATGAATATAATTTAGATCAACAAATAGCAATTAAAGTGTTAGTTGCTAATGATATATTAGTTGAAGCAATTAATGATATAAATGGTAATGATATGATTTTTAAAGGTCAGTTAAATGAGCTTGCAGTTAATTTTGCTAATGAATTTAACACACTAGTATATAGTGAAGATAGTAATGTAAATATAAATCCAGAAAATTTACCAGAAAATCATGAAGACTATCCATATACTTTAGCAAACGTAGACAAATCAATATATGAGATGCCGTTTGAAACATGGGATACTATAAGATTTTTAACACCAACACAAATGTATGCATATAATAGAACTTATTTAAGACAAATGTCAACAATATCGAAAGATTATTTAGAATTAATTTTAAATATTGATTATAAAACAATTACAATTGAAAACTTTACAGAACAAATCAATTCATTTTTAGTATATGATGAAGAACCAGAATATATAGAAGAGTATATTAATTATGTTAAAGAAAATGAGATTGTTATAACAGGTACTGCAACACCTATAGAACCAGCTGTTTATTATGATGGTAGATATTACAAAGTAAGAACTAGAATTGATTTTAAAATAGAATCTTCTAAGACTAATGAAGATTTAATATATTATGACCTTTTTAATGGTTTAGTTAAAACATACGAAAAAACAGAATATTCTATATATGTAGATTATACTTTAACAGATGCAATGAATTCAGAAGCAAAATTTATTAAAGTATCAAATATTTATTCAACATTAGTTGATAAAGTAAATTCTGGAATTACAGAAGAGATATTTGTACCAGATGAGTATATTCCAGATCAAGGATTTGGAGGGGTATAATGTTATTAAAAAAAATAATAAGTACTGGTGTAATTATTCTATTTATATTATTTGGTTCTAGTGCTTCTGCAAGAGATTTAACATATAAAACTGAATGGACTGAAAGTAATGCTGAAGGGCTATCCGGTACTGCCATATTGTACCAAACTACTAAAGCCAGTGGAAAAAGTGTTACAGACTATGATAACGGTACTAAAGATGCTCTAGGATATATTGCAAAAGGAAATTATAATGACTTAGTTGGAGAGTGGGGGAGATTAGTTGTTAAGGGGTTGTCATTCCATAAAGTAGATGATACTGGGAAGGATTATATAGAAGGAAGTACATATCACCCTTTTGAACCTGCCTATGCTACATCAACTAATAATGCTGCATATTACGATTATTTTGATCCAATTAAAGCATTAGATAATCCTAATATTACATATAGTGGAACTCGTGTATTTGTACCTGAAGGAAATGTAACAAGCAGCTTTTTAACTACTTGGTATGATTTCACTGCAGATAATACAGGTGACTTAATAAATTTAAAATGGAAAGTTATAAATAGTAAAGTACGTGTGGATATACTTCAATTATCTGATACAATGCTAGATACATTGTTAACTATATATGAAAAATATCCTGAACTAGATATATATGGTAAAGGTATAATGTTTTCATCAATAGTTGCTACGCAATATGGACTTCATACTTCTGGTCTTACTGATTTTGATAGAAACAACATATATAACGCTTCAACACATTATCAACTTATGGCTACCACTCATTGGAATCCAGGTAATAGAGGATTACAAGGTTTGGGTGGACTTGCTGAAGGTCCAATGTATGAAACTACGTCTATGCTTGTAAACTCTTGGATGGAAAAATACATGTATAGTTGGAACCCTAATTGGACTGTAAATTCAGTTGTTGCAAATTATCAAGCAGGTGCATCAGTTATTAATCTGTATGACAATTATTTATTATTTCCTAAATCTCCTACAGATAGTGAAATTTATGTTCAATATACAGATGAGCAAGGAAATCTAATCCCTATCACTCCTGAAAGCAAAAGACCAAATATAACAGATGGTTCTGAAGTAACAAATAGAGGAGATACTAAATATCCAGAAAAATATATTATTACTCCTACAGATGAGATTAAATTTGATGCTACTACATCATATGGAGATTATAGTTATGTTGGATATGAAATTGTTGAAGCTCCAACTTTAGATGAAGCAGAAAAAAAACTAGAATTGCTCAATCCAAGTGAAGTTGATAAATCGACAAGTTTAACAGTTAAAGGAACCAGTGATGTTAAAAAATATATTATTAATTTTATATATTCAAATTCATCTACAACTGTTTTAGTTAGACATGTAGATGAAGAAGGTAAGGTTGTTGATGGATTACAAAGAACAAATCAGCAAATATTAAAAGATAGACAGCTTAGTTGGATAAACAGTAGTGGGTCATATGGAGATTTTCAAGAAAGATATTCAATTAATGGTGTTCAAGCTTTTTCGGCACAGTCAAAAGATAGCACAAAAGTAGAAGTTAATGGTGAGATTCGTGAATATAAATATGTAGGAGCGAATATATCATATGCACCACTAGTAGGGTCTTTTAGTTCTGCGTATGATAGTGCGTATAGAAGATTAAAGTATTCTTTAAAGACTACTGCATATCCTGCGGGTATAAATGCGGAAGTTTTCAAAGATTATATAGTTTTAATAGAATTATGTTATGAAAGGGTACCAGGTGCTGAAGATTTACCAGCATTAGAAATGGTTGGGAAGTTATCATTTATAAATAATATTGATTCAAATTATAAAAATGCTACAACAAATACTACTCTTGATTATGTGCCTTCAACAGGAGAAATAACTCCATATATTGATAAAGCTTACCCGTTTGTAGTGAGAGCAATACAATATGAAAAAGATACAATACAAGATTATTTAACAATAGATATTACGGTTAGTGCAACTGCAAAATATTCATATCAGCAAACTTATTATGAGAATGAAACTCAAGCAGATGGAAGCAAAAAGCTTGTTAAAAAGACAAGAACGATATCAGGCGAAAGATCTGCTAGTAAGACATATTCATTTAGATATGATTATACATTTATTTATTATAAGCTTCTTAATTTTAAAATGTATACAATAGATAATATGGTACTATATGATAACCCTTCAAATCAAGGAAATGTATTGTTTGCAGAAAGTAATCCTACGACAGGATCTCAATATGAAATAGGAATGTCTGATCAATATTATAGCCTATTTAATAATTCACCAGGAATAATACAAGATAAGACAAAACCTACTATTTCGGGAAATAATATTTCTAAAAAATTATCAGGATATTCTAGTAGTAGTTCTGCACAAAGTGCAGCAAATAGTGCAGTAAATATGTTATATAGTTCAGTAGCAAGTGAGGCAAATGTCTCGGTTGAATATTCGTATTATAATGATTATTTCACGTTTAGAGTACCTAATGACAAAAATGTACTTTATGATATTACAGATATGTTACAAAAAAATGAAATAAAAGGTACATTAAGTATTAGTGGTAAAAATACTTCAGTAACATATGATGCTACAAAATCTGGTGGAAGTTCAATACAATATACAAAAAATTTAGAAAATTATATGAGACCTACTCTTGAACTTACTAATCAAGATGATTTTGATAAAAATTATTTAACTATTGCAGATGATACTGTAAATGGACTTAGAATACCAAGTGGTCAAATTAATTATTCTATATATGAAAATTCAAAATTCAATTTAGGTAGTGAAGAATTTGTATCTAATGCATATACATATGAAATAAATGCAAATAACTTAGTTTCTGAGCAAAACCCTGTAGACAGTTTTGATTTTAGAGATTTTAGTAGAACATATATAGGTGAAGATGAAGTAAATAAGGTTAATGTATTAACACCACTTTCTTTATCAAATAATATTAAAGTTGAAACTTTAGATTATGTTGATCATACTGCAGATGGAGCAGGAGCTTCAATATTACAAGCAGGTGCAGAATTTAGAGTTGATCCTTCTTCAGCATCTTATACAAAAGGTGGATATAGTTATTCAAATACAAATGAATTTATTACTGGATATTTAATGCAATTTGACTTTGAAATTATTTATGTAGGTACTAATACAGCAGTGTATATAAATGGTGAAAGAGATAGTGGACAAAGATTACGTGGTGGCGAAACAATACCAGAAGGAACTATTATATATATTGAAGGTGACGAAGGATATATAAATGCCACAACTAAAAAAACTACAGATGAAGATACTATACAACAAATTACAAATACAATTGAATTAGTAGCTTTATCAATAAATATAACTGATGATCTTGTATCAAACATATATAGAAATGGAAATCTTGATTCTAGAGGTATATATGTAGATGGAGGATTCACATCAATAAATACAAATGAAAATAAACAAAACCAGTTAAATTTAATTGGATTTACAGATATATATGCAGATTCAAATCATGCAATTAGTAGAACACTAAAAACAAAAAATATTGGTAGAATATATGATTTTGCAGTAACAGATTGTAATGATTTAGCATTTAAGGATGTATTTAGAATTAATGAAGATAATAATGTTAATTCTGCAACAGGTATTATATATGAATCTGGTTATTATAAATGGATTGTTGGTACTACAGGTAATGGTAGTATGATAGAAAGAAGTATAGAAGAAATAGGTATTGTACCTACTACATTATTACCTCTTGGTCCATATAAACATACATCAGCAAAATATATTAATGCTCCAAAAATGGGATATAGAATAAGCTTCGATTTAAAAACTTCAGGTTTTATTGAAGAAACTGGTGATAATGTTTCTAGAAAAATAGAAATAACACCAAAATATTATTATATATCTAAAGATGGTAAAATATTTGATAATGAAATCACATTATACTATAAAAATTCTAGTGGAAACTATGTAAATTTCCATAATAGTGGGTATACTATATACTTTACACCAAACGATGGATATAGATATTTTAGAAATCAATATGGTACTCCAGATATTTCTAGAATGTCAACAAAATTAGAACCACTTAATATGTCAAATACATTAGTTTTAGATGGTAGTATGATGAGTAAAAGTAATGATGGATTCGTACAATCTTGGTATGGTGAGTTTAAATTACCAAATTCAACTATTGCATATTCAAACAATCCTAGTGATTCAATTGATATTAATAATCCATATAAAGATGGATATATTGGTGTAATATTTGAAATCAGTTCGATAGATACTGAGGCGAATGGTAATGAAACAACATTATTATACAATACATCAAATAAAGAATTAGATTCATCAGATAGAACAAATACTAGCCAATGGGATTATGAAGGTTACTTAGGGTTTGAACAAAGTAATGTAGGTTCTCCTTTAGTAGGAAATCTAAAACTTCAATTAGAAAGAGATATTTGGACTATAAATGATGCAATGTATCAAAAAATAAAAGGAACTGTAGCTTTATTCGATATTGATAATAGAGCAGCAGATGATTTCCAATAAAAAGTAATAATAAAGCACGAATGTGCTTTATTATTTTTGTATAAAATAATAATTATGTAAAATAATACTTGACAAATGCCGGAAAATATTGTATAATGTTAGCAGCGAACAATATATACGTAAATTTAAATTTAAATTTTTGAAGGAGAGATTACTATGAAAAAATTACTAACTACTTTGATGGCTCTTGTTATTTTGGCATCAACGGCAACTACTGCAATGGCAGCGACAATGTATCCAGCTTCAGATTGGTTTAAACCATATATTGAAGGTGAAGGATATTTTACTGAATCACCAACAACAATTGTAACTCGGAAAGATGTAGCAAATTTTGTTAGTTATTTAATATCAGATGCTGAAAATTTATCTTCAGCTACTGAAAAAGATTTAGCAGTTCCTGCTACTTTTAATCTTAATAATTATGTTGATGTAAACGGACTTACTGCAGCAGAAATAGAAAATGTAGAATTTCTTGTTTACAACAATATTATTAGAGGAACATCTGATACAACATTAAAATTAGACAATAATGTTAGAAGATCTGAAATTGCACAAATTATTTTCAATTTAGAAAATGAAGTTATGGCTTTTGAAGATGTAAGAGAAACAAAAATGTTTTGTGATGTGAGTTCAACTGACTGGTTCTATGTACCAGTAAATGAAGCTGTTAAAAAAGGATTATTAAATGGTACATCCGATACTACTTTTAATCCAAACGGCGGATTAACAATTGAGCAACTTGCAACAATAGGTTTTAACATGGCTGAAGCATCAACATCAGATTCATTAGTTAAACTTACAAAAGATGATGTTTTAAATGCTATGAATAAAACTTTTGGTTTTACTCTAGGTAAGTATACAACACCATCAAGTAATATTAATTATGAGGCACTGGCTGAGGAATATAGTTTGTATGACAGAATATTTACAGACGATATAGGTATAAGAAAACTAGATGTGTTACTTAATATAGATCTGATTAATACACAATTTTATTTTAGACCAACTGAAGCTTCAGCTATACAAACTTGGCAAAAAAGTATTATAGCTACAGATGATTCTCATAAGTTATTTGATAGTCAAATTACAGTTGAAGAAATTTATGATAATGCCAATTTAGAAGATGTTGCAAATTATATATTTTTACTTTCATCCGCTTTTGCTATAGATGAGTTTGATTCTAATAAGGATTATGTTAAAACATATAATCAAATGGGAATAATACCTCAAGAAATATATGATAAAGGAAATGATTATAATCTTACCTCAAGTGATATGCTAAAAATATTAGTAAGATTATATGAAAATGAAATTTTAGCTAATGGAACTGGTCATACTATTAATCATTCTAATGTTGATTTACCAAAAAATGCTGATATATATCCATATATTTTAAATGGTATAGATGCGTATTATTATGAATTACCTTATTTTACAGATTATGTAAGATTTAACACGATTGAAACTTATGAAAATAACTCTGAAAAAATAAATGAATATTTAAGATATTTTAATAGATATGTACAAGTAGCATATAATATAGATTATAGAACAATTGATGCAGAGGAGATTTATAATCAATTAAGTACAACTTCTAATTTAGCAAAAATAGAGATTCAAAATTATGTTGATTATGTTAAAGAGAATGAAATAATTTTAGAAATGACAGCTAAACCTATATTACCTGTTATGTATGTTTCAGAGTTATCTATGCATATTAGACATGAAATTAATTTGAAAATTATAAACTCTAAAACAGATAAACAATTATTGCTTGGAGATCTTGGTTATGCAGATATAACATATGTTGGTAATGATATAACATTTGTTACGGATGTTCCGTTTTCTTATCAACCTGGAGATAGATATATTGTGAGATATGCTGCACTTCAAGTTTATATTCCAGATGATCAATTTACTGCTATTTACATGGAGAATTAAAAGTAAACCTAAGACCCGAGATTATTTTCTCGGGTCTTTCTTTGCCTTTTTTATCATTATACTGCTAAATTTAAACTTAGCTATTGAAAGTATAGAAAAATAGTGTATAATAAAAGTAAGAAGTAAAGGAGTGATTTTAATGTCAGATAAAGGATGTTCATCATCTTGCTCTAGTTGTAGCGGATGTGGAAGTGATTCTCATGATGAATTCGATCCAATATTAACTTTAGTTGATGAAAACGGTAAAGAAGTTAGTTTTATGATTGAAGACGCTATCGTGTATGAAGATAAAGAATATATTGTTGCTGTTGAAGTAGGAACTGAAGAGCCAGAAGCTATTATTTTAGAAATAAAAGAAGAAGATGGTGAAGAAGTTTACGATACTGTAACTGATGAAGCTATAGCTAAAGCTGTTTACGATAAATACGTAGCAGGTTTTGAAGCTACAGAAGAAGAAAAATAATAAAGGACTTAAGATACTAACCATATCTTAAGTTTTTTTGATTTTAACTATCTTTTTTATGTAAATTATGGTATAATATATATGTTTAAAGGAGATATTTATGGAATTTAATATTAAAGAGAATGTTTTAAATATTACTAAAGTAGCAGAGATAAGTTTAAGACATATTTATGATGAAATAGAAAACACAGAGTTTTTAAATCAAGCTAAGGTTTTAAAAGCTTTTAATGATAATAAGGTTAGTAGTATGCATCTTGGATATACTACAGGATATGGTTATGATGATTCGGGTAGAGAAGTTATTGAGAAAGTTTATGCTGATATTTTTAAAGCTGAAGATGCTTTAGTTAGAATACAGTTTGTTAATGGTACTCATGCTATTTCTACAGCGTTATTTGCTAACTTAAAAAAAGATGATACTTTAGTATACATCACAGGAAAGCCATATGATACTCTACATGAGAGTATTGGTATTAAAGAGCATCATCAATCACTTATAGCAAATGGAGTTAAATTTGACACTATAGAGCTTCTAAATGACGAAAGTTTTGATACAGATAGTATAGTTAAATATGTTAAAGATAATAATCCTAAAATAGTTGCTATTCAAAGATCTAAAGGTTACGCTTTTAGAAAGACTATGACAATTCAAGATATACAAAATATTATACAAAAAATAAGAGAAGTAAATAATGAATGCTATATTTTTGTAGATAATTGTTATGGAGAATTTGTAGAAGAAAAAGAACCTACTGAAGTTGGTGCAGATATTTGTATTGGTTCTTTAATAAAAAACATTGGTGGAAGTTTATGTGAAACTGGTGCATATATTGTAGGTAAAAAAGATTTAGTTGAAAACTGTGCTACAAGACTTACTTGTCCTGGAATAGGTAAAGAGTGTGGAGCTACTTTAGATCAAAACAAAAATATATTACATGGACTATTTATTGCTCCTAGTGTTGTTAAAGATGCTTTAAAAGCAATGGTATTTGCTTCATATATGTTTGAAAAATTAGATTTTGAGTGTATGCCAAAATATAGTGATAAAAGAAGTGATATTGTTCAAACGGTAAGATTTCAAGATAAAGAAAAATTAATTAAATTTATACAAGGTATACAAAAAACAAGTCCAGTAGATAGTCATGTTACTCCATATCCTTGGGCGATGCCAGGTTATGATGATGAAGTTATAATGGCTGCAGGTACTTTTATACAAGGTGCTTCTATTGAACTTTCAGCAGATAGCCCTATAAGGGAACCATATGTTGCATATATGCAAGGTGGTATTACATATTCATCTGCTAAACTAGCTATAATGGTAGCTATTAGTGATATGCTATAATAGAAAGGTAAATATGAAAGATATTATTATAATAGGTGCAGGTCCAGCAGGTATGATGGCTGCAATAAAAGCTAAAGAAATAAATAGTAGATTAAGTGTTATAATACTTGAAAAAAAGGATGAAGTTGGAAAAAAACTTAAAATTACTGGTAAAGGTAGATGTAACATTACTTTTGATGGTGATTTTGAATACTTTAAGAAAAATATAACTGTTAATCCTAAGTTTATGTATAGTAGTTATCATAATTTTACTAATTATGATTTAATTAAATTTGTAAATAGCTTAAATGTAGATACTAAACTTGAAAGAGGTAATAGATACTTTTTAAGTAGTGATGATGCAAGTCAGTTATGTATAGCTTTAAAACAAAGATTAAAAGAATTAAATGTTACTGTAAGATATAGTGAAGAAGTAACAAATGTAAGTACAGATGAAAATAATAAAAAGAAAGTTACAACAATAAAAAATGAATATTTGTGTGATTCTTTAATCATAACTACAGGAGGAGCTAGCTACAAAAACACTGGTTCAACTGGTGATGGATATGAATTTGCTAAAGAACTAGGACATACAGTAACAAAAATATTACCTGGACTTGTAGGTATAAAAAGTAATGATTCTATATGTAAAGAGTTACAAGGTGTTACTTTAAAAAATGTAGCTATTAATATTACAGATTCAAATAAAGTTATATATAATGATTTTGGTGAAATGTTATTTACTCATTTTGGTATCTCAGGCCCTATAATTTTAAGTAGTAGTAGTAAAGTTAATAGAGTGGATAATTTAGAAGAAAAATTAAACAATAATAGTATAGTATTACATATTGATTTAAAACCAGCATTATCAAAAGAAGTGTTAGATAAAAGACTTCAAAAAGATTTTGCTAAATATACTAATAAAGAGTTTAGAAATGCTTTAAATGATCTATTGCCTAAATCTTTAATAGAAAAAATAATACTAATAACAGGAATTGATGAATTTAAAAAAGTACATCAAATTACTAAAGAAGAAAGATTAAAACTACTTGAAGCATTAAAAAATTTTAAAATAAATATAAATGGACTGATGAGTATAGATACTGGTATTGTTACTTGTGGTGGTGTATCAGTAAAAGAAATTAATCCTAAAACTCTAGAATCTAAATTAGTTAAAGGTGTATATTTTGCAGGAGAAGTTATAGATTTAGATGCATATACAGGTGGATTTAATCTTCAAATAGCATTTTCAACAGGGTATACTGCTGGATTAAATGCTGCTGTTTGTGAAGACTAAATGAAAAAATGTGTCATAATAAAGCTAAGTAATTAATTTTCTTGATTTTTATAATTCTAAGCTATATAATAGTAGTAGATAAAATAAGAAAAGAGGAAATTTATGAGTGAAAAATTATTTATTAAAGAAACTAAATCAAGTGGTTCAATTATAAAAACTGTAGTAATATCTACAGCAGTTATGATAGGTTCAGTTGCAATAACATATGCAGTGATGAGCAGTAATGACAATCAAACAGATATAAACCAAGCTACTAATTCAAATATAACATATGAAGTTGTAAAAACAGATAGTCCAGTTGTAGGTATAGCTGCTAAAGCTTCACCTTCAGTAGTAGGTGTTAAAGTATCATATGTAGTACCAAATGCGTATGGAATGCTTACTGATTCAGGTTCTGAAGGTTCAGGAGTTATATATACTACAGATGGATATATTATAACTAATTATCATGTAATAGAAGATGCTATATTAAATTCTACAGCTACAATTACAGTTTCTTTTTCAGATGGAACAACTGCTGAAGCTAGTATAGTAGCAGGTGATCAGGTATCTGATATTGCAGTTATTAAAGTAGAAAAAACAGACCTTACTAAAATTGAAATAGGAAGCTCTGATGAAACTTTAGTTGGTGAACTTGCAGTAGCAATCGGTAATCCTTTAGGACAACAATTTGCAGGAAGTGTTACGGTAGGATATATATCAGCACTTGATAGAGAACTTGTAGCAGATGGAAATACATACAATATGATTCAAACAGATGCAGCAATAAATAGTGGTAATAGCGGAGGAGCTCTTGTTAATAGTGAAGGTAAATTAATAGGAATAAATACTGCTAAAATAGGAGCTACAGGTGTAGAAGGACTTGGTTTTGCTATACCTATTGATACGGCTATTCCAATTGTTGAATCTTTAATTAATGATGGTAAAGTTATAAGACCACAAATAGGTATAACTGGATTTGATATAACACAGTCTGATGCTGAAAGATATGAACTTGTAGAAGGTGTATATGTAAATGAAGTATTTGCTGAAACACCAGCTTCAAAAGCAAATATAAAAGCTGGAGATGTTATTGTAAATATAGCAGGTACAGAAATAACTACAATGGATGAATTAAATAAAATAAAAAATGAACATAAGGTAGGAGATACCGTTAAAATAACTCTGTTCAGACAGGGAACATATATAACAGTAGATCTTGTTTTAGAAGAAGCAAAATAAATAATTAAAGATGTATATAGCATAAGCTATGTACATCTTTTTATGTAGGATAAATAATTCTAATGTAAATTAATAATAATCAATCTACTAGTAGTATAATATGAAATAAAAATAAAATTGCTACTTAATCATGTAATAAAAATTAATTAATATCATATATTGTACTATAAATATATTTAGGGGGCAAATATGATAGTAAATTGTGATAGAAGAACAATAAATCTAATAAACACACCAATAAAAGAAAATGCAGCAATTTGGGTAGAACAAGACATTTTAGTACCAGATAGTAAACCAGATGTAATGAAAATTATAAATATGAATGTTACACCATATATAAGTAGTTATGAAATTGAAAATGATAGAATTAAATTAAATGGAACTGTTAGTTATTTCGTTATATATAAGACAAGTGATAATCTAATGGGAACAAGAGGAATGTATATGACATATCCACTTAGTATGACAGTTAATGTAAAAAATATAAACAAGGATATGGATATAAGAGTTAATGTATGTACTAAAAATGTTATATATTCACTACCAAATGAAAGAAAACTTTCTGTCAAATCCGAAATAGTTTGTGATATTGAATATACAGAAATGATGCAGTTAAATATAATAGAAAAATTTAGTGATGATTTAGAAATGCAAACTAAGTCTAAATCTTGCAAATGTATGAACATGATTAAAACAGTAAATAATGTTATTGCCTCTACAGAAGATGTTATGATACCTAAAGAGTGTAACGATTTTTATGAAATACTAAAAGTAACTACAAAAATTATTAATGAAGATTATAAAGAAAGCTATAATAAGATAATGGTAAAAGGTGATATAAGTATAGATGTTGTATATTTAAGTGAACTTGAAACAACAGATATTAAAATATTTAATATGGAAATACCTTTTTCTGGTATGATTGAATTTGATAATATTAGTGATAAGAGTAAATTTGATATAGAGTATACTATGAATAATTTCTTGATTAAATTAAATCCTGATATGATAAGTAGTAAAACTATGAATGTAGAATATCAAATAGGAGTAAGTGCTAAGATGTATGAAGAAGATGAAATTACATATATTGAAGATTTCTATAGTGAAAAAAGTGATCTTAAAATAAATTCTAAAATTGTTTCTCCTGTATATAATACTAATATTTTAAATAAATTAATTGATGTAAAAGAATATATAAGTGATGTGGTAGTAGCTACTATGAAACTTTTAGATTATTCTATGGATACTAATCATTTAAATATTAAAACTACAAGTAGTGATATAAATGTGGATGGTAATTTAAAACTTAGTATGTTACTTCAAAATACTGAAACATTAGAAGTAGAAAGTAAAGTAATTGATATACTAGTTAGTGAAAAAATACCTGTTGATTCATCTGATGTTAATTCATTAATTAAGGCTACTACTAGTATAGAAAAACTAACTGTAAACTTAAATGGAAAAGATGCTGAAATTAAACTTAAACTAAATGTTAAAATTATTCAAGATCAAATAATGAATATGAATTATTCAGAAAGTATTGAAGCTGAAAGTTTAGACTTAGATAAATTAGATAGTATGTATCTATATATAGTTAAACCAAACGATACACTTTGGGATATTTCTAAAAAGTATAAAACAACAATGGAAAAA
Organism: uncultured Clostridiaceae bacterium; assembly: GCA_964371585.1. Lineage (GTDB taxonomy): Bacteria > Bacillota > Clostridia > TANB77 > CAG-465 > RGIG5057. The sequence continues at coordinate 67,741 of CAYJMD010000006.1, forward strand.
GTTATGAAGACAAATAATATAGAAAAGCCTGAAATGATAAATGTGAATGATAAAATACTAATTATTCGCTAATGTATGAAACTTAAGTATTATAAGAGATCACTTAAAGAATTACGTTTTAATAAATCATTTATTATTATGGTTGTTACTATAGTAGTTGTTGTTAGTAGTATATCATATCTATTTAGTATTTCAGTACCAGTAATTGAAACTATTTGTAATTATACAGCAAGAAGTATAGCTTTTAATATAACAAATGATGCAACTAAAGAAGTTATATCTAATCTTTCGTACAATGAACTTGTTGAGATAACTAAAGATGTAAACGGAGAAATATCTGCTATAAGTGCAAATGTAATGAAACTTAATACTTTAGCAACAGAAATTACTAATATAGTTGCAACTGAGCTTGATTTGATTGAATCTACAGATGTTCATGTACCACTTAGTAGTATATTTCAAATGGGAATATTTAGTGGTTATGGACCAGACATTAAATTAATACTTGTTCCTACAAGCAGTGTAACAAGTAGGATAAAATCTGAATTTTCTGAGGCCGGTATAAATCAAACTAGGCATAGTATAACTTTAGAAATAATATCTAAAGTAAGACTAATAGCACCTTTTTATACTAGCTCTCAGGAATATGTTAATGAAATAACAATAGCAGAAACTATTATTGTAGGAGACATACCTTCAACATATTATTATTTAAATGGAGTAACTGATTTGGAGAAAAAAGATTCTCTTAATTTATTAGAATAGATATGCAATTTGATACACTTATGTAATCTTCTGTGTTTATAAAATTGACAAATATGGCAAAATGTGCTATAATGTATATACGTGTTATATTTAAACTAAAAAAAATTTTTTAAGGAGATTAATTATGAAAATGATTAAAACAGGATTCGGATTTCAATTTGATAGCATAGCTAATTTTGGAGAAGTTTGGGATATTAGTTGTCCAAAAGAGATTCAAGTAAATTTCAATCAAGATGAATGTATTGGCGGGTTAGGAATTGCTATTAGAAAAGGAGCAGATATCGATTTTAATGAAGGAGATCAAATAACATTTGAAGTGAATTCATCAGACTCGTTTAGGGCACAATTAGAATCTCCACCTACAGGTATTACCAAAGATGTTGTAGTTGAAAAAGGAGATAATAAATTTATTGTTATTGTTCCAAAAGCATGTCAAGAAGTTAAATTCTTTGTGCCAGCAAGATTTGATAGAAATCTTAACACCACTTTTACTTTTTCAGCGACTGTTGAAAGAGTGTAATAAACAAAAAACACCATATTTTAAAATATGGTGTTTTTTTATTTAAGAAGAAGTATAATCAAACTAGAATATATATAAAACTAATAAAATATATGAAAATAAATTCACATATTTTATTAGTTTGGTTTTTAAGTTCCAAAGTATAATAGCCATTTAGTTAAAGATAAATCAATCTTATCTAATTTATAGTTTTTTATAGTTTGGTTATTATCTATGTATACTTCAATTTGATCAGATACAAGTTCTTGTGAATTTAATTCAGGATATGCTAATATAGCTTGTATTAGATATTCACCTTCTTTATCATGAGTATATATATCTGACTCATGATTTAAATAACTAGTAATAATTTGATTTAATTCACGTTCTATTCTTGTGTTTTCTTCTTCATACATTGCAATTTTTTCATCAATGATATGTGCTGACTGTAATTTATAAAGATTTATAAAAAATAGTGTTAGAATGACTATAGTGAAAATTGTATAAACTATATATAAGCCGTGATAATTAAACAGATCATAATCTGATTTTTTATAATCTTTTTTTGCTTTTAAAAAGAATATCGTGTTAATTACAATCAAAATAACAAGTATTACTAAAAATAAAGTTAACATGTGATATCTCCTTGCTTATTGCTGGACTTTTTCATATAATCTTACAAT
>CAYJMD010000006.1:69787-79262 GCA_964371585.1 uncultured Clostridiaceae bacterium
AAGTATTTAACTCCTTCATATTCAACAATAGGTCTTATTTTTTGGTAGCGCTCTTTTAATTTTTCATCTGTGATTTCAGGTATACTTACATTGTACATAGTCTTCTCCTTTTTAAATTTAATTAGGTTTAATTTCGAACATCTAAATTATACCATTTATGTTAGCGTTTGTTAATACACAAGTATACATAAATATAACAGTGGCTATATATTATTAAATATCTATAAATAAAATAGTTAATATAATATAAAATTTAGTTATATAAAATGATACGTAGAATTTATTAAAATAAAAAATACCCACTTTGAAAAGTGGGTATTTAATATTATATAGCACGTTATTATCTTTTTGAGAATTGAGGTGCTTTTCTTGCTTTTTTAAGACCGTATTTATGTCTTTCTTTAACTCTAGAATCTCTAGTTAATAATCCGTTTCTTTTTAAAACTGTTCTAGTTTCTGGATCAACTGTAGATAAAGCTTTAGCTATACCATGAGCAATAGCTCCTGCTTGACCTGAGAATCCACCACCATGTACAGTAGCTTCAACGTCATATTTTTCCATAAGGTTTGCAACGTTAAAAGGTTTCATTATAACTGCTTTTAATGTATCTAAACCGAAAACTTCATTAATATCTTTTTTGTTTATTGTTACTTTACCAGTTCCTGGTATAATGTTTACTCTAGCAATAGATGATTTTCTTTTACCAGTTGCATAGATATATTCTTTTTTTGCCATAATTTAAGTTCCTCCTAATAATTCCATAATTCAGGTTTTTGAGCTGCATTATCGTGCTCAGCACCTTTGTAAATTTTAACTTTGTTAATCATTTGTCTTCCTAATGAATTTTTAGGTAACATACCTTTAACAGCAAGTCTTAAAGCTTCATCTGATTTTTTAGCCATCATAACTGAGTATGGAGTTTCTTTCATTCCACCAATGTAACCAGAATGTTTTCTGTACATTTTATCAGTTAATTTGTTACCAGTTAAAACTATTTTGTCAGTATTTAAAACTATAACATAATCTCCACAATCTAAATGTGTAGTATAAGTTGGTTTGTGTTTACCTTTTAATAATCTAGCTACTTCAGTTGCAACTCTACCAAGAGCTTTTCCTTCAGCATCTATAATATACCATTTTCTTTCAATTTCGCTTAGCTTAACGCTATGAGTAGTATTATTCATAAAATCCTCCAAATTTAATATTTAAGTGTATCTTAGATAAATTTCCGGGTTCATCTATCTAAATACTGTTCATCGTCTATTATACTTCTTTTTACACTAAAAGTCAAGAGAAAATATGTAATTTACATAAAAAATATTTTATTTTAAAGCTTAATATACTAAAATTTTATATTTTAAATATTATAATTAATATATTTGTTAAAAAAATTATAAACCAAGCTTGTAAAATATTAATAAAAAACTTTTTTAGTACGTTATTTATTCATTAAAATAATATGTCAAATACCAATATAAATACGGTAATTTATTGCAAAAAAAAATATTTAGTGATATAATTTTAAATAGTAATATAAATACAAGAAATTGTATTGATTTAGGAGGATAAATATGTTAAATTACGAAGGGATATTTGATGGTGAAACATTAAATCGTACTAGAACAACTTTAGTTGATAAAACTGATTCTGTAGTTGCTAAATACAGGAAAGATTTAGAGCTTGCATCTACAGCAGATAGAAAAAGAGAATTATATACAGATATACTATTAGATGAAAATGTTGAGGAACTTATATTAAAGTTATCTTCAGAACAATGTTTTTTAGAAGATTTTCCAGAATTTTATGTGAAAAATAGACATGGAGAAGATGTTATAAATTGTACTCAAAACAATTCATATCATAGATATGGTGTGTTTAAACATATTTTAAGCACTATTGCCAGTGTTGGTACAAAAACAAAAATGATAGCAAAGAGAAAGTTAGAACTTTTAAAATGGACGATGCTGTTACATGATATAGGAAAACCATATGTTAAACTTGTAACTACTGAAGGTAATGAAAGTTTTTCAGGTCATGATGAAATGTCTGTAGAACTTGCAAAAGTTATATTAGAAAGATTTAATTTTTGTGATGAAGATATAGTACTTGTAACTACTCTTATTAAATATCATGATAAATTTTTAAATGAAGGTGAAATTATATATGATAACCTTCGTGTTTTAGCAGAAGAACTGCATAATGATAAAGATGCTTTCTATATGCTTGTTGAAGTTAAAGATGCTGATGCAGAAGCTAAAAGTATAGAAGTATATAACAAATATCAACTAACAAGAGCTAAATATTTAGAGTTTGCTGAACTATATTTCCAAAAAATAGTATTAGAGCAAGAAAAAAATGAAGATTTAATAACAACAGAAGAAGATCATACTGAAATTTCTGAAATAGAGTATGCTAGTATTATTGAGGATATTGTATCAAGAAATAATATAACAAATGTTTATGAACCGATTATTAATGTTGAAAAGATGCTTGTTATGGGATATGAAGTATTTAGTAAAATTAATTATAAAAAACATGTTGAAATAAAAGAACTGTTAAGATATGCAGAAGAAAAAGGTAAAAAAGAAATGATTGAACAAGCATTACTATTAAATGCAATAGAAAGCTTTGAAGAAATAGAAGATAAAGAATCACAAAAAGCCTTTTTCAATATTAGTATTAAAAGTTTTGAATCATATGTAAATAAACCTAGAATATATGATGCTATGAATAGATTTGAAGCTGTACTTGAGTTTAGCCATTATGATATGTTCGACCCAACAACATTACAGACTAAAGTACTTGCTGTTCAAAATGTAAATGGATTTGTATGTTTAGAAAATTTTGGTAAATCTATAATAGAAATAGATGATTTAAAAGCTTTAAGACCAAACTATATCAAAATAGATAGAGCTATGATAAAAGATATTGCTACAGATGAAAAGTTAAAAAAATTTATATCTGATCTTGTAACTATATGTATGACTAGAGAAGTTGAAGTTATAGCATTTGGTATAGAAACAAGAGAAGAATATGATACATTAAAACATTTAGGTGTTAAAAATATGCAAGGATATTATTTAGCTAAACCAGAAGAGGTAATTCCAATGCTTAATACTACAATAAAAGATATACTTAAAGACGGTGCAAATGATAGTATAATGTAGATATTATATAAGGGGGATTTAATGGATAATAGAAATGAATTTGCAGATGTTCATAAAGATAAAGTAAAAGAAGATATAACTCCTGAAGAAAAAGCAAGAAATAAAAAGATTAAAAAAATATTTTTAATAATAGTTATAATAATAGTAATTATTTCTATTAGTACGCCAATTATTACTTTTGGAATAATGAAGTCACAAATAAATAGTTTGGAAGAAAATAAATTAGGTGAAGGTTTTGGAATAGGAGATATATTATATAATATATTAAATGTTGAAGATAGACAAGTTAAGTCATTTAATATGTCTATACTACATACAGGAACAAAAATTTATGATGAACTCAAATCATTACTTGATAATGTAATCATTGTTAATGCTGAGTATGAAAAAGATGTTTTTATAGAATTTGAAGATATTAACTATACTACTTCTACTGAAATAATGGATCTTCAAATATTACTTTCAGATTATGATAAATTTAAAGTAACTCATGAAAAAGATGAAAAAGGATATATTATTAAGTTAATTGTGAAAAAAGATATATCTGGTGAGGGTTAATATTATGAATAATAATGAATTTTCAGATGTAGATAAAAATTTTGATGAGGTACATATTGCTAATGCAGATGTTGACCCTACTCAAAAGAGTAATAGAAAAAAAGTAAATAAGATTGCTAATTTTATAGCAGTTATAATTATAGTATTTTTCGTTAGTATACCGTTACTTGCATTTGGAGTTGTTGTAATGCAATTAAATAGTATTGTAGCAAATTCGTTTGATGAGAGTTATGATGTACTAGATATGGTATATAGACTTATGGGAGTTACTAGCAGAGAAGTTGAAATATCTAATGCACTTATTGATCAAGCAGGAGAAAAGTCTCATGAACAAGTTGAGCTACTACTTGAAAATGTGATTTATTCAAATGATCAATATATAAATGAAGTTGTTGTAGAGTTTGAAAGTAATGGATATATAAATTTAAATGATATAATGCATCTTCAAACATTAATTAAAGAAAATACTAAATATATGATAACACATACAAAAAATGATGATGGTTATATTAAAATAATATATATAGATGAAATAAATAATTAGGAGAAATAAGAATATGGAAAATAATAATAATGAATTTTCAGGTGTAGATCAAAATGTAAATATGGATAATCAAAAAAAAGCAGAAGATTTTAATGTTGGCCAAAAGAAGAAAAAAACAAATGTTGCAGGTATAATTGTTGCTGTTATAGTAGTTATACTATTAATAGTATCTATTCCAATAATAATTCTTTCAATTGCCTTTTCACAATTAACTGATACAGCTAGTAATGTTTTAGGCGAAGATGTAGGAATATTTGATTTTTTTACAACACTATTTAGTACAGACAATATAGATTCGACTGTATTTAATGCAGGAATAGACCAAGACGGTGAGGTATCTAATCTATATGTACAAACATTATTAAATAATGTTAATGAAAAAAATAGTGAGGGCGAAAGAACTGTTGCGATATTTACAGATGATACTCAACTTGCAAATTCTACAGAAATTAGTAATTATGCAAGTAAGTTAGATGTTTTTGCTAAGTCAAATATCATAACAGAAAAAGATGAAAAAGGATATATAACTAAAATAACTATAGAAACAGTTACTCCAGAAAGTAACGGATCAAATGCTACAATATTTAATGCAGACATTGAAGTTACAGGTGATGTTACAGGATCTAATGTTCAACTTTTACTGGCATCAGTAGCTGTTAAAAACAATCAAGATACTAGAACAATAACAGTTAGCTATAATGATAAAGAAGTTACTGACATGACTTCAATATTTACTATTCAATATGAATTAGCACCATTTGATACATATAATGTTACTAATGAAAAAGATAGTGAAGGATATATAACAAAAATTATTATAAAATAGTAAAGTAAGTCCAATTATTAAACATGTGTCTAATAGTTGGACTTATTTTATTTCATATAAATATTAACAAGCAAGTTCATTTTTAACTTGATCAATATCGTTTTGTGAAGCTTTAGCTGCTGGGACATAATAACCTTTTTGTTTTCCTATTTTATATAATTCAAATTGTAAAGCTTCTAATTTATTTCTATGATCAGCTAAAGTATTTCTGAAATTTTCATTATTACCTTGCTCTATAGAATACATTAATTGTGATATACTAGAGTTAATACTAGTAAGTAAATCTGCTACTGCTAATTTTTCATTCATTTTAAATCCTCCTTATAGCATTGATGAAAGTTCTGATTTTAATTTAGCTAAATCAGAACATATTTTTTCCATAACATCTGTTATATTTGTATCAGATGTTAAAGTTTTGTAATAAGTAATTTTATCACATAAATTTGTGCACATCGACCCAATGTGTCTAGTGTTTTGCACTTCAAGTGCATTTAATGAATCCATATAAATATACCTCCTAATTCACATGATTTTAGTATGTTCATAATTATTACTTTTATTCTAGTTTAAGTATGATTTATTATAATTTACAAAAGTTGACAATTAAAATCTTTTAAAGAGTATTTTTTAATTTGAATTTTATTTTTTTTGTGGTATAATTGTAGTGTATGTATTACATTAAAATATATAATTTTTTTTAATTAAAAAATTATTTTGTGTAATCAAGGAGGAAAATATGAATAAACGAAATAAAATTATAATATTTAGTTTAGTTGTTATAATAATATTAGTAATAGTAACTAGTATTATACTTATAGATTTAGATACAAAGTCTAAAGAAAAATTAGAAGTTAATGTACCAGTATCAACAATGATTAGTGATATATTAACAGAATTTGATGAAACAAACATAACTGATTTTGATTCACTTGTTGATTTAACACCAGAATATGTAACTGATATATATAAATTAGATTTAAATATTATAGATAGTTATGTTGGTAAAATACCATTAATAAACATAAAAGCTCATGAATTTGTTATAGTTAAAGTTAAGGATTCTAATAACATTAAAACTGTAGAAGAAACTTTTAAAAATAGAGCTATAGATATAGCTAACAATTTTAAAGATTATTTAGAAGATCAATATGCTCTTGCAAATGATCCTTTAATTGTTACAAATGGTATGTATGTATTATTTTCTATTTCAGAAAATAATGATGTGATTGAAAAACAATTTAATTCATACTTTACAGAAGTAAAATAAGGAGTGATAAAATGTTATTTAGTAGTATATTCTTTTTATTTACATTTCTGCCACTTGTACTTTTAATATATGGAATAGTGCCTAGTAAATTTAAAAATTTAATATTATTTATTGCTAGTTTAATATTCTATGCTTGGGGAGAACCTATATATGTACTAATAATGATATTTTCTACTTTCTTTGATTTTACTGTTGGTAAATATATTGAAAAAAGTTCAAATAAAAATACTAGGAAAGCATTACTTATAACTTCAGTCGTAGTTAATTTAGGAATGCTTTTTGTTTTTAAATATTCAGATTTTGTAATTACTAATGTTAATAGTTTATTAGGACTTAATATTGAATTGCTAAGATTAGGACTACCTATAGGTATATCCTTTTATACTTTTCAAACGATGTCATATACTATAGATGTATATTTAAAAAAAGTAAATGCTCAGAAAGATATAATTGCGTTTGGAACATATGTTGCACTATTTCCACAACTTATAGCTGGTCCTATTGTTAGATATATAACTATCTCTAATGAAATAAATACTAGAAAACATACTACAAGCATGTTTTCAGAAGGTATATTAAGATTTATACAAGGGCTAGGTAAAAAAGTAATACTTGCAAACTCTTTAGGTCTTATTTGGACTACTATTAAAACAGGTGATATAACATCACTTGCATTACTAGATAGCTGGATTGGAATAACATGTTTTGCACTTCAAATATATTTTGATTTTAGTGGATATTCTGATATGGCAATAGGTCTTGGTAAAATGTTTGGATTTAATTTCTTAGAAAACTTTAATTACCCATATGTTTCTAAAAGTATAACTGAATTTTGGAGAAGATGGCATATTTCTCTTAGTTCATGGTTTAAAGAATATGTATATATTCCACTTGGAGGAAATAAGAAAGGTATATTAATACAATTAAGAAATATTATTATAGTTTGGCTACTTACAGGGTTTTGGCATGGTTCACAGTGGAACTTTATATTATGGGGAGCATACTTTGCAGTAATTTTGATATTAGAAAAATTATTCTTGTACAAATTGCTTGAAAAACTACCAAGTATAATAAGACATACGTATTCTATATTATTAATACTTGTTGGATGGGTATTATTTGAATTTGCATCTGTAAGTGAAATAATGATGTACTTAGGAAAAATGTTTAGTTTTGAAAATGGAATAATATCAAATGTAGGACTGTATGCAGTAATATCAAATTATATGATAATAATACTTGGATGTATATTTGCAACAAGCATCCCTAAAGTATGTATGGAAAAGATTCAAAGTACTAAACTTAAATATATTAATATTGTAGTATTCTTTAGTATATTTATACTTTCAATTTCCTTTTTAGTTGATAGTACATACAATCCATTCTTGTACTTTAGATTTTAAGGAGGTAATGTGAATATTATGGATGAACTATTTAATAAGCTTGTTATAGTTATGTTTTTAAGTGTTATATTTATAATAGGCATTGCTTCTTTAATAATACCAGATATAACATTTTCTGAAAATGAAAATAAAGTTTTAGCAGTGATGCCAGAATTTAGTGTTGATGGACTTATTAATTCTACATATACTACAAAAGTAGAAGAATATTTTTCAGATCACATAGTACTAAGAAATGAATTTATATCACTTAAAAATATAGTTGAAATAGCAAGTGGTAAAAAAGATAATTCTAGAGTGTATTATGGTGAAGATAATATACTTGTAGAAATGCATGATAAGATAACTGATGAAGTATTAAACGAAAACCTTGAAATATTAGATGAATATATATTAACACTTAAAAGATTACATGGAATTGAAATGGATTTAATGATTATTCCAACTAAAACGTATGTATATAGTGAAAGTATACTTAAATTTGCAAATGTTAATGATGAGTATAAATTAATAAAAGAAATATATAGTAAATTAGACAGTAATAATATTGATGTTACAGATATTTTAAAATCTAATAATGATAAATATATTTACTACGATTTAGATCATCATTGGACACAATTAGGTGCAAAACTTGCATATAATGTATATAGTGAAAATAAAGGTCATAACACTTTAAATAACGAATTTGTAAATGTAAATGACAATTTTTACGGTAGTCTTTATTCAAAAGCTATAAACCCGTTTTTTGTTCCTGATACGATAGATTTATATGAGATAGATGATAGTGTTAAATATACTGTTACATATGATAGAACTATTAAAACAAATTCTGTGTATAATATGGATAACTTAAATGTAAAAGATAAATATACAGTATTCTTAGATGGTAATCATGCTGAAGTTGTAATTGATACTAATGTTAATAATGGTCAAACATTACTTGTTTTTAAAGATTCATTTGGACATAACTTCATACCTTTCTTACTTGGAGAGTATGAAAGGATTATAGTACTCGATTTAAGATATGTTAATATTGATTTAAAAATGTATTATGATGACAATCAAGTTACAGATGTATTAATGCTTTATAACATATATAACTTTACTAACGAAGGTGAATTTAATAAGCTTAAGAATGACTAGTATAATGAATATTAAAGATAATAAATTTAAATATATAATGAAAGTTAATAAAAAATAAAGAAATAAAAAACAATAAATGAAATAAAAAAACAAAACAAAAGCTTCAAATACAGAGTTACTGTATTTGAAGCTTTTTTAAAATGGATGTTTTGTAATTCTTAAATTGTAATCAACAATATAAGTAAAAGCATCAGAGCATAGTTTTATATACTTGCTACTAATATCTTGTACTTTATGAATAATATGACTTCCATTCATAAGCACAAAAGCATGCATCATTCCATTTACTCGTATAGCTAGTATTTCATCTTTAATATAAGTGAAATCGCTACAATTATTAAACAATATTATATCATTTATATATAAAGAAAAATTATTTAATTCTCCTACAATATCAACTTTATTGTTTAATACTTTTACACCGTTATTTGTTACTTTCATAATAATACCTCCAATTATGTTTGTATTTAGTTTAAAACAGTATAATACAGTATATGTTATTAGATCATAATATGCAACAAATATTACAAAAAGGTATAAAATATTATATAATTAGATGTTTATTT
>CAYJMD010000007.1:0-26496 GCA_964371585.1 uncultured Clostridiaceae bacterium
AAAAAATGAACTTATTAAAAGAATATGGAATAACAGATAGATATAAATCAGAAGCTACAATGCATAAAAGTTATACACTAGGAAGAGTTATAAATCAAAATAAAGATAAATATAAAGTTGTAACAGATAATAAAGAAGTAATTGCAGAAGTGTCAGGTAAATTTAGATATGAAGTAAATAACAATTCAGAGTTTCCAGTTGTTGGTGATTTTGTAATGTTAGATATACTAGATGATAGCTCTGTTTCAATAATACATCATGTATTAACAAGAAAAAGTATTTTTTCCAGAGCTATAGCTGGAAAGACAAAGGATGAACAAATAATTGCTACTAACATCGATATTGTATTTATTTGTATGTCACTAAATAATAACTATAATTTAAATAGATTAGAAAGGTATTTAGCGGTAGCATGGGATAGTATGGCAACACCTGTTATTGTACTTACTAAATCTGATTTATGTGATGATGTAGAAAGTATTGTAAGTGAAGTAGAAGTAGTATCTATGTACTCGGATATAGTAGTTACAAATATATATGATGATAGTATAACTACTAAACTAAGTAAATATTTAACTACAGGAACTACTGCAGCTTTTGTTGGGTCTTCTGGTGTAGGTAAATCAACTATAATTAATAAACTTACTGAAAATGATATAAACATGGAAACAAAAGAAGTAGATAGTTTAGATAAAGGTAAACATACAACTACAGGCAAATACATGTTTAAAACAATATATGGAGGAGCTATAATAGATACACCAGGAATGAGAGAGCTTGGTATATTAAATACAGATGTAGATGTTGGATTTAATGATATAAGTGATATTGCAAATAATTGTAAGTATAGTAATTGTACTCATACAAATGAACCTGGATGTGCTATTTTAAAAGCTATAGAAGATGGTATTTTAGATGATAGAAGAGTTCAAAACTATATTAAAATGAAAAATGAAAGTAGTTATGAAGGATTATCTGCAAAAGAAATCGAAGTAAAAAAACATGAAAGAATGTTTAGCTCAGTTGGTGGAATGAAAAATGCTAGAAATTTTATAAAACAAAATAAGAAAAGATAAAATTGTAATAAGTAAAAATAAATAAATATTGCATTTTAAGCAATTTAATTATATAATTAATATATACATTTTAAGAGGTGGATAAATGAATACAAAAGATAAAAAAGGTATAAGTCTTATAGTTTTAATTATAACAATTGTTGTTATGGCAATTATTACAACAGCAGTCGTACTTACAGCTTTATCAGGAGCAAATACGATAGATCTTGCAAATAAAGCTAAGGAAGAACTAAATAGAACAGCTGCATATGAAACGATGACTTCTATAGTAAATGAATGGAGAATTAGTCAATACACATCATCTTCAGAGAAACTAACTTTAGATGATTATTTAAATAAAATGATAGATGAAGGAAGATTAGATAGTAAAAGATCTAAAGATAGTAGTTATATAATAGAATTAGATGGTTATGAATCAATAGTTGATGAATATGGTAATGTAAATGAATACACAGAAGATATAAAAGTATCTGATTTAATTACATCACAAGAAGTAATATCTAAAGAGGAAAATGTTGATGTTACTGATTCATATAATAATAAAGTAGTTATTCCAGCTGGATTTAAAATTTCTGAAGAATCAGGAAATGAAGTGGCACAAGGAATAGTAATTCAAGATGAAGATGGAAATGAATTTGTTTGGATTCCTACAGATCCAGCAACAGCAGTTGACGGGACTAGTAGTGTATCATTTGATAGATATGCTTTTTCAGATACAGGAAGTGTTATACCTAAAGGAGATAGCACAATAGCATCTAAAGGCTATTTAGGTGATTTTACAGCTACAGAACTTGTATCCAGAGATGATAGAGGAACTAATACTACACATGAAATAGCGGATATTGAAGCTTTTAAAGCAAGTGTAGAAAAATATGGAGGATTTTATATAGGTAGATTTGAATCTTCTAAACAAAATAATGAAGTTGTTATTAAAAAAGGTCTTGCTTCATGGACATATATTAATCAATATACCGCAGCAACTAAATCTAAAGAAATGTATAATACAGATAAATACGCTACAGATTTAGTAAATAGTTATGCGTGGGATAGTACTCTAGAATATATACAATTATTTTCTGGTGATACAGATTATTCAATTCAAACACATTTAGCAACAGATGTTAGATGTAATATATATGATTTAGCATCAAAAAATTATGAATGGACTACTGAATTTCCAAGTTTATCTGGAGCATATTCAGTTGTTCGTGGCGGTTCTAGTTATTATGGAGCAGTAGATACAGCAGGATATAGAGGGTATAATATTAATACTTCTGCATATGCTCATGTATCTTTTAGAACAGTATTATATTTTAAAGTATAGACTTGTAACATTTGTTACAAGTTTTTTGTTTGATATACATATTTATTGTATTACTAATTACTATTTACTAATTATTATATTATACATTTTAAATTTTTATTTTATTATTTTATATAATTTTATGTGTAGTAAATTTGGCATATATATTGCTAAATAACTATAGTAAAAAAATAACTAAAATATGTATGTAAATTTATAGCTAAAACTACTGTTGACTTAAATAAAATAATGTGATATAAAGTAGAAGAAGCTAGATATAAAGTATAATATGGGAGGAATAAAATGAGAATAGAAATTTTAGGAAAATGTAATAAAGAGACTTTAGAAAGTAGAGTACAAAACATAGCAGCTGCAGGAAAACTATCTAGATTTCCAGGTAATGTAATTGAGGTATTAGAAAGTTGTAATGATTATGAAAGTAATTTAAAACTTATAAAAAGAATAATTAAAATGGGACATAAATCTATAATTGAACATGATTATATATTATTTGCTTTATGTGATGTAACTCCTATAGTTGAACAAACTATAATTGGATATAGATTAACATCATTTACAATTAAGTCTAGAAGAGAAGTTGATTTTAGAAATGTTGGATACTATATTCCAAATTTTAGAGATAAAAATCTTAATCCTCATGAAAGCAATAAACAGTTACAAGAAGAATATAAAAATCATATGAAAATGTTGTTTGATACATATGGAGATATTGCAGATACAGGGATAAATGTAGAGGATGCTAGATTTATACTTCCATATTCATATCATAGTAATATAATAATGGGTCTTAATGCTAGAGAACTTGAAAAAATGATAGTTGCATTTAGATATGGACCACTTAGTAAAATAACTGAAATAAAAGAACTAGGTGATAAATTATTTGATGTGGTAAGTACACATTTACCATATTTAAAAGAAAGTATTTTAGATCAAGAAACAGTAGAAATAAAAACAGGGTTTGAATATTTAGAAAAAAATTCTATACGTGATGAAATTAAAATTTTAGACAAACCTAAATTAGTAAGTTATACTGAAAATTCAGACGATATTGTTTTAGAAAGTTTAATTATGTACCATTATCAATGTTCGAAAGAAGAAGCTACTAAAAAATTAGACGAAATGATAAAAAAAGATAATAAAGCTAAATATAAATTAATGAAAGAATTAGTTAGTAAAGATGAGCAAAGAGAACTTGAACAAGTTAACTTTACATTCCAATTACCAATTTCTCTTGCTATACTTACACATTTAACTAGGCATAGAATGCATTCATTACTAATACCAGAGTTTTTACCTATGTGGAATTTAGCTAACTATGTAACTCCAGAGTCTGTTAAAAACAAAGTAAATGATGTATATGAGACTGCTGTTAAAATGAATATAGAAATGTTAGAAAAATTTAAAGAGGCTGGTGTAGCAGAGGAAGATTTAGTATATTTCTATTTAGGGAATCAGATGTTGAATGTTGTTACTACTATGAATGCAAGAAATATTAAATGGATTTCAAGACTTCGTTGTTGTAATAAAGCTCAGTGGCAAATAAGACATATAGCTAAAGATATGGTTAAACAAGTGTTTGATGTTGCACCTATAATGGGAGCAAATTTAGGTCCTACTTGTATTACAGATAGATTCTGTGGTGAAGGTAGAGAGTGCTGTGGTTTAATTGATGCATTATTAAAAAAAGATGAAGAGGTTAAAGATAGTATAAACATCGATATGATGTAGTAAAGTTATTAAATAATGTGCTAAATTATATATGTTTAGTACATTATTTTTATATTTATTTTAATATGTTAAAATTTTAGTATATAATAATATAAATTAAAGAGGTGCAAAATGACTGAAAAAGAAAAAAGAGATTTAGGACAAATATATAATCCAAATTATGATAAAGAACTCTTAAAAGAAATGACTGATTGTAAAGATTTATGTTTTAAGTATAATAATTTAAAACCTTCTAAAGAAAAAGAAAGATTAACGCTTCTAAAGAAAATATTTGGAAGTAGTAAAAGTATAATGGCAGTTCAAAGTCCTATTTGGTGTGACTATGGATATAATATAAAAACAGGGGAAAATTTTTATGCAAATCATGGATGTACATTTTTAGATTGTGCAAGTATTACTTTTGGTGATAATGTATTTATAGGACCAAATTGCAGTTTCTATACACCGATACATCCTTTAAACGCAGAAGATAGAAATAAAGGCTTAGAGCAAGCATACCCTATAACTGTAGGAAATGATGTTTGGTTTGGAGGTAATGTTACAGTACTACCTAATATTACTATTGGAGATAATGTAGTTATAGGTGCTGGGAGTGTAGTTACTAAAGATATTCCAAGTAATACTATAGCGTTTGGGAATCCATGTATAGTTCAAAGAGAGAATAATAGGTAATATTATGGAATTAGTAGAAAAAGATGTAAGTATAAAAGATATTAATTACAGTAAAATAAAAGAAATATATAAAGAAGCTTTCCCCCTAACTGAAAGAGCACCACTTTTTTATTTACATATGTTTGCAAAAAAACAAGATGCTCAGTTTACTGCATATTATGATAATGATATGGTAGTTGGTTTATCATATGTAATACTATATAGAAGCAGTGTATTTATACTATATTTAGCTATAGATAAAGATATGAGATCTAAAGGTTATGGAACAAAAATATTAGAAAACTTAAAAGAAAGATACAGTGATAAATCAATCAGTTTAAATATTGAAGAAGTAATAGAGTGTAGTAATTATGAAGAACGTTTAAAAAGAAAAGAATTTTATGAAAGAAATGGATTTAAAGTTACAGGGATGTATACAAGAGAGTTTGGAGAAAATTTTCATATTTTAACACATGGTAATTTTAACGAGGAAGATTTTAAACAAATATGTAAAAAAATATATTTAAATATATATACTCCCAAAATATATAAAAGAAAGAAGGAATAACATATGGCAATATATAAAACAAGAGGCGTTTGCGCAAGAGAAATAAACTATGAAATAAAAGATGGAAAAGTATATAATGTAAGTTTTCATGGTGGATGTGACGGTAATTTAAAAGCTATATCTAAATTAGTAGAAGGAAAAGATATTAAAGAAGTATCTAAACTTCTTGCTGGAGTAGATTGTAACTTAAGAGGGACTTCATGTGCAGATCAACTTTCTAAAGCTTTAGCAGCTGAAATAAAGTAGTGTTTAGGTATAATAAATATGATAGATATTAATAAAATAACAGAAAATATAATTAAATTAAAAAGTAAGTTTAATACTTTAAATGTTGATAGTATATATATCCAGCAAAATGATAAGTTAGATGTACTTGTATATGATAAAGAAAATCAGTTGCATGAACTTAGAAGTTGTAGTAAGCTTATAGTTGCAATGGCAATAATGATGATTATTAAAGAGGGGAAATTATCACTTGAAACTAAAGTATATGATTGTTTAAATAAATTAGTAGAGATTAAAGATACCGAAAATATTGAAAAAATTAAAAAGTGGACTATTCATAATCTACTTACTCATATGACAGGTTATGATAAACAAATGATGTCTACTGAAATTATAAATAGTATTCCTAAAAAAAAATTATTAAATTATGTCCTTAATTATAAACTTGTAAATGAAGTGGGAAACACATTTGTATATAATAACGCTGAGCCATACATAATTAGCGTGTTTTTAAAAGAAGCATTAAATATTGATTTAGGGCAATATATTGAAGAGAATATATTTAAAAAATTAAATATTAGCGAGTATAAACTAGATTATTATGATAAATACTTTTCAGCTTGCACAGGAATGTACTTAAAACATGAGGATTTTCATAAAATAGCAACAGTTATATTAAATAGTGGTAGATATTTTGATAATCAGATAATAGATAAAAAATATTTAGATAAAATATTTAATACGTATTATGAAATTAAAAGTGGATATACTGTAGATAAAGTATTCCCTAAAATAGGAGTAGGTTATTATACATATATATCTAAAAAAGGTATTATATTTAGAGATGGATCAAACGGGCAATATATAATAATAGATAGAAATAATGATACTGTAATAACAGTATTATCTTCAGAAAGTACCATGAATAATATAACAGAAATTTTTAGAGATATAATATGAAAATTATTATAAAAATTCATAATAAACATATTGAATAAAAAACAATTTCATTATATAATATAATTGTAAATAAAATAAGAGAGGATATGAGATGAGTAGAATAAATTTTAAATATAATTCAAGCGTATATGAGAATGAAATAATTAAACATGAAACAGCAATATGTCAGAGTTGTTTAAACCAAGTTTCTGAATACTGTACACATATATATACAAATGAAGATGTAAATATCGTTTGTTTAGAGTGTATCGCTTCAGGTAAAGCGGCTGAAAAGTTTGATGGACAGTTTGTACAAAGCGCAATTGAAATATTAGAAGACAAAGAAAAAACAGATGAACTATTTAAAAGAACTCCTGGATATGCATCACTACAAGGAGAAGAGTGGCAAGTTTGTTGTGATGACTATTGTACGTTTTTAGGAGAAGCTGATGCACTAAAATTACATGAAATAGGTGTATTTGAAGAATGTTTATCACAGTACGCAAGTACAAAAGAAGAATATGAATTTTTTGAAATTAATTTAAGAGCCGGATCTGCGATGAAAGGATATTTATTTAGATGTCTTCATTGTGGTAAATATCATTTTTATGTAGAAGGCGAATAATAAAATGAAAAGTTAGTAGTGAAGTACTAACTTTTTTTATACCTTTTAATATAATAACTTATTAAACTTGAACTTAAGTATAAATAGTGATATAATATGACAAAATATATATTTAATAAACTAACTAAATTTAGGAGGTAATTTTATGAAAAATGAATTTAAACAAATAATTATACCAACTGGTAAAAATGTGTATTTAATATCACAGAAGGATGATTATGCAAGAGGTATTACGTATCAATTGATAGTGCATACTAAAGATAAGGACGGTAATGATCAAAAACCAGATATTATTTTACCAAGTAAACAGTGCTATAATGCTATAGAACGGATAATTCCAATTACTCAGTATACACCTACAGTATTCATTGAAGATAAAGAATATTACTTAATAAGTCAAACAATTAATTACATTAAAAAGACTGTACAATATGAAGTTGTTTCTAAAAAAGATATACTTGGAAATGATCAAAAGCCAATATTTGCACCTAGAAGTCATCAATGTCTTAATTCAATTTTTGTAGATGAAATATGCGCTTTAAAACCGATATACGGATACAAATATACAGATAGTTTTAAGAAAAAAGTATATGGCGTTTTAAGATATGAAAAAAAAGTAATTACATCTATATTAGGTTTTAGAAAAAATATTTCTGGAACTGAGCAACTTGCAGTAACATTTACTAAACCACATTTTTTTTCAGAATGTTGTACAAACTTTTGCTTGCTTGATTTAAATTAAAAAAACAATATAAAATAAACTTTAACTATTAGACGAATGTTTAATTGTTAGAGTTTTTTTATGTAAAAAAATTAATAATTAATTATTTATTGCTTAAACTATTAATGAGTTGATTTGAAATGAAAAATAAAATAAGAAGTGAAAGCATAGCTATAATAAAATATATGCTAATAGTAATTGTAGTTATAGTACTGATTTATTCTGTATATAGTTTTTTAATTATTAGATCTAGTATAACTTCAATAGAATCAAATTTAGCACTTAGCCTAGAAGAGATATCTAAAAAACAATCAGAAGTAGTAAAAGAGCAGATACAATTAAATATTAAAGATATAAGTGTTATTAGAGATTTGTATAATAGAAATGAAGGATATGATTTAGAAAAAGAAATTAATAATTTTAATTTAGTAAGCCGCAACTACATGACTATAACATATTCAGATGTTGAAGGTAACATAATGATTGGTGATAAATCTAAGGCCACAGATGAGAATATATCAGGAACAAATTTTTATAAAAAAGCTATAGAAGGGAAAGAGTATTTAGTAAAACAAGTAGATGAAGAGGGAAATGTTGTTTTAGTATATGCTGCTCCTTTAGAAAAAAATGGCGAAATAACAGGAGTGATTCTTGCTTGGATTGATATACATATTTTAGATGAGATATTAAACAATACTATTTTTGACGGTCTTGGGTATTTTGCATTACTTGATGAAGAGGGAAATATATTAGTACATAAGGATGAAAATTTGATAGGTCAAAAACTAGAGAATATACTTCATAAAGAAAATATTAAAGAACAGGTCAATGTATTTACTACATATTTAAATAATAAAGATAGTAAAACAATGAAAATGATTACAAGCGGAATTGAAAATTATTTAAGTATTACAAGCATTGAAGAATTTAATACTGTAATACATCTAGTGAGTTTCGTTGATGCAGATTATATTGGGTTTTATATAGATGAAATAACTTTTGATTTATATTTATCTTTAACAGTAAGTTTAATATTATTTATAGGTGTTTCGATATATATACTATATCAAAGAAAAAAATATATAAATAAAGTTAACAATATTGTATATAGAGATGTACTTACAGGTGGATTTAATTATAATTATCTACTTGTAGCTTTAGAAAATGATAATTTAGGAGATAGAGCTCTGATATATTTTAGTATTAAAAATTTTTCAAATATTAATGAATTATTTGGAGTTGAAACAGGTAATTTACTTATTACATATATATATGAAAAAATAAAGGAACTATTACCAAAGGATGTTTTTGTAAGAGATGCTGGATCTAAGTTTATAATAGTCAAAAAATACAATTCAAAAGAAGAAGTTAAAGAATTAGTAGAAATTATAAACAGTAAAGTTAAACAATTTGTAACAAGTAATAATTTAAGGTTTGATATAAGTATTATAGCTGGAATTTGTTACAATATTAATATATCAGAAATAGAAAAACATATAAATAATGCTAATTTAGCAAGAACGTTTATAAAATCTGATGCAGAAAGTATATATAAAGAGTTTGATGAAAAAATAATTGAAATAGAAAAACAAAAATTAGAAATTGAAACTGATATAAAAGAATCTTTAGAAAAAGGGTATTTTCAGGTGTACTATCAATCTAAAATAGATAGTAGAATTAATAAAGTAATAGGAGCTGAGGCTCTAGTTAGAATGATTCATAAAGAAAAAGGAATTATAAGTCCAGGTAAATTTATACCAGTTGCAGAACAAACAGGGTATATAAATCTAATAGATAAAGAAGTATTTAAGCTGGTATGTAGAGATTTAAATGAATTAATAAGAAATAATATTAAAATAGTTCCTATATCTGTGAATTTATCTAGAAATGAATTACTAGACAATAGTATGATTAAGTATATAGAAAAGCAAATTGAAATATATGATATACCTCGTGAATATATTGAGTTTGAAGTGACTGAATCTATGGCTATTGAAAATTTAGATATACTATGTAAATTATTAGATGAACTTAAAAGTAAAGGATATAAGATTATGATTGATGATTTTGGTACCCGGATATTCTTCATATAGCTCTATTATTAAAATGTCTATAGATGTTGTTAAAATAGACAAATCATTTGTAGATGATATAATAAGAAATCCTAAACAGCAAAATGTAGTTAAAAGCATAATTGATCTTGCTAAAATTCTTAACATGGAGGTGCTTGCAGAAGGTGTAGAAGATATGAATCAAGTGCAAATACTTAAAGATCTAGATTGCTATAATATTCAAGGATTTGTATATTCAAAACCAGTAGAGTTTGAAAAGTTTAAAGATATATTAGCAAAAAATTAAATGATATAAAGTAAGACTATCTATATAATAATATAGGTAGTTTTAATATGTGAATCTAGTATACTTTAAATAAGCTAAATATTATGATATAATTATTTATAAATAAATTAAATTAAAAACACAATAAGAAAAACACATTAGCGAGGTGAGAAATATTAATAAGCATAAAGAATATAGAAAAAAAGTTAAAGATTCGTCTACAGTGATATTATTCATTCATGGTATTTTGGGCACGCCTATACATTTTAAAAAATTTATAAAATATGTTCCTAAAAATTGGTCTATATGTAATTTACTATTAACTGGTCATGGATTAGGTGTGGAAGAGTTTGCTAAAAGTAATATTGATATATGGAAAAATCAGGTACATGAAGAAATTGAAATTTTAAAACAATCATATGATAACATATATATTGTTGCACATTCTATGGGAACACTATTTGCTATTAATGAAACTATCGTAGATGATTTAAGTAAAATAAAGAATCTTTTCTTGCTTGCACCACCATTAAATACTATACTAAAACCAGCAATAGTTAGATGTAGTTTTAATATATTATTCGATAAAATTAAGGAAAATGATCTAGTAGGAATAGCTAGTAAAGAGGCATATGGAATAGATATAGATAGAAACTTATTTAAATATTTAAGTTGGATACATGTATATTTAGGTCTCTTTAAAGAAATAAAAAATGTGAGAAAAGATATGGGAAAATTAAATATTCCAAGTGAAGTATTTATTTCTAAAAATGATGAGCTTGTATCTACAAGCGCTATAAAATACTTTGAAAATAATGAGAAATTTAAAATATATGAACTTAAAAATTCAAGTCATTTTTATTATGAAGCAAGTGACTATGAGTTTTTACTTAATAAGTTTAAAGAGTTTTGTGAAAGGAATAATAGTAATGGAAATTAAATTTGCAGTTTATAGTACAAGTATAGGGAATTTTAAATTAGGATATTTAGAAAATGAAGTACATTCTCTTACACTAATTGAAAATATGAATGAAATTCAAAATAATAAAAATAGTTTTACAGAAAAAGTTTTTAAAGAATTAGAAGAATATTTAGATGGCAAAAGAAAATATTTTACATTTAAGTTACATATTAAAGGAACAACATTTCAAGAGAAAGTGTGGAGAGAACTTATTAAAATTCCATACGGTACAACAATTACGTATAAAGAGTTAGCAATAAAAGTAGGAAATGAAAAAGCGTCAAGAGCAGTAGGAATGGCAAATAATAAGAATAAAGTAATGATATTTATTCCATGTCATAGAGTTGTCGGAAGTTCTGGTAAATTAGTAGGGTATGCTTTAGGACTTGATATTAAAGAAAAATTATTAGAGTTAGAGAGTAGAGGTAATTAATATATGAATGTAAGAGAAGAATTATTTGCTTTAAAAGAAGAGAAGTATAAACTATTTATAGAAAAACTAATTCCAAATTGTAATAATATATTAGGAATTAGAATGCCAGCTCTTAGAAAACTTGCTAAAGAGATAGTAAAATCAAATAGTCATGAAGAGTATTTAAATGAGTATGAAGATATATACTTTGAAGAGACAATGATTAAAGGACTTGTAATTGGACTTTTAAAAGATGATAAAGAAAAAATAACAGAATATATTAATGTGTTTGTTCCTAAAATAACTAATTGGTCATTGTGTGATAGTTTCTGTAACTCTCTTAAACAAGTTAATAAAGATAAAGAATACTATTTAAAATTAATTAAAAAATATTCAAATTCTCAGTTAACATATGATATAAGATTTGCACTTGTTACTTTAACTTTTCATTATATAGAAGAACAATATTTAGAAGATATATTTAGGATTTGTAATAGTATAAAATCAAAAGAATATTATGTACAAATGGCAATTGCTTGGTTAATTTCCATGTGTTATGTCAAATATCCAGATATTACAATTAACTATTTAAATAACAATAATTTAGACGATTTTACATACAATAAATCACTTCAAAAAATAATGGAATCATTACAAATAGATAAGAGTACAAAAGAAATGATAAAAAGTATGAAAAGAAAATAAAGTGTATAAAAAATATTTATTAAGTACATTAAATATTAATAAAAAAACTTACTATTAGACAAAAGCGTAATAGTAAGTTTTCTTTTTTATCAAATTTAATATAATTTAGTTTAATTTAATTTAACAGTTATTTTTAATAATCATCTGTAAGTGTTCTATGATATGGGTATATCATTTTAGTTTTATCTTGGCTTAAATTCCAAAGATAATCATTTACATCAAATCTTGTAACTGACAAATTAATTTCACTTAATTTAGAATGAATATAGTTAATAGCAACTAAAGTATTAGCTCTTATTTCTATTTCCATTTCAGAATATCTATTAAGTATTTTTTTATTATCTACAACTAAAGCAAGTTTTTCATCAAATTCAAGTGCTCCAACACTACGAAGTGCTTGTGGAATTTTATAGTCTGCGCATCCTGTTAAAGATGATGTAGATATATTCATTCCTGTTTTTATCTTTTGTGCATGTAATAAATCTGAAGTAAGTAATTGTGCAAGTTTGAAAAATGGAACTTTTGTAGATTTATATATTGCATCATCTTGGAAAAATACAAACTTATTTACAATAAAATTAAATAATGTTACATCTGTAGTTAAATGTTTAATTTCATTATAGAATCCATAATTTTTATAGTAAAAATTATTTAGTAAATCAAGATTTTTAAGTCTAGTTTGCATTAAAGGAAGTGTAACAGGTCCTTCAAGCATAGTTTGAAGTTCTCCAACAGTTAGAATATCACTACGCATTTTAAATCTTTCTACTAAAAGATATAAAAGAGCATTAAATCCATCTAAAATTTGGTCATATGTAGTTACTGTCCATTTAGGTTCACCAAAAAAACAAAAGTCAACTGAGTGTAGTACAAGTAATAAATGAGCTATATCTTCAATTGGAAGATCTAAAATTCCAAAAGGATTAGATTCAAGCCAATGTTTTTGATCAGCTATATTTATTGTATTTATAAACTCATCTAGTTTTAAGTAATTTATTTTAACGTGAGTAGAATTATCTGCTACAAACTTAGTAGATGATTCCATTTGTGTAAGTATCATATTCATTTAAAAACCTCCTTAATATATAGTTAAACGAATATATATATAATATCATAAATAATTATAGTTTTAAATAGTTTCGAGTAAAAATCTAAATATAAATTAAATAATATTGAAGTTTTATATTATAACATATTAATAGAATTGTATGATAGCTTACAAAAATATTATTAATTATATTTGTAATGTAATTAATTTTAATAAAAAGAGTTACATAATTTGCAAACATAATATTTTATGATATAATGATTTTAAGGAGGAATGTATATGAAATATATTTTAGTGGGATTAATGAGTTGTATAATCGGAGCAACTGGTGTTTTTATATATTTAGAATTTCAAAAACTTGATAGTAACATATATAAAAATATTGCATATAACGAAGATTCATTATATGCAGTGGAATATTTAGGATATGGAGAAGAGTCACTAGATAAAATTGAAAATAAAGAAGAGTATGAATTCTTTTATTTCGAAGGCGATGAATATTATTTAGTAGTACCTAGATATGATGATATGTCATTTAAATTAAGTGAAATAACAGATTTTGATAAAATATCATTACTATATACAAGTAATGAAGTAAATCCATTTATAGTAAAAGGAAATATAAGTGATATAATGTCTAATTTTCAGATAGAATTTACATATAAAGAAATTACTACAACTTTTTCACCATACATAAGTCTTAAAGATGGAAGTGTTATGGTAGGGGAAAAAGGAGTTAATATTACAAGGGAATAATAAAATATTATTAATACTATATTAGTAATATCTTAATGCTATGAAAAATAGATTAAGTTAGGAGATTGTATAATATATGGGAGTATTTAAATTAGAAATAGGAAATATAATGAATTATTTAGATAATGCAGGAGCAGTTATTAATTCAGCAAATAGATATATGGTTACAGGAAGTGGAGTTTGTGGCCTTATATATAAAGAAGCATCAGCAAGAGAGTTAGAAAGGTTTTGTAAAAGTAGATATAGTAAAAATATGAGAGTAAATGAAGTAAGGATTACACCTGGTTTTAATTTAGGAATGGATATAATACATATATATGCGCCTAAATTTCTTGAAACAAAGTCTCCATTAATTGAACTTTTAGAATCATATACAGCTATTTTTAAAGAGGCAAAATTTAACAATTATAATAATTTAGTTAGTACAAGTATAGCTACAGGAATGCACGGGTATAAACATGAAGAAATTGCTGCAAGTGTAACTAAACATATAAAAGAATTAGTGGAAAAATATGATATAAATTTTACACTTGTATTGGTCGATCAAAATATTAAGAAATTGTATGAAATATAATAAAAAAATAAAACACAATCAATTTGTAATTTATAAACTAAAGTGATATAATGTATATAGATTAATTATGGAGGAGAATATATTATGCAAATGAGAGAAAGAAAAAGATGGTTATTTTTTGGATTACCATTTACATTTACTGTTTATGAATTAAATGATGAACTTTTAATAATAAAAGAAGGATTTTTAAATACTAAAGAAAACTCATGTTATATGTATAAAATTACCGATGCACAGCTTAAAATATCATTATTTCAAAGAATGTTTGGTCTTGGTAGTGTAACTTGTTATACATCAGATACTACACATAGTTTAATAGAACTTAAAAACATTAAAAATTCTAAAGAAATAAAGTATGCTATTTTAAAAGCATCTGAAGAACATA
The DNA here is from genome assembly GCA_964371585.1 of uncultured Clostridiaceae bacterium. Lineage (GTDB taxonomy): Bacteria > Bacillota > Clostridia > TANB77 > CAG-465 > RGIG5057. Next base: position 15,036 of record CAYJMD010000007.1, read on the forward strand.
GAATAAAAAGAAGAACTGTAAATATGCAAAATATTGATGCAGACGAAGTAGAATAGAACTAAACATTTTAAACTTTTAACATAATAAGTTTAAAATGTTTTTTTATGCTTGATTTATTTTTTTTAAGTGATATAATTAATTATATAGAGGTAAGGTGATTGTAGCATGGAAAAATATAGCATAAGAAAAGCTAATACAAATGATACAAAAATACTGATAGATATAGCTGAAAAAGTTACAGAATATAATTTTAAAAGCTTTATTGATATTACCATTATTGATGAATATATAAAAAATAAAGAAGCGGAAAAATTGATAAAAAATCATATAAAACAAACAGATACATTAATTGATAAAGATACTAGTAATATAATAGGATTTTGTGTTTGGGACAAACCTCAAATACAAATGCTTATGATACACCCTTTGTTTCAAGGGACGGGTGCTGCAGGATACTTTATTAATGAAATGGTAAAAGACAAATTTAAAACATACAATACATTATATTTAGAAAGTTTTAAAGAAAATTCAAGAGCAAACTCATATTATGAAAAAATGGGTTGGGACAAGTATAAAACTAGATTGGATGAAGAACTTAACTTAAATAGAGTATATTATAAAAAAACACGAATCATATAAAAAATTAATTAAAAGTAAGATTAATATATTTGAGAGGAGGTGTAAAAATGGATCCAATAATGACAGTTGTAATAGTAGTAGTTGTTATTTTAGTAATAATAGCGCTTTGGTATATTGGAACTTCAAATAGTTTAAATGTAGCAGTTGTTAAAATAGAAGAAGCTTTTTCAGGAATAGATGTAGCTTTAAATAAAAGATATGATGTATTAATGAAAATGGCTGATGCTGTACGTTCATATACTAAACATGAAGTGTCAACTTTAACACAAGTTATAAATGCAAGACAAGGTATGTCAATGGAAGAAAAAAAGACTGTAAGTAGACAAATGGATGAAGCTTTATCGCAAATGAATGTTATGGTAGAAAATTATCCAGATTTAAAAGCAAGTCAAACTTATACAGTTCTTCAAAAATCAATACTTGAAGTTGAAGAACATCTTCAAGCTTCAAGAAGAGTTTATAACGCAAACGTTTCTAGATTAAATCAAATGATAGTAACTTTCCCTACAAGTATAGTTGCTTCAAGCAAAAAATTAACACAAAAAGAATTTTTTGAAATTGAAGATCATAAAAGAAATGATGTGGACTTAAACATATAAAAATTTAAATGATAGTGATATATGCACTATCATTTTTTGTATTTAAATAATTATAATGTTAGTAATCACTATTGCTAATTGTAATTATAAAATATATATGATATAATATAAACGTAAAATTTAAAGGGGGAACTACAATGTCAAAAGAAGTATTAAAAAGATTAGCAGGGGGAGCTGGATTAATACTAATTATAATTGGAATAACATTTTTTGCGAATAATTCAAATGGATCAGTTTTTACTAAAAATTATGTTAAAAGTTATTTAGATGCATCGTATTATAATGAGCTAGATGAGTATGAGGAAATAACTAGATTATCAACTTCTACAGATGAGAGCCCATATCAAATTAATTTAGATATGCAATATGATTATTTAACTACGCTATATAATTTAGAAGATGTTACAGATGCTCATAAAGAAAAAATATATAATATTTTTAAAGATGTAAATAGTAAAGTAAAATATACAGTGCATGAGGGGATTGAAAATAAAAAAGATGAAGATTATACAGTTAAGGTTGATATAGAACCAGTAGATGTGTTTATCGAAATTGATAAAGAGATAGTACAGGCATATAATGACCTTACAAGTCAATATGATGTAGAAAACATAACTGCTGAAGAATATGCACAGTTTAATCAAAAATGGAATGAAACTGTTATAAATCTATTTGAAACTAAAACATCATCAATGGCATACCTTCCAGCAAAAACTGTAGATGTACATGTTTATATTGATAGTGCAACAAATCTGTACATGATAGATAGTGATTCGGTAGAAGATCTGGATTTAACTTTAATAGATTATAATATAGAACTTTCTGAGTAATTTAATATTATGAATTTAATTGAACCTAAAATAGTAAACTAATACGTTTAATATTTTAAGTTCTTTTTTTATATATTTTTGTATAACAATTATATATTTTTGAATAATAATTACTAAAGCATATTTAAACTTTAATATATACATGATATAATAAGGTATAAAAATAAAGGAGAAAGATATGAATACAGCAATAGTATATTTTAGTGCTACAGGAAATGGGTTTGATGTAGCAAATAAACTTAATCTAAATTTAGATGATATTAATGCAAATGATAGTAAAGATAATAATTTGTATTATATGCCACATACCAAAGTAGAAGATTTATCCGATTATGAAACAATAATTATAATAACACCTATATATGGTTTTTCAATTCCTGCATATGTTAAAGAATATATAAAAGAATTATCAAAGTTGAGAGATAAAAATTACTATGTAATAATAAACTATGGAGGTTTTTTAGGTAATGCAGTATATAATACTCAAAAATATTTTACTTCAAATAATTTAAATATTAAGAATATATATAAATTAAAGATGCCAGAAAGTTTTACAATTTTCATAAAACTTAAAGATGATTATGTTACTAAAACATTAGAAGATTCAGTTACTGAAATAGAAAAAATAGCTATGAGTATTAAGAAAAAGGAAAGTGTAAAATATAAAAATACACCTTTATGTGTATTAGATGCTGTAAATGAAAAAATAGTAACAAAGCAGTTTAGTAAGTTTTGTAAATCATATATAGTTACAGATACTTGTGTTAGTTGTAAATATTGTCAAAAAATTTGTTTAACTAATAATATAACAGTAGAGGATAATAAAAAACCTGTATTTGGAGATAAGTGTGTTGCATGTCTTGCTTGCTATCAAAGATGTCCACAACTTGCTATTAATTTTGGTAAAAAAACAATAGGTAAAAAACGATATATAAATCCAAATGTTGATTTCAATAAAATGAAATAAGGGTATAAATAAGATATAATTACAAATACTACTTATTATAAAGTAGGTGTAAATTTATGGATGAGTTTTTTAAATATAAATTAAGTAATGAATATAAGTCAAGGATATATAAATCTTTAACAGATACTTTTTTCTTAGATTCAGCAATATATCCAGGATCGTATATTGATGTGTTACCATCACTATATATTCCTAATGTTACATACATAGATAATTATAATGGTACTAATAAATTTTTTAGAGAGAATATGTTACTTACTAAAAAGTATTTACGAGAAAACAAAAATTATAAAGAGCCTCTTAATCTTAAATTTGTATTTAATGATTATGAAGAAAATATTCCAGATATAAAAAAAGCTGACGCTGTAATATCACTTTTTTCAGGACTTGCAGGTCAAAAAACTAAACATTATTTAAAAAAAGATGGCATACTGTTTTGTAATGATAGTCATGGTGATGCTACGCTTGCAAGTTTAGATGAGGACTATGAGCTTATTGCAGTAATGAATAATGATGGTAAAATAAATAGTTTTAAATTAGAGGAGTATTTTAAAGCTAAAGATAATAAAATAGATAAACTTACTATATTAACTACAATGAAACCACCTAGATACATTATTGAAGCCGATAATTATATATTTAGAAAAATAAAATAACATTTTAGTATAAACTTTAGATTGCTAGTAAATAGTACTCTAAAGTTATTTTTATGTATAAAAAAATATATACTTAATATAAATTTATTAAGGGGTTGATATTTTGGATAATAGATATGTTAGTAATGAAAAAAGTAACTATAAGGTGAAATCAAAAGAAATTAGTAAAGAGGATAATAAAAGATTCGATGAATGTCAAACAGAAGATGTTTTACCATGGAATAATAAGGATATGTATAGCAATTATTTAGGAAATACTCATACATCAAGTGATTGCAATTGTAAAGGTTGCATAGGTCCTAAAGGTGATAAAGGTGATCAAGGTATACAAGGAATAAAAGGAGATACAGGTAATAACGGTGAAAAAGGAGATACTGGTGCTACAGGACCACAAGGTCCAGTAGGTCCAAAAGGAGACACTGGAGCACAAGGAGTAAAAGGTGAACAAGGGTTACAAGGTGTAAAAGGTGATATAGGGCCTATGGGAAGAGTAGGACCTCAAGGTTTAGAAGGGCCTAAAGGAGAGCAAGGATTACAGGGAGTAAAAGGAGATAAAGGAGATATAGGACTACAAGGTATTCAAGGAGTACAAGGAGTAAAAGGAGATACCGGTGCTACAGGACCACAAGGTCCAGTAGGTCCAAAGGGAGATACTGGAGAAAAAGGTGTAAGAGGTGAGCAAGGGTTACAAGGTGTAAAAGGTGACAAGGGAGATATAGGACTACAAGGTATTCAAGGAGTACAAGGAGTAAAAGGAGATACCGGTGCTACAGGACCACAAGGTCCAGTAGGTCCAAAGGGAGATACTGGGGAAAAAGGTTTAAGAGGAGAGCAAGGTTTACAAGGTGTAAAAGGAGATAGAGGTGATATAGGTCCAAAAGGAGATACAGGTTCAACAGGTCCTCAAGGCCCAGCAGGTCCTCAAGGTCCACAAGGTGCTACAGGTCCAAAAGGAGATAGTGCTTCTTGTTGTTGTACTCCAGGTCCAGTGGGTCCACAAGGTATTCAAGGTGTTCAAGGTTCTCAAGGTATACAAGGGAAAGAAGGAAAATCTGGTTCTTCAGTATGTCCGTGTGAAGTTACTTTTGGAAAAGCAGTAAAATTTTTAATAGATAATGGATTTTCTTTTAATGTAACTGTAAATTCTAACCTAGATAAAATTTTTTCTAGTAATGATATAGATCCAGCTATAATATATGGTACATGGGCAGTAGAGTTTAAAAATGAACATGTTATACCTCTTTGTAGCTTTGAATCTATATATTTGTCTTTTACAACAATACAAGAAAGAGAAACTTTTATTAGTTTAATATCACCTATATTAAAGCAAACTTTAAATTGTTGTCATGAATGCAAAACGTGTGAAGTATGCCCTGAAATATTAGATGTTGATTCATATGGTGGTATTTTAAATATGCCAGATAATTGTGCCTACGAACATTTTTTAGAATCAAGTTGTGATTGCATAAATACTAATTTTACAACTATCGCTAGAAGACTAGATTTATTCAATTTAAGTAATTCTACAGGAGAAAAATTAAGAGGTATAGTTGAAAGAAAAAGAGATGAAAGTAAATTAATAGATAAAATATCTACACAAAAAGAAAATTTAATAGATAATACAATTCCTAAAGTAATAGAAAATACTGGACTTAGTAGTATGCTTGTTTCTTATGAGCAAGAGGGATTATTCAAAGTTGCACTAGTGTGCTTAGAAGCAGTTACAGATATAAGGTTTAAGGATATTATTTAAATTATAACTTAACTATATTTACATATATAAGTATAAATGATATAATACTTATATTAAAGAGATAGTTGGGGGTAAAATAGTATGATGAGTGATATAGAAATTTCAAAAAAATGTAATAAAAAAACTATTGATGTTATAGGTAGTTATCTAGGAGCTAGCACAGATGATTTAGAAATGTATGGAAAGTATAAGGCCAAGTTTTCAGAAAAATATATAAAAGAAGTAAATAAAAATAAAAATGGGAAACTGATACTAGTTACAGCAATTAATCCTACACCAGCAGGTGAAGGGAAAACTACTATGACTATTGGTCTTGGTGATGCATTAAATAAATTAGGAGAAAAAACTGTGATTGCTTTAAGGCAGCCATCTTTAGGTCCAGTGTTTGGAGTTAAAGGCGGAGCAACTGGTGGAGGGTATAGTCAAGTTACTCCAATGGAAGATATTAATCTACACTTTACTGGTGATTTTCACGCTATAACAAGTGCAGTAAATTTATTGTCTGCTCTTTTAGATAATCATATTCATCAAGGAAATACTTTAAATATAGATATAAATACTATTTGTATTAAGAGAGTACTTGATATGAATGATAGAGTTTTAAGAAATATAACAGTAGGCAAAGGTAGTAGTGTGAATGGAATAGAAAGAAATGCAGGTTTTGAAATTACTGTTGCTTCTGAGGTTATGGCTGTTTTATGTCTTTCAAATGACATAAAAGATTTAGAAAATAAACTAGGTGATATAATAGTAGCTTATACATACGAAGGTAATCCTGTATTTGCAAAAGATTTAAAAGCAAATAGTAGTATGACAGCGTTACTTAAAGATGCTATACTTCCTAATTTAATTCAAACATTAGAACATACTCCTTGCATCATGCATGGTGGTCCATTTGCAAATATTGCTCATGGCTGTAATAGTATTATAGCTACCAAACTTGCTACTAAACTTGCAGATTATACTGTAACTGAAGCTGGTTTTGGTGCGGACCTTGGAGCTGAAAAATTTCTAGATATAAAATGTAGAAAAGCAGATTTAGTTCCAAATGCTATAGTGCTTGTAGCTACTATAAGAGCTCTTAAATACAATGGAGGAGTAGAAAAAGAAAGTTTAACTATAGAAAATGTTTCTGCATTAAAACAAGGTCTCTGTAATTTAGAAAGACATATAGAAAATCTGAAAAAGTATAATGTTCCACTTATTGTAGCTATAAATAAATTCTATAAAGATACAGAAGAAGAAATTAAAGTAGTAATAGATTGCGTAGAAACTAAAGGTGTACAATGTATAGTTTCTACAGCTTTTGAAAACGGTTCTACAGGAAGTATAAATCTTGCAAATGCCGTAAAAGAAGCTTGTAATATAGAAAATAATTTTAAAATGCTATATGAAGATAGTAAAACAATTGAAGAAAAGATTAATATAATTACAAAAGAAATATATAGAGCAAGTAGTGTTAAATATTCAGATAAAGCTTTAAATGAATTAGATAGAATAAGTAAATTAAATAAGAATCATTTACCTATATGTATAGCTAAAACTCAAACATCATTTTCAGATGATAAATTAAAACTAGGAGCTCCAGATAATTACGAATTTAGTGTAACAGATATTAAACTTTCAAATGGAGCAGGTTTTGTTGTTGTATATGCTGGAAATGTAATGACAATGCCAGGATTACCTAAAATTCCAGCTGCTGAAAAAATAGGAATAGATGAAAATATGGAAATATATGGAATATTTTAAATATAAATCATAAAATATATTGTATTATTTAAAATCTGTGGTATAATCATGTGAAGAAAAAAATATAATATGAAAAAAATTATTCATAGGAGAAATGTGTAATATGATGAAAGAAGGAATAGCACAAAAAGAACAAGTAGATCTTAAAACATTAGTTAGTGACTGTAGAGATTATGGTATATTGTTTGATATTTCTAAGCGGACAGATTTAGATCCAGTAATATCTAGTATAATTTATCACAGAGCAATAAATTACACTAGTATTATGTGTATGCTTGCAAAAAATTCATCAACTAATGAAAGTGTACGTAATATAATTGCATATAAAAATAATGAGTTATACAATCTATTTCTTGCACTTAATCCAAAATTAGCACAAGTAACACGAGATAAATTAAAGAAGAGTTTAAATCCTGCTGTAAGAGCAGTAGCATTATATAATGATACTTCAGAGAGTAATGTACCTTTACATTTAAAGTCAAAGTTTGTTATAAACAATTTAAGAGAAAATGATGAAAAATGTTTTGATTGTTATTATGCACTTATGGAATCTCATTATAAACAGATTATAGTAAGTAGTGACATATCTGAAGAACTTAAATTTTTAGCCCTTACTAAACACAATTTAAGTGTTAAAGAGTTAGAAATTTTAGCGCTAGATAAAAATGAACTTATTGCAAAATTTGCAAATGAAGTATTAAGGTTTATGCACTGAATTTAAAATAAGAGAACTTAGAATTTTCTAAGTTCTTTTTTCTATGAAAAAAATCAAAATATACTAACTTATATTGCTAAATAGTAGTTAACATGTTACAATTTATATATGTATGCTTAAATAGGAGGAATATATGAAATTAGAAAAAAGATTTATACATATGAATCCATTAAAATTATTTGCAAAAGTAACAATACCTAATATTATTAGTATGGTATTTATGTCTATGTATATGATTATAGTAGGGGTTTTAGTAGGTAATAATATTGGAGTGGATGCGCTAGCATCAGTTAATTTAGTTATACCTATATTTATGATTATAACAAGTCTATCAGATATGATAGCAATAGGAGCAAGTGTTAAAGTATCTAAACTACTAGGTGAAAAAAATATAGATAAAGCAAAACAAATATTTTCAGCTAGTATGTTTATAATATTTGTGATAAGTGTAATAATAGAATTATTACTTATAGGTACTATAGATGATATAATATTTGGACTTATATCTGATGAAGTGTTAGCTAATTATACATATGATTTTGCTCTTCCAATAGTATATGCACTTCCACTAATATTACCATATTTTGCTCTTGATAATTTTTTAAGAGTATGTTCAAAAACAAGATATAGTATGTTTGTAAATATATTGATAGCAGGAATGAATATATTACTTGCATATTTATTTATAGATGTGTTTAAACTTGGAATGACTTTTGCTGGTCTGTCAATAACAATAAGTTTATTGCTTGGAAGTATATTTAGTATATTACCATATTTTAGTAAAAAGGTAGCATTAGGATTTACAAAAATTAAAATGTCATTAAAAGATTTTAAAGAAATAGTATATAATGGAAGCTCAGAATTCTTTAGTAATATTTCAGGATCTTTACTAGCTTCAGTAATAAATACAGTACTTTTAACTTTAGGAGGAAGTATTGCAGTTGCAAGTTATTCTATTGTAATGTATATTGATAGTATACTTACAGCAGTATTTTATGGCATATTAGAAGGAACATCACCTGTAATATCATATAACTATGGAGCTAAAAACTATAAAAGAGTATTTGAGTTTTATAAATTAAACTTAATTGCTACCGCTATAATATCTGTAATATTTATGGCAGTTATATTTATATTCCCAGAAAGCTTTATAAATATATTCTCATCTAACGAGAGTGCAGAAGTAACAGCGATGGCAATGTCAGCTTTAATACTATATTCAATATCATATTTATTTGCTTGGTTTAATATGGCAACAAGTTCATTCTTTACTGCGGTAGAAAAACCTAAACAGTCTATTGTGATAATGCTATTTCAAGCAGTAGTATTTCCGCTTATGGCTCTTGGAATACTAGCACCATTATTTAATATTGATGGAGTATTTTCAGCAGCAGTTGCAGCAGAGCTTGCAACATTTGTACTTGCAATAGTGATATTTATTAAAACTCATAAAGAAATAGTTAAAGGTAAAAAAGAAAAACATTTAGAGACAATAAAAGAGGAGGAAGTAGTAGATGCACATAGGAATTAGTAATAATAGCGAATTACCAATATATCAACAAATAGTTGATAAAATGAAAGAATATATAGTAGATGGGCAGCTAAAAGGAGGACAATTATTACCTTCAATAAGAAAGCTTGCTAAAGATTCAAATATTAGTGTCATAACAACTAAAAGAGCATATGAAGAGTTGCAAAGGTTAGACTATATAACAGTTGTTCCTGGAAAAGGTTGTTATGTTAAAATAAAAAGTAATGAACTTGTAAAAGAAGAAATATTAAAACAGGTTGAGGAAAAGTTACTCGAAGTAATAGAAGTAAGTACAAAATATGCTATATCTAAACAAGAAGTACAAAAAATATTTGATACACTATATGAAGAATAAAATTTTAATCTAATTATTTATACTAGGAGGAAAAGCAAATGAACAATTATAGAGGGACTTATGTAGAAATAAATTTAAAAAATATTAAAAGTAATGTAGAAAAGTTAGTAGATAAATATAGTGAGTATAAATATCATATCGGTGTTGTAAAAGCAGATTCTTATGGTCATACAAAAATAGAAGTAGTTAAAAATATAATAGATGGGGGATGTAATTATCTTGCTGTATCTTCACTAGAAGAAGCTTTAGAAATAAGAAAAGATCTTGATAGTGATATTATACCTATACTATGTTTAGGATATATAGATGGAATATATGTAAATGAATGTATTAAAAATAATATAACATTAACAATAACATCAGATAAACATTTAAATGAAGTATTAGAAAATATTAATGAAAGTAATAAATTAAAAGTACATATAAAATTAGATACTGGAATGAATAGACTTGGAATAAAAACAAAAGAAGAGTTTATGGATACATATGAGACTATAAATAGAAATAATAACCATATTATACTAGAAGGTATTTATACACATATATATGAGGCAAGTAATAAAAAAAATATAGATAAACAGTTAGAAAAATTTGAATATATTACAAGCAATATAGATTTATCAAGCATTGAAATAGTACATATAGCTCAAAGTTTAACACTTGAAAATTATCCTAAAATCAAATATGCAAATGGATGTAGATATGGGATAGTAATGTATGGATTTGCTGATAATAATGATATTAAGCTTAAATCTACATTTTCAGTATATAGTAAAGTAATACAAACAAAAGAAATTGTTAAAGGCGAAACAGTAGGATATGATGGTGAATATGTAGCTTTGGAAAATGAAAAAATAGCAATTGTTGCTATAGGTTATGCTGATGGAGTATTAAAAAGTTATACAAAAGGATATGTATATATAAATGATAAACGTTATCAAATAATTGGTAATATTTGTATGGATATGTTAATGATAAAAATAGATGACACAGTTAAAATTAATGATAATGTGATAGTGATTAAGGATGTAAAGCATATAAAAGAGATAGCTAAACATTTAAATACAATACCTTATGAAATAATATGTACTCTAGGTAAAAGAGTACCTAGAATTTATAAATAGATTAAAATACTTCAAAATTAATTTTAATATAAAATAATATAAAAATAGTACTTAATAATTTATTAAGTGCTATTTTCATATTTGCTAAATGTTTAAAGTTTGGCCAATCATAAGAATATTATTTTTAAGATTATTTTTTGATATTATACTATCAGTTGTTGTATTATATTTTTTAGCAATTGCATATAAAGTATCACCAGCTTTAACTGTATATGTTGTAGCAGTAGATGATGAATTAGTGGTAGGAACAAGTAATTTTTGATTTAAACTAAGAATATCGCTAGATAAATTATTTAAACTTTTTAAAACATCAACTTTAGTTCCATATCTTTTGGCGATTGAATATAAAGTATCACCAGACTTTACTATATAGGTAGTAGTTATAAAAGAATCATCAGTTGGTATTTTAAGTATTTGACCTATACTAAGAACTGTTGAATTAAGATTATTATAATTTATTAGGTTATCTAAAGAAATACCATAATTTCTTGCTATACTATATAATGAATCACCATTTTTTACTGTATACGTATTACTATTATT
>CAYJMD010000007.1:26596-64636 GCA_964371585.1 uncultured Clostridiaceae bacterium
ACTATTATTGTCACTAATATTTGAACTTGGTACTTTTAAAACTTGATTTAACCTTAGTATGTCTGAATTTAGATTATTTAACGCTTTAATATTTGAGACAGAAGTGTTATATTTTCTTGCAATAGAATATAGAGTATCTCCTGATTTTACTGTATAAGTATTAGTATTTGTAGAATCATTTGGAGGAGCTTTATACATTACAATAGCATTTACTACAGCATCAACCATTTTCTTATAATTGTTTTTAATAAAATTTGCATCACTTGCATTATCAACAAATCCATATTCTACAATAACAGGCTCTGTATTTCCAGTTTCTCTATGTATAAAATAATAATCTTTTGAAGGATCACTTGTTGAAGGTCTTTGGTACACTCTACGAATAGGTATTCCTGTTTTTCTAAGCTCCTCTAGTATTAAAGATGATAATTCATCCGTATTTCTAAGAGCATATATAACTTCAGCTCCAGTTCCACCTCCTGCATTTAAATGGTTAGATATAACTATTACATTTGGATCATTTCCATAAGCTTCTAAAATTCTTCTTGTTCTTTCTGTTGAAGTTAATGTTTCATCTGTAGGTCTAATTAATTTAACATCATATCCTAATGTTTTTAATTTTTGTTCCATATATTGGGACATTTCTAAAGCATAATCTTTTTCAATAAGGCCATTACCACTTGCGCCAGGATCTGTTCCGTCCATGACCTGCATCTATTACTATCATATATTCAGCTCCTTTTAATCTAATATATGCTATAACTTCTGATAGTTTGACAAAAACATACAATAATATTTAAATATTTATTAGAATTGATAAAAGTATTTAATTACCATATTTGAAATTTTAATTTTAAAATAGTATAATATAGATACAAATATTATAAAGTGAAAGAAGGTAATTATATGGAATGTATTTATTGTCAAAGAATAAATGAAAAAGAAGTAACAGTATGTAGTAAGTGCGGAAAAGATATATTAAGTATTGTGAATATAGAAGATTTACATTATGAAGTAGTATCACAAATGTTTTCAGAAGATTTAAAAAATGTTAAAGTGGGATTTTTTTCTAAAGGTAATTTAAATAAAATTGTAAATAGTATTAAAGAAGGAACTTGTGAGTATGTAAAAGTTAAAGTTCAAGATAAATATGAAGTAGATGTAGGAGATTCAGAAGATATTATATCTTCATACGATACATATATAAGAATTCTTACACTAGATGAACATCCAATATCGCATGATATTAAAATACCAAGTATTAATAGTTACCTGCCATCAAATGATGAGATTATAAATCTATTTAGAATTAAAATTAAAAATAAATATAGATACATATTATTAAAAGAAGTTAGCATAGAATATATCATGGAAAATATAAAAAATATTCTTTATGTAACATCAAATGAAATTAGAAAAAGAAAAAGTCCAGATATTTTTGATAAGACGTTTCAAAAGATTTCAGATGTATTTAAAAAATAGAAATATTGAAAATAAAGAATATATTGCATAATGATTTACTTAATTTTTATTGACATATTAAGAAATATGTTGTAAAATGTAATATATAAAGTGGGGTGAATACAATAATGGAAAACAAAAGAGATTGGCTTGTAACATTATTATTAGCTATATTTGTAGGAACAATAGGAATACACAGATTTTACGCAGGTAAAATAGGAACAGGTATCCTTATGATACTTACTGCAGGTGGTTGCGGAATATGGACTCTTATAGATGTAATAATGATCGCAATGGGTAAATTCGAAGATGCAGAAGGAAATGTAATTGCTCGTCAATAAACATAGAAATCTGATAATTAAAATTATTATAGGTGTTATGTTATTTATAGCACTTATAGTAGTTTTAAAATTTTTACTCGAATTAAATGTAACATTATGTGTGTTTACAAATTTATTTGGGGTAGAATGTTATGGTTGTGGGATGACAAGGGCGTATTATGCTTTAATTACTGGTAAGTTTAAAGAGGCTATTACTCACAACATACTTATCATTATAGTAGCACCACTAACTATAATACTTTTTTTAAAATATGTATATAAAAAATTAAAATTATAAAACTATTTATTTGATTAATTAAATAAATGTTAAAGGAGAGAACAATGGAAAAGAAAAAAGATTCTAAATTACTACTAGCGTATTTAATTTCAATAGTAGGAGCAATATTATTATTTGTAGAAAAAGATGCAACAGAAGAGTATAAAGATCACTATAGACAAGCAGCTGTAATATTTGGTTTAACAGTAATTACGTCAGCTTGTGCATCATTTATACCTTTTGTTGGTATATTAAGCACACTTCTTTTTGTAGCTTCAATTGTATGTGGAATAAAAGCATATAATGGTGAAGACTTCAAAATGCCTATAATAAGTGATATAGCAAAATCAATTTTTAAAAAATAATTATATTAATTCATCAGACTTTTGTGTTTGATGAATTTTTTTATTATACCTATTGTTAAAATATAAATTTTGATATATAATTAATTAAGGTATTAATAGTTATTTAAGTTAGAGAGATAGTATATTTAAATTTGTAACTCAAATAATAAAAAAATACAAAAGGGGTGATTATTTGTTTAGAACATATGTTTCTTTATACATTAATGAACATTATATTAAATATATAAGAATAGTTAAACATAAAAAAACTGGAGCTTTAAAATTAAAAGAGCATGGTATAGTTCTTATAACAAGTACAATAGATGATGCAATAGAGGAATTATTTAAAGATATATATATAGATAGATTTACAAAGGTTGTAATAAACGATCCAAAATCTTTGGATATTCCACTTGTACTTACTCAACTTGATGATGATGAGAATGTAAGTAAAGAAGAAATAGATAGAAGTTTCTCTTTATGGTGTAAAGCTAATAATTTAAATATGCAAAATTATACATATATATACAACGTGTTTAATGATGAAAAAGGATTAGTTAGTATTGCAAATAAAGAAGAAGCATTTAAAAATTTAGGTAAACACGCTTCAAACATTGTAGCAGTATATCCAAATAGTGTTATAATGAAAAACCTAAGAAATGATAAACTTAAAAATTATGCTATAATTGATTTGAATGAGAAATTAACAGTTAAAGTTAATAAAGATGGTAAACGTAATATATTCTATCATAATGAAATAGGTATGAATAGTATAATAAATTCAGTTATTGATATGACTGGTTCTTTTGAAAAAGCTTATGATATGCTTAAAAAAATAAATTTAATGGGCGAGTCAGATAAGAATAATGTTAATAAAATTAAAAACGTTATAGCTCCTTATTTAGAAGAAATATTAAGAGTTGTAAAAGAGGATTTATCAGGATTTACAGGAATAGATACTATACTTGTTCAAGGTTTAGGAACATTATTTGTAAATATAGATAGTTTCTTTAGTAATAATTTGAATGTTAGAGCTTATATAACTAATATAAGTATAGAAGCAAAGATAGAAAGTGTTAAGGATAAGGCAAGGTTGATAGAAATTAATGAACCGTTAGCACTTGCTGTTGAATACATTAAAAATGAACATTTAAAAGTAGCAACTATTAAAGAGTATAAACCAGTACAAGAAAAAGATGATTCATTTAAAAATTTCTTGTATACTATAGAACGTATATTCTTTTTTATATTCTATATATTATATAAAATATTTAGAGTATTTGTGAAAGCAACTAGAAAAATTAGAAATTTATTTAAAATCGCATGGATACATTTTAAATATAAAATGACAGAATTAGGTGGGGAACTAGCAATAGCAAGAAGTGGTAATGGGTACAATAATAATTCATATCTATTTACAATATTTTTAATAATATTTATAGTAGCTGGAATTATAGGTCTCATGATTTGGTTATTACTTTAAATAACAAGGCATATGTGTATGTATAAAAAACACATATGTTTTTTATGTCTTATTATATTACTAAATTAGTTGACAAATTAAATAAATTATGTTAAAATAATTTAACAATTTAATAAAAACTTAAAACTAATTAGTAAAAGGAGAAAAATTATGGTAAACACAACATCATTGATTCAAGATAAATTTAAAAAATTGAGGATCAATCCACGGTTTTTAGAATTAGATATTGTATTAGAACATCTTGAGGTTGAAAATAGTAATATGGAAATCTTTTCAAAATCAAGAAATATGTTTTATTGTAATCAAAAAGTTTATGAATTACTTGGTAAAAGAGAAGTTCAAATTACTACATTAGATAAAAGCTTATATATCTATGCTGGTACTTTAAAATTAGAATGTAAGAAAGCAGATAATAGATATACACTATCAATTAATACTTGTAGTAAAAGCTACAGTGAAATCTATATTAAAGATATCACTAGCGTATTAGAAATTAAAAAAACTATTTTAGCAAGTGGTTTTCCAAATGATTTAGATATTAATCATATCTTAATATTAATGTTTGAATATTTCACAATTAATATTAGATATTCTGAACATGAAAATGATTAATAAATATAAACACCTATATATATTGTATAGGTGTTTTTTATATATGTATTTATACTTATAAATTGAAAAATAGAATTGTTTAGTGTATAATAGTATTTACAGATTTAGGAGATAGAATGGATATTATTAAAAGCATATTAATAGAGTTTACAAAAAAGATAGATAAAAATTACATATATATGTTAGTTGTAAGTATAGTGGTTATTGTTCCTGCTTTTAATTATACGCATATAGCACTTATGCATGATGGAGCTTTTCATTATGCTAATGTTGAATCTACAATAGAAAATATAAGAAATGGAAATATATTAAATGGAGGTATAATGCCAAATATAGTACATGATTTAGGATATGGTAAAGGACTGTTTTATCCAAGTCTTGCTCATGTAATTCCAGCAATAATAGCAGTGCTACTAAATACATCAGTTCTAATAGCACTTAGATTAACAATGTATTTAATAATTATATTATCTGGATCTTTTATGTATGCACTAATTAGATACATTTTTAAAGATAAAAATATTGCAATGTTTTCAAGTATTTCATATATAACATTTCCATATTTTTTAGTTGATTTATACATAAGGTTTTCTTTAGCAGAATTAATGTGTTTTATATTTTTACCACTTACAATACTTGGATTATATAAAGTAATATATGAAAAGAAAAAAACATTACTTATAACAGGTATGACACTTATGTTATATTCACATCAGGTTATGGCAATGTATATTACTATGATACTTGCTATATTTGCACTACTTAAAATAAAACAAATACTAAATAAACAAGTTTTAAAATCATTAGCATTATCTGTTATAGCAGTTATATTATTAGCTATGCCATCAATAACACCTATGTTAGAGCATAGATTACAAGCTGATTATAGAGTATTTAATGATAGTACTATGGTTACAGATGAGATTATAATAAGTCATAGATTAACACTAGAAGATTATATAATTCCATATAACAATTTTGATTTTCAAAGTGGTAAAGTAGATGTGTTTATACCTGTTTTGGCTATAGTATTTGCACTAATTGGTAGTTTAGGATATAAAAAAATATTTAAAGATATTACTACAAGAAAAACATTTTTTGTGTTTATAGTAATAACTGCAGTACTTTTGATAGGAATGTCAACTCTTGTAGATTGGGAAAATATTCCAGATATATTTAAGTATATTCAGTTTCCTTGGAGACTTTCACTTATAACTACATTTACTATTAGTATACTTGTAGGAGTAGGAATGGAGATATTTAAAGCTACAGAGTTTAAAATATTTAAGAATTCAAATTTAAAAATATTAAAAAACAAAATAAATAAAGATTATGCTATAGCTGTATTTATAGCTATAAACATTATATTTTCATTATTTAGTATAAAAACATATAATGTAGATAGCAATAGTATGGAAATAGTAGAAAAAAGAGTTGATACATACGCTGGAGCTGGATTTCAAATGGAATATTTACCTACTAATGCTTATGATGATCTAAAATATTTAGAAAACAGAGGGAATGAAGTATTAATACAAAACAGTTCAAAAGCAGTAATTAATATGGGTATAAATGAAGTACCATATTTAGAGGCTGTTGTAATTAATAATAATGAAGAAACAATAGTAGAATTACCTAGACTATATTATCTAGGTTACGAAATAGAGTATGTATATAATAATGGAAATAAAGAAGAATTAAATTATTATGAAAATGAAAATGGACTTATTGAAATTGTTCTTCCAAAAGAAAATGGCAAAATAGTTGTAAGATATACAAATACATTATTAACTAATGTATCAATAGTTATTTCTTTACTAACACTTACTGTAATTATATATATATTAATTAAAAGAAAAGTAAAAGAAACTAAATATAAGCTTTTAAGTAGCTAGTTGATAATATTATATATATATGATATTATTAAATTAAATAAAAAGGAGAGAGTTAAATATGAAATTAATATCATGGAATGTAAATGGAATAAGAGCGGCTATAACTAAAGGATTTGATGAATTTTTTGATAATGAGAATGCTGATATATTTTGTATTCAAGAAACAAAGATGCAAGAAGGACAAGCTGATTTAAGTAAAGCTGGATATCATGTATTTTTAAATAGTGCAGAGAAAAAAGGATATTCAGGAACAGCAGTGTATACAAAAGAAAAACCAATTAATGTAACATATGGTATAAACATTAAAGAACATGATAATGAAGGAAGAGTTATAACAGCTGAATATGATAAATTTTATTTAGTTAATTGTTATACTCCAAACTCTAAAAGAGAACTTGAAAGACTTGAATATAGAGAAAAGTGGGAAGATGATTTTAGAGAGTATCTAATTTTTTTAAACAATATTAAACCTGTAATACTTTGTGGTGATTTAAATGTTGCTCACAAAGAGATAGATCTTAAAAATCCTAAAACAAATAAAAGAAGTGCAGGATTTACAGATGAAGAAAGAAATAAGATGACAAAATTACTTGAAAGTGATTTTGTAGATAGTTTTAGACAACTATATCCAAATGAAATAGATAAATATACTTGGTGGTCATATATGGGAAGAGCAAGAGAGAAAAATGTAGGATGGAGAATAGATTACTTTATTGTTAGTTCTAAACTAAAAGAGAGTATTAAAGAGGCTAAAATACATGATAAAATACTTGGTAGTGATCACTGCCCTGTAGAATTAGAAATAGAGATGTAGAATGTAATTATAATAATATTAAAATAAATTTAAACAAAAAATATAAATAACAATAAAAGACTATCATAGAAATATGATAGTTTTTTATTATGTAGTGTAAAAATTCGACAAAAGTAGTGTAGAAAGTCGTCGGCATTTGTCGACATTTGTCGAAAAGCGTAAAATACAAACTTTTTACTTGCAAAATATTGTAAAATATGTTAAAATAATAGTACGTTTTAAGTTTAATCAAATTTAATTATATCTAAACAATTTAATCAAAGAAATGAGGAATCCACTTGAGTTTAAATATTGTACTGGTAGAACCAGAAATTCCACAAAATACAGGAAGTATTGCCAGAACTTGTGCTGCTACTGGATCAAGATTACATCTAGTAAAACCACTCGGTTTTGATATATCTGAAAAAGCAGTTAAAAGAGCAGGCCTTGATTACTGGGATAAGTTAGAAATAATAGTTTATGAATCTATGCAAGATTTCATAACTAAAACGAAAGATAAAAATGTATATCTATTTTCAACTAAATCTAAACATATATATTCACAAGTCGAATATAAAGATGAAGATTATTTAGTTTTCGGTCCAGAATCTAGAGGTTTAAACGAAGAGTATATATTAAGTAATTTTAACAATACTGTTAGAATGCCTATGGGATATGATATTAGATCACTTAATTTATCTAATACAGTCTCTATAGCAACTTATGAAGCTCTTAGACAATTAAATTTTATGGATTTAGAAAAAACAAGTAAATATTTTGATTAACGAAGTAGAAGGATGAGGAATATATATTATGAATGTAAGTGTAATAACTTTAGGATGTAGTAAAAATCAAGTTGATAGTGAAATGATACAAGCTGTATTTAAAAGAGCATCAGATAGAGTAACAACAGATTTAAATATAGCAGATGTAATACTAATTAATACATGTGGTTTTGTTGAAGCAGCTAAAAAAGAAGCAATAGAAACTATTTTGGAAATGTCTGATTACAAAAAAAATGGTGTATGTAAACACTTGATTATTACTGGATGCCTTGCCAAAAGGTATAAAAAGGAAATATTAGAAGATTTAAAAGAAGTAGATTTAATTATAGGTAATGATGAATATGATGATTTAGAAAATATCCTAAATAAATACTTTAATACAACTATGTATAGTAAATTAGAATTTAAAGATAGAGTCCTTACTACTAAATTTCCAGCTGCATATGTTAAAATATCAGATGGATGTGATAATAAATGTAGTTACTGCGCAATTCCTTTAATAAGAGGAAATTTCAAAAGTAGAAAAATGGAAGATATACTTGAAGAAGTAAAAATGCTTGCCAGTAATGGAATTTCAGAGTTTAATATAATATCTCAAGATACTACTAAATATGGACTTGATATATATAATGAACTATCTCTTACAAAATTACTTAAGGAAATGTCTAAAATTGAAGGTGTAAAATGGATTAGAATATTATACATGTATGCTTTTGAAATAACAGATGAATTACTAGAAGAAATACAAAGTAATGATAAAATATGTAAGTATTTTGATATTCCTGTTCAACATATAAACGACAGAATATTAAAATTAATGAATAGACATGATACAAAAGATGTTATAATAAACAGAGTAAAAAAGATAAGATCAATGATTAAAGATGCTATTTTAAGAACTACAATTATTGTAGGTTTCCCTAGTGAAACCGAAGAGGAAGTAGATGAACTTATTGAAGTCTTAGAAGAGCTTAGATTTGATAAATTAGGAACATTTACATTTAGTAAAGAAGAAGATACTAAAGCCTATGATATGGAAGAACAAATTCCAGAAGAAATAAAAACAAGTAGGTATCATAGAGTTATGACTGCTCAAAATAAAATTTCTAGTGAAAACAACAAAAAGCATATTGGCAAAGAATATGAAGCTTTAGTTGAAGGTGTAAGTGAAGATGAACAGTACTTCGTTTTAAGAACATATATGGACGCTCCAGATATAGATGGAAGAGTTCTTGTTAAATTAGATGAAGATACTGCAAATAGTATAATAATAGGTGAATTTGTAAAAGTAAAAATAATTGATACAGATGATTATGATTTTTTTGCAACAGTGATTGGAGAGAAATAATATGACGGTAGACGAATTAAAAGCTATGGCGTTACAAGAATTAAGAAAAATTGCATCAGATATAAAATTAGAAGGATATGGAAGATTAAAGAAAGAATACCTTATTGAAGAAATTTTAAAAGCTTCTCAAACTTCAGCAATTAAAATAGAAGATAAAGTAAATATGAAAATAGAAAATCCAGAAACAGATTATGTTACATCTGGAATACTTGAAATATTACATGATGGATACGGATTTTTAAGAAGTGAAAACTTCCTTCCTGGTAGTAAAGATGTATATGTATCTCAAGTACAAATAAAAAGATTTAGATTAAAAGCAGGAGATAAATTAAAAGGTATTGCAAGGTTTACTTCTGATCCACAAAATAAATATCCATCAATGATATATGTGGACAGTATAAACTCTGATAGTATAGAAGCTACTCTTAAAAGAAGAGATTTTGATAAACTTATACCTATCTATCCTACAGAAAAATTAGTCCTTGAAAAAAATCCTAAAGAGATATCTACAAGATTAATTGATATTTTAGCTCCTATAGGTAAAGGTCAAAGAGGACTTATTGTAGCTCCTCCTAAAGCTGGTAAAACTACACTACTTAAACAAATAGCAAATAGTATAACAACAAATAATAAAGAAGTAAAATTAATTGTACTTCTAATAGATGAAAGACCAGAAGAAGTAACAGATATAGAAAGAAGTATTGATGCTGAAGTTATCCATTCAACATTTGATGAATCTCCAGATAATCATATAAGAGTTAGTAAAATGGTACTTGAGCGTGCTAAAAGATTAGTAGAACATAATAAAGATGTTGTAATATTACTTGATAGTTTAACTCGTTTAACAAGAGCTAGTAATCTAGAGATCACTCCAAGTGGTAGAACATTATCTGGTGGTTTAGATCCAGCAGCATTACATTTTCCTAAAAAGTTTTTTGGAGCTGCAAGAAATATAGAAAATGGTGGAAGTTTAACTATACTTGCAACATCTCTTATCGAAACAGGAAGCAGAATGGATGAAATAATATTTGAAGAATTTAAAGGTACAGGTAATATGGAAGTTCATTTAGATAGAAAACTAAGTGAAAAAAGAATTTATCCTTCTATTGATATTTCTCGTTCTTCAACAAGAAGAGAAGAGTTATTATTAAACGAAAATGAAGTTAAAGTTTCAACACATATACGTAAACTAATAACTAATACTACCACTTCAAATAATTCTTCATCAGTAGCAGAAAAAACAATTAATATAATTGCTAAAACAAAAACTAATAATGAATTTATTAAAGTGTTTTTAGATAATACTTAATTATATGTTATAATGTAATATATAAATTTAGTTATGAATAATAATGAATAAAATAATATAACTTGCATTTTTAAAATTTGCAAGTTATATTATTGTGAAAATTAGATAAAAAAATAAAGAAATTTGTAAATATATAAAAATTTTTTTGACAAGAAAGTATAATATGATATAATATATGTGTAAATATGTTTAAACGGAGGAAATGATATATGATAGACAGAAAACTAAAAATTGTGATTAATAATCACAAAAACGTAAAGGTGGATTACAATTCAAAACTAATAGATATTTTAAATTCAAATGATGAAGATTTATCAGATGTTTTAGCTGTTAGAATTAATAATGAGGTTAAATCTTTAAATACTCAGTTATTTAAAAATTCTTCAGTTGAGTACATCCATTTTGATGATGAAGATGGATATAGAATATATTCAAGAACATTAAAATTTATACTATATATGGCACTCACTAAGCTATATGGTAAACTAGATGTTAATTTTATCTCAACTATAAATAAAGATCAATTCTTTGTAATAAATGATTTAGAACTTACTGAAGAGATTATAGATAAAATAAAATCTAAAATGGTTGAAATAGTTAACCAAAATTTAGAAATAGTTAAAAGAAATGTTTCTACAGAAGAAGCAGAAGTGCTATATACAGAAAGTAAAGATGAGGCTAAACTAGATAACTTAAATAATAAAATAAAGTCATATATGACTATGTATTTCTGTGATGGATTATACAACTATTTATATGGTATGCTTGCTCCAAGTACAGGACTTATTAAAAGCTTTGATTTAATAAGATATAAAGACGGTGCTCTACTAGTAATACCAGATTCAATAGAAGAAGGAATGAACTTTAAAAAGCAGATTAAAGATACAAGATTATACAATACATTTATAGACTTCAACGAATTTAATAAAATATTTGGAGTTGAAAATGTAGGTAATTTAAATAATGCTGTTTTAACAGGTAAAATAAATGGTATAATACAAAGCTCTGAATCTATACATCAAAGAAGAATAGTTGAAATAGTTCAAGATATAGAAAAAAGAGGAACTACTAAAATGATTTTAATTGCTGGGCCTTCATCGTCTGGTAAAACAACATTTGCACAAAAATTAGGAGTAGGACTTACTTTAATAGGATATAATCCTATTACAATTTCTATGGATAACTATTTTAAAGAAAGAAAAGATACTCCACTTGGAGAAGATGGTAAATATGACTTTGAAAGAGTTGATGCAATAGATATTGACTTATTCAATAAACATATGAATGCTCTTATAAATGGTGAAGAAGTAGAACTTCCTGAATTTGATTTCATAGAAGGTAAAAAAGAATATAAAGGTAACTATTTAAAACTTAAAGAAAATGATATATTAGTATTAGAAGGAATTCATGCTTTAAATCCTATACTTACTCAGTTTACTACTGATGATACTAAATATAAAATATATATAGCTCCAATAGCAACATTAAATATTGATGATTATACTAAAGTATCATCTACAGATATTCGTATGTTAAGAAGAATGGTTAGAGATTTTGTTACTAGAGGGCATAGTGTAGAAAAAACATTTGAACTTTGGGGTAATGTTAAAAAAGGTGAATCTAAATACATATTCCCATATGTAGATACTGTAGACACTATATTTAATTCAAGTTTAGTATATGAAGCAGGTATAATTAAAACTTTTGCTCAACCTTTATTATTACAAGTGGATACAACAAGTAAATACTATTCAGAAGCTAGAAGATTATATGAATTTTTAAATAATTTTCTACCAATTGAAACTTCAGCAGTTCCTATTGATTCTATTGTACGCGAATTTATTGGGAATGGCTGTTTCTACAGATAAACAGAACTAAAGATAAAAATATGTAAATAAACAAAAGGTAATATTAGAAAATAAAAGAAAAGGATAATAAAACTATGTTTATAATAAGAAAAATACTGCATGTAATATTTTGCAGACTACTATATAATGTTAAATATGTAAATAAAAATTTAGAGAAAAATATTGATAAATGTGTAATAGTGGCAAATCATTCATCTTTTGCAGATCCGATATTTTTATATACTGATGTTAAAGATATATCAGTAATGGCAAAATCTGAACTTTTTAAAAATAAATTTATAGGTAAACTTTTTAGTATGCTTAAAATTTTCCCTATAAATAGGGGGAAAGCAGATGCTAAAAGTATACTTCATGCAGTAAATCTTTTAAAAGATAAAGAAAAATGTAAAGTACTTATTTTTCCTGAAGGAACACGAGTTAAAGAAGGTAAAAGAGTAAAAGGTAAAGTGGGGGCAGTATATGTAGCTTTAAAAGCTAAAGTCCCTATACTACCAGTTAAAATAGTTAAAAAATATGGACACAGAAGTATACTTACTCCTGTAACTGTTATATATGACGACCCAATATTTTTAGATGAAACAAAAATTAAAGATAAAGAGTATCTAGAAGAAATAACCAATGTTATTTTAGATAGTATATATAATTTAGAAGAGACATCTAAAGAAGAAATAAATGAGAATAATTCTAAATAATTGTTACTTAATTATAAGTTAAAATATATAAATATACCATATTTAAATAAAACTTTATTGCTATCTTGAGCAATTAGTCAAAAGATATTGACAAATGTCTTAAAATGGTGTAAAATGTATACATAATAAATAGTAATCTAGCTTAGAAGAGTTAGATTACATATTTTTTGTTTAAGGAGAGAAAAATGAAAAAATTAAGAAATGTAGCAATAATTGCTCACGTTGACCACGGAAAAACAACTTTAGTTGATAGCTTGTTAAAACAAAGTGGAATATTTAGAAGTAATGAACAAGTAGATGAAAGAGCAATGGACTCTAATGATATTGAAAAAGAAAGAGGTATAACTATATTATCTAAAAATACAGCTATAATGTATAATGATATTAAAATAAATATAGTTGATACACCAGGACATGCAGACTTTGGTGGAGAAGTAGAACGTGTACTTAAAATGGTTGAAGGTGTACTTTTAGTAGTAGATGCATTTGATGGACCAATGCCTCAAACAAGATTCGTACTTCAAAAAGCATTAGCACTTGATTTAACACCAATAGTAGTTATAAATAAAATTGATAGACCTGGAGCTAGACCTCAAGAAGTTATCGATGAAGTTTTAGAATTATTCATGGACTTAAATGCAAGTGATGAACAACTTGATTTTAAAGTTGTATTTGCATCAGGTAAAAATGGTTTTGCTAAAATAAATGTTGAAGATGAAGATAAAGATATGATGCCACTTTTCGAAACAATTGTAGAAACAATTAAAGAACCAAAAGGTGCTGAAGAAGAACCATTACAATTACTTGTTTCAAATATTGATTTTGATGTATTTACAGGTAAAATAGGTATAGGTAAAATCGAAAGAGGTATAATCAAAAATGAATCTCAAGTAGCTATATGTAAAAAAGATGGAACTGTTAAAAATATTAAAATAGGTAAATTATATACATACATGGGACTTAAAAGAGTTGAAACTGCTGAAGCTAAATGTGGTGATATAGTTGCTGTAACAGGACTTGAAGAAATAAACATAGGAGAAACTATTGCAGATGTTAATGCTCCAGAAGCACTTCCATTTGTTGATATTGATGAACCTACAGTATCTATGACTTTTAGTGTAAACAATGGACCATTTGTTGGTAAAGAAGGTAAATTCATAACTTCTAGACAAATAAGAGATAGATTATACAAAGAATTAGAAACAAATGTATCTTTAAGAGTAGAAGATACAGAAGCAGCTGATAGCTTTAAAGTATCAGGTAGAGGTGAATTACATTTATCTATACTAATCGAAAACATGAGAAGAGAAGGATTTGAAATTTTAGTATCTAGACCTTCTGTTATATACAAAGAAATTGACGGAGTATTATGTGAGCCTGTTGAACTTGTTACAATAGATGTTCCAGAAGAATTTGTAGGATCTGTAATGGAAAAAATGGGAAGAAGAAAAGCTGAAATGACTAATATGTCAGCTTCAACTTCACAAGTAGGATTTAGCAGACTTGAATTTAAAATACCAGCAAGAGGACTTATTGGTTACAGAAGTGAATTCATGACTGATACTAAAGGTAATGGTATAATGAATCACATATTTGATGGTTACGAGCCAAATAAAGGTGAAGTTGTAACTAGAGTACGTGGAACAGTAATTGCTTTTGAAACAGGTAAATCTACAACTTATGGACTATATAATGCGCAAGAAAGATCAACATTATTTATCGGTTCTGGTACAGAAGTATACACAGGTATGATAGTTGGTGAAAACTCTAGAACAGACGATTTAACAGTTAATGTATGTAAAGAAAAACAATTAACTAATACTCGTGCTTCTGGTAGTGATGATGCACTTAAATTAGTACCTCATAAAGTACTATCTTTAGAGCAAGCTATAGAATTTATAGAAGATGATGAACTAGTTGAAGTAACTCCAGAAAGTATCAGACTTAGAAAGAAAATACTAGATGCTGGTGCTAGAAATAGAGCTTCTAAAAATAAATAATATACTAGATTTGATTTAATTATTTAATTTAAATTAGTTTAGTTTAATCAATATTGAATATAATAAAGCAAAACAACTTAAGTATTTTAATGCTTAGGTTGTTTTTTATTTGTTCTTCTTGCTAATAATAAAATAGTAATTATTATTAGCATTATTATTACTTTAAATTTGTCATTATTGTAATATAAGTGACAACTTATATGAAGACAACATACTTTTTATACTATTAATTGACATTGATAGCGTAGTTTAGTATAATAGAAGGATGTAATAAATAAAACTAACAAAATTAATATTTTAAAGGAGGAAGAGCATGAATATTTTTGAGCTATTTAAACGGAAAAATTCTGATTTAGAAAAAGTAAAAGAAGTATTTATTGAAGGCGGGTTACTTAATTCTAGATATACTAGTAAATCTATTAGTAAAGTAATTTCACAAAAATTTGCACCTATGTTAAAACTTGCAGTGCTTAAAGACGGCAACATAGTTTGTTTTTCAGGAACTTATATGAATAATGAACTAGGTATTGCAGGCAAAATTAATAATATGACATACAAACAATTAAGACGGTATAGATATACCGATTCTAAAGAGAAAGTATTAAATATTAATGAGGTATTAAAAGTTTGCAAGAAAGAGAATGTACCTATTTTAATTCATTTTACTTTTTGCAATACAAAAAAAGATATTGAAATTATATTAAACAGACTAGATAAAGAAGAAGGTAGAATATATTATTCAACTTCTAATGTATTTATTTATAATTTTTTAAAGAAGACTACATCAAAGAAGATTTACTTTGTAAGCGGTCTTTTTAAAAGTTTTAATCATCTTGAAGTTGTTTTTAGAAAAGACATTGAAAAAATTGTTGCACTAATTCCAACGATTGATGATGTAATTGTTGATGCAGAAGAAACTGCTGAAATGGTTATACGCAAATTATTTTATGCTTTTAACAAACATAGAACGAGAGTAGATAAAGATCACTGGTTACTAAACAAGGTAATTGCTCATAGAGGAATATGTAGTGATAAAATTGATGAACATTCAGTTGAAACATTTGAAGAGTGTATTAAACATAATGTTGCAATCGAAATGGATATTACAATTCATGGAGGTGAAATAGTTTGTTATCATTGTGATAAACTTCCAAGCAAAATTGGGCAAGAACCATCAATTGCAAACAAAGTACCTATTAACAATTCACTTAAATTTGAGGATGCTCTTAAGTCTATAAATGGTGAAGTACCTATTGTTATAGATATTAAAACTTTTACTTTTTTTGATAGAAGTTTTGAAAAGAGAGTAGTTAAAATTCTTGAAAATTATAAAGGTGAGTTTGTGATACAAGCGTATAGTCCTTTAACTGTTAAATGGTTTAGCAAGTATCATCCAAATATAATAAGAGGACAGATAGGTAATAGTTTTAATGCTTTTGGCAAAGGTAGAGATTTAGTTTCAAGTATAGTTAACTTATTCTTGTTTTATTCTGGTGAAGCAGACTATATTGTATATAATTTAGACAAACATGTTCAAATACTTTCTAAGTACAATAGTATACTAGGAATACCTGTTCTTGGTTACACAGTTAGAACTTTAGAAGAGTTAGACAAGTTTAGGCCATTATTTGATTCATTCATTCTTGAAGGTGAAATAGTTACAAGTTTAGCAAAACAAAAACCATTTATTTAAAAAACGAGCTTTATATTTAAAGCTTGTTTTTTTGCAATTTTTATCAAAGTATTACTATTTTTTGTAATACTTTATTTTTTTCTTTAAGTAACTTGCAAGCTATAGTTAAATGATGTATAATATATATATGTACATATATCAAGGTGTACAAACTGAAGAATTAATGATTAAACATACATTATAGATAGGAAATATTTACTTATCAAAATTAATAAAATTATAAATGAATATATATAAATATATGTTAAGCATTGAAAAATATAAGGAGGAAAAATGGAAGTAATAATAACAGCGATTGTTACAGCTATAATTGCAGGACTACTATTTTTCTATATCGGTATATCATATAGAAAGAAAATAGCAGAATCTAAAATAGGTAGTGCAGAATTAGAAGCAGTTAAAATAATCGAAGATTCTAAAAAAGATGCTGAGAGAGTGAAAAGAGAAGCAATAATACAAGCAAAAGATGAAATGTTAATTCAAAAAGACGAAATAGAAAAAGAAGCTAAACTTAGAAAAAAAGAATTAGGTGAAATTGAAAACAGAATTAACCAAAGACAAGATTTAGTAGATAAAAGAGCTACTTTAATAGAAGAAAAAGAAAATAATATAGCTAAGAAAACAAATGAACTTTTAGAAAAAGAGCAAAAACTTGAAAATGCAAGACAAGAAAAACTTGCAATGCTAAGTAAAGTTGCAAATATGTCTGAGGAAGACGCAAAACAAAGTTTAATGACTGAGCTTCAAGATGAGATGACTCATGAAATGGCAGAGTATATTAAATTACAAAATGAAAAAGCTAAATTTGAAATTGATAAAACAGCTAAAGAAATGCTTGTTCAAACTATTCAAAGATGTGCAGCAAGTCATGCTGCTGAGGCAACTGTTACAACAGTAACACTTGCAAATGATGATTTAAAAGGAAGAATAATTGGACGTGAAGGAAGAAACATACGTACAATTGAAACATTAACAGGTGTTGATGTTATAATAGATGATACACCAGATGTTATAGTACTTTCAAGTTTTGATCCAATAAGAAGAGAAGTAGCAAGAATAGCTATAGAAAGACTTATTGCAGATGGAAGAGTACATCCAGGAAAAATAGAAGACATGATAGAAAAAGCTAAATCAGAAGTTGAAAATACAATAAAAGAAGAAGGAGAAAGAGCATTATACGAAACTGGTATAATAAATGTTCATCCTGAACTTATTAATCTTTTAGGTAAATTAAGATTTAGAACAAGTTATGGACAAAATGTACTTAACCATTCTATCGAAGTAGCAAACCTTGCTGGTAGACTTGCAAATGAACTTGGTATAAATCCAGCTATAGCTAAAAGAGCAGGATTATTCCATGATATAGGTAAAGCTATGGATCACGAAACAGAAGGTACACATGTAAGTATCGGTATAGAGCTACTTAAAAAATATAAAGAAAAAGATGAAATTATATGGGGAATGGAAGCACATCATTCAGATTGCGAACCTAAAACAATTGAAGCTATAATAATTCAAGCAACTGATGCTATATCAGCTTCAAGACCTGGTGCAAGAAGAGAAAGTGTAGATACATACATTAAAAGATTACAAAAATTAGAAGAAATATGTAATGGATATACTGGAGTTGAAAAATCATTTGCTATTCAAGCTGGTAGAGAAGTAAGACTTATTGTTAAACCAGAAGTTGTTACTGATGATAATATGATAGTTATGGCAAGAAAAGTAGCAAAACAAATAGAAGATGAAATGACATATCCAGGGCAAATTAAAGTAAGTTTAATACGTGAAATGAGAGTAACGGAGCTTGCTAAATAATTAATTTGAAACAGAATTAAAAAGTAAATAAAGTATAGCAATTTAATATATAATAACAGTTATATGTTAGATTGCTACTTTTACAAAGGATGGTAAAATAATTGAAATTTTTGGTTATAGGAGATATAGTAGGTACTCCAGGATTAAATAAAATTGAAAAAGAATTAGATAATATAGTAAAAGAAAATAATATTGATTTCATTATTGCAAATGGAGAAAATAGTGCTCATGGAAAAGGTATTAGAATTAAAGAATATGACTATTTACGTAAATTAGGTGTAGATGTAATTACTATGGGAAATCATATTTACTACAGAAAAGAAATGGCAGCAGAGTATAGTAATCTTGAAAGATTAATACTACCTGCAAATGTTACAAATTTAAATAAAAATAATTACTGTATAGTAGAAAAAAATTCAGTTAAAATAGCAGTTATAAATATAATTGGTACAGTTAACATGTTTGATAAAACAGACTTTTTAACATCACCTTTTGATACTATAACAGAAGTTTTAAATGAAATAAGTAAATATGAGTGTAAATATATATTTGTTGATTTTCATGCAGAAACAACAGCTGAAAAAATTGCAATGGGACATTTCTTAAAAGATAAAGTTACATGTCTTTTTGGAACTCATACACATGTTCAAACTGCAGATGAAGAAATATTAGATGGTAAAATGGCATACATTACAGATGTAGGTATGACAGGTCCTAAATCAAGTGTACTTGGTCTAAAAAAAGAAATAGCACTTAAGAGATTTGTTTCAAAAGAATATGCTAAATATGAATGTAGCTCAAACGAAGGTATGTTAAATGCAATTATAGTTACAACAGATGATACATCATATAATCCAATTGATATAAAAAGAATATCATTAAGATAAGTTATATTTAAAGGGGAAGAGAGTATGGGAAATAAAAGAGGAATATCACTAGTTACACTTGTAGTAACTATTATAGTAATATTAATAATTACATCTGCAACTATACTAGGACTTACAAATTTTGGTGTTTTAAATAATGTAAATGAAACAGCTTTTAAGACTGCATATGAAGATTATGTAAAAGAACTTGAGTTATTTCATGCAAATGCTAAAATAGAAGATTATGCGTACGATAAGTCTAGTTTAAATACAACTATAGTTACAGTAGATGGAGTAGAGGTACTGCAAGTAACTCATAAAGGTGAATACTATAAAGATTTAGATGAAGTTCTTGTGGGTGTTTCATCTGATAAGTTATTTAAAGGAAAACTTGCAATAGAAAATGGAGAGTTAAAATTTATAGGAACTTCAGAGCAAGAGATTGAGTGGATAAATGAAGAAAATAAATTAGGGTAGAGATACCTTAATTTTTTTTACACATGATAGTATATAGTGTATATATACAAATTGTAATGAAAAAACAACAACTAGAATTTTATTTTCTAATCGTTGTTAAATTTTGCATATCATTAGGTAAATTACTTGAAATATTAATATAAGTATTTAAAATAGGATGTATAAAAGAAAGATTACTACAATGAAGAGCATGTCTATCTATATATTTATGAATACTAAAAATAGATGAATTTTTAATATAAGAGTTGTTATTACCATTTTGATTGTTTTTCAGACATTCTAAGTAGTAAAGTTCATCTCCAAGTAACAAATGCCCTATACTTGCAAAATGTACTCGTATTTGATGAGTTCTTCCAGTATGTAGAATAACTTTAATTACTGAGTAATTGTTTTTTACATTTCTTTCTAAAGTGTAATATTCTGTTTTAATATATTTACCTAAAAGTTCATTATTAGTTATTTCTCTTGTTATAATGCTACCATCTGTTCTTTTTAAATAACCTTCTAATATTTCATGATCTTTAGTTAAAATATTATTTACTATTGCTATATATTCTTTTTGTATATTAATACTATCTTTTTTTCTTAAGAATAATTCTTGAATGTACTCATTTTTAGCAATTAAACATATACCAGAAGTATTAAGATCTAATCTAGTTAATATATGCACTGTATCTATATCATAATTTTGTTTATCATAATAGTTTTGAATCCTATTGACTAGAGTATTATCTGGTTTACCCATAGATGGATGAATGGCAAGTTTAGCTTCTTTATCTACAATAAGTATATAATCATCCTCATAGAGTATATTTATTGGAATATCAATACTAGATATTCTTTTTTTATCTGTTTTAGTAGCATTATCTAAATTAACTGTTACAACATCGTTTAACTTAACAATATAATCAGCATTAGTGGGGGAGTTATTTACAAATATACATTTGTTATTTTTAAGCTTAAGTAACAATCTAGTAGAGATATATAGCTTATTTTTTAATATAGCACTAAGACGCATATTAACGTCATTTTTAGTTATTTCATATGTAAGTATAATACAAATCACTCCTTTAATATATATAATTATACAATAGATGTCAAGAAGATAAGTGTATAGTGTATATATACGAAACATAATTAAAATTAACCGCTTAAAGAATTATTTTTTAAATCTAAATAGTATATTTGCTTGTAATATTGAAAAATACTACATAAAAGTATATAATATTACTATGGAAAAAAATAAATTTATGTTAAATGAAAAAGAGCAAATAGATAAGCTTGGAATAAATGATTTAGAAATAATACAAAATGCAGATTATTTCATGTTTGGAACAGATAGTGTACTTCTTGCTAATTTTGTAGTTAGTAATAGTAGTAGAAATGATATATTAGATTTATGTAGTGGAAGTGGAGTAGTGCCAATACTTGTGTCTAGTAAAGTGAAGTACAATAGCATTTCAGCTGTAGAACTTCAAGATGAAATGTATGATTTACTTATTAAAAATGTTAATCATAATAATATTAATATTTCAACTATACAAAGTGATGTTAAAGATTTTAGTAATATAAAAAAAGAACTTGTTAAAAATGGTATAAAAGAAAATGTAAATATAATAACTGTAAATCCACCATATAAAACAAAAGGAACTGGTGTTATAAATGAAAATAAAGTTAAGTATGCTGCAAGACATGAAGAATTTTGCACACTTGAAGATATATTTAAAACATCAAGTAAACTTTTAGAATCAAAGGGTAAATTATATATAGTACATAAACCTGAAAGAATGGTAGATTTGCTTAGTATAGCAAGAAAATATAATTTGGAAGCAAAAAGACTTAGATATGTATATCCTAAATTAAATATGAAACCTAGTATAGTTTTAATAGAATATTCTAAAGATGGTGGTAATGAAATAGTAGTTGAAAAACCACTTATTGAGTATGACGATAAAGGAAATTATACAAAAGAGTTTTTAGAAGTATACGGAGGAGAATTTAAATAACTATGGATAAAGGTAAATTATATGTAATAGGAACTCCAATAGGTAATCTGGGTGATATTACATTAAGAGCAATAAAAACACTTGAAATGGTAGATGTAGTGCTTGCAGAAGATACAAGACAAAGTTTAAAACTATTAAATCATTTAAATATTAAAAAGACATTAATAAGTTATCATAGACATAATGAAGAACATAAAATAATGCAAGTAAAAGAGTTGTTAGATAGTGGTAAAAATGTAGGACTTGTATCTGATGCAGGTATGCCTATAATATCAGATCCAGGAGAACAATTAGTTAAATATTTAATATCTAATGATTATACTATTGAAATTGTGCCAGGAGTTACTGCAGTTATAACAGCACTTGTTAAAAGTTCATTTGATACAACAAGATTTAGTTTTGAAGGTTTTTTATCAACTAATAAGAAACAAAGAAGAAAACATTTAGAAAGTCTAAAAGAAGAAACAAGAACAACTATATTTTACGAAGCTCCTCATAAAATACTACAAACACTTAAAGATATACATAGCATTTTAGGAGAAAAGAACATTTGTTTAGCAAGAGAACTTACTAAACTTCATGAAGAATTTATATATGACAATGTAACTAATCTTATATCTAAAATAGAAGAAAATGGTATAAAAGGAGAAATTGTTCTAATTATAGAAGGTGCTGATTTAAAACAGTTAGAAAAGCAAAATGAAGATGAAATAAAACAAAGAAGTAGTAGTGAACTTGTTAAAGAGTTTATTGATGAAGGTATAGATAAGAAAGAAGCTATAAAAAAAGTAGCTAAATTAAAAGGTATAACAAAAAATGAAGTGTATCAAGAATGTTTAGATATATAAAAAAAAGTACGGTTTATAATGACCGTACTTTTTTACTTTTATTCTTCTGTATATTCTTTTATAATATCACATACTAAATCTACATTTAATCTCTTTTCAGCTGAAAAAGGAATAACTGCCTCTTTAGCAAAAAGAGTTTTAGTAATATCAAGTAAATGTTCATCTACTTTAGACTTACCAATTTTATCAGCTTTATTAGCAATAATAGTAAAAGGAATATCTGCACTAGATAAATAATCATACATATGTCTATCATCATTAGTAGGTTTATGACGTATATCAACAATAAAGAAAATATATGTAATCATACCTGAATCTAAATAACTATCTACTAGTTTTTGAACAGACTTTTTTTCTCCCATAGACATTTTAGAATATCCATATCCTGGAAGATCTACTATGTAGAAATCATCATGAGCATTGTAATAGTTAAGAGATCTAGTTTTACCAGGAGTATTACCAACCTTAGCAAGTTTAGAATTATTAGTCAAACTGTTGATAAATGAAGATTTACCAACGTTTGACTTACCAACTAAAACGATTTGTTTTTTATCTGTATCAATAATCTTATCTTTAGTGAAAACAGAAGTTTCAAAATTAACATTTATAAGCATTTAATTATTTCCTTTCAATAACAGTTTTACCACCCATATAAGGAACTAAAACTTCAGGTACCGTAATAGAACCATCTTCATTTTGATAAAGCTCTAAAATAGGTATTAAGATTCTAGGAGAAGCAATAGCAGTGTTATTTAAAGTATAACAGAATTTAGTATTACCTTCAGAATCTTTATATTTAATGTTACTTCTTCTAGCTTGGAAGTCATTAAAAGAAGAACAAGAATGTGTTTCACTATATTTATTTCTACTTGGCATCCATGCTTCGATATCATGTTTTCTTACTTGACCAGTGCCCATATCACCAGTACAAACTTTAACAACTCTGTATGGTATTTTAAGATCTGTTAAAATTTCTTCAGCGTTATTAAGTAAGAAGTCGTGTAATTCATATTGTTTATCATAATCAGCTTCGCATAAAATAACTTGTTCAATTTTTGTAAATTGATGAACTCTATAAAGACCTCTAGTATCTTTACCATAAGTACCAGCTTCACGTCTAAAACAAGCAGAAAGTCCGCAAAATAGTTTAGGAAGCTCAGCAGTATCTTTAAAAGTTTCACCAGCATGATATGATACCATAGGAACTTCAGAAGTACCAACTAAATATAATCCATCATCATTAATAGAATATGTTTGTTCTTTACCACCAGGGAAGTAACTAGTACCATACATAGCATCTTCTTTAACCATTAAAGGAACACTCATAGGTGTAAAACCTTTAGCTACAAGTTTATCTATAACATATCTAGATAAAGCCATTTCAAGAAGCATACCATCATTTTTAAGGAAGTAACTTCTAGAACCAGACATTTTAACTGCTCTAGGAATATCTACTAAATCAAGATCTTCAGCAAGCGACACATGGTCTTTAACTTCAAAATTAAAAGTAGGGATATCACCAACTTTTTTTATTTCAACATTTTCTTCATCAGATAGCCCAACAGGAGTATCATCATAAGGAACAGAAGGAACAATATACATTAAAGCTGTATATTCTTCTTTTAAAGGATTTAATGTATCTTCTAAAGAGCTAATTTCTTCTTTTAAATCTTTAACTTCTAAAACGACTTTTTGTTTATCTTCATTACTTAAAGAAGGTATAGTTTTAGAAAGAGTATTTCTTTTATTTTTTAAATCATCTAATTTTTGATTTATTTCTAAAATTTCCTTATCTAAACTAAGTAATCTATCTATATCTACATTTACTAGTTTGTTTTTTGCAGCCTCTTTAACTTTATCTGCATTGTCACGTATGTATTTTATATCTACCATATAGTTTTCATCTCCTTAATATATTGTATTTTACTATATATATTATATATTACAAAAGGAATATTTTCAAGTATAATGTGTATAAAAGTGAAGTTAAATGAAATTATTATGCAAGTAAAGTGATTAGTAGAGTAAATAAAAGTTTACATAAGCATAAATAAATAATTATCAAAGAAGCCTTGTAAGTTAAGATATATAGTGAAATATAACAGAAAAACATAGTTATTCAATAAAAATTAAACAAAACTCTTGCAATTTATTCATATGTGTGTTAAAATATTTTAGGTAAATAATTAAATATAAGACGCAGGAAGGTGAAATAAATGAAAAAAGATATACATCCAAACTATGTTACTTCTGAAATAAAATGTGCATGTGGTAACGTTATCGAAGTTGGTTCGACAGTAGCAGCAATGAAAATTGATAGCTGTAACAAATGTCATCCATTCTATACTAATAAAAAACAAACAGTTTCTAGCCAAGGTAGAGCTGCAAAATTCATGGAAAAATACAAAGTATAAGAAAACAAAGAGGAGTGCTAGCTATAGTACTTCTTTTTATTATATAAGAAAAGGTATAAGGTAATAATTAATAATGAATATAAAAGAATATATAAGTACATATATGGATAAGGTAAATGATTTAATTACAGATATTAATATTAATGATATATATACTATAATAGGACATGTACTTAAATTAGATAAAACAACTTTATTTATAAAATTAACTGATTATATCCTTACAGTTAATGAAATAAGCAACATAACAGATAAACTAGATGATTACTATATAAATAATATACCTATTCAATATATAGTGGGTAAATGTAACTTCTTTAATGAAGAGTACATAGTAAATAGTAATGTTCTGATTCCAAGAGCAGATACTGAAATACTAGTAGAAAAAGCTATAGAATATATAAAGTTATATGATTTAACAACATGTATCGATATGTGCACTGGATCTGGAGCTGTAGGAATATCTATAGCTAAAAATAGTAATATAGAAAATGTTATACTTTGTGATATATCATCTAAAGCTTTAGATGTAACAAAACAAAATATAGTATTAAATAATATAGAAAACAAATGTAACTGTATACAAACAGATTTATTTAGTAATCTAGATACTAAAGTAGATATTATAGTGTCTAACCCTCCATACATTAAGTCTTCTGTTATACCTACTCTTAGTAAGCACGTTCAAAATGAACCTATGCTTGCTTTGGATGGTGGGATATCAGGATTAGATATATATAATAAAATAATTAAAGAGGCATATAAATATTTAAATAATATAGGATATTTATTACTTGAAATAGGATATGACCAAAAAGATGAATTAAAGAATGTTGTAGATACTGTAAATACGATATATGCAACTAATAATATTAAAGTACATATAGAGTATGTAGATTGCTTAAAAGACTTTGGAGGAAACGATAGAGTTGTTGTTTGTAAATATATTATAATAAGTGATTAATAAAACATATACAAATATTAAATAGTGTGATATAATGTGTATTAAAGTATTAATATTACAGGAGGATAAATTATGTCATTTTCGTCAGATATAAAAGATGAGATTTTTAGAAAAATAGATAATATTAAAGATTGCTGCATATCTGCTGAAGCTTTTGCTGAAAATATTACAACAGCTGAAAATAAAAAAGATATTGATTTAGAATATACAAAGTATTTTAATATAGCCTCTTTAGACGAGTGTTGTATTAAAAACTTAATAAAAGGAACTTTTCTAAGCAGTGGATATATAACAGACCCTACTACAAAATGTAGACTAGAAGTTATATTCAAAAATAAATCTTTAGCAGAGTACTATATAAATGTACTTAGTCTGCTTGATATGACGCCAAGACTTAGTAGAAGAACAAAAAGTAAAGTATATGTAGTATATTTAACTGAAGCAGATCAAATATCTACATATCTAACAATAATTGAAGCAATAAACGCAACGTTATATTTTGAAAATATAAGAATTGAAAAAGAATTAAAAAATAATATAAATAGAGTGGTTAACTGCGAAACAGCCAATTTAGGAAAAACAGTAAAAAGTTCTTTAAATCAAATAGATGCTATAGAAAAGATCAAAAAAAGTGGTAAAATGAGCTTGATGAGTGACAAACTTAAAGCAGTAATAGAAGCTAGAATAGAAAATAAAGATGCCTCTTTAGAAGAGCTTTCTAAAATAATAGGTATTTCTAAATCTGGAGTTAAACATAGAGTTGATAAAATACTAGAAATAGCAAGTAAACTATAAACAATGAAATATAAAAATGTAAAATAAAATTCTAAAAAACTATAAAAAGAGAAGGAGGAAAAGTATGTTAATTGATGTAAATACACTAAGAAGTTTAAAAGTAGATGAATCAGAAGTTAAATTTAAACTATTAAAACAGAACATTGAAAGATTTTTTAGAGATTATATATATTATTTCAATATATATGAAAGAGATGAACTTATAATAGATTCTGGATATTTACCATATCATTATTTAGATAGTGATGTTCTTATGAAAATAATTGATTTATTTGAAAATGAACTTGGATATATGATTATAATAACTAAGATTACTAATATATATGTTAAAGGTTATCAAAAAGATGATTTAATTAATATAAGGTTATTTGATAAAGAAACAGCTACAATAAAAGATTTAGATGATTACTTTAATGTAAGACTATATCAACCAATATACTCTTCTGCTCATAACTTTAATAATATACTTGGGGAAAATTTAGAAACTGTATATTTATCATGTGAAAACACAATTAATTTACTTCCTACATCTAAAACAAAAGTACTGCTTGAAGAAAGTATAAAAAATACTGATAATATAGTTATAAAAGATGAATTTACTAAAACTAAATTACAGCAAGAAATACTATTTAGAAATGTAGATAACTCAAATAATATAGTTAATAATACAAATAATACTAATAATGATAACAACAATACTAATTTAAATGAATCTGGTTTTATATTATAATTAATTAAAACAAATACAATAACATATTAATAAACTAATATACTATCTTGGAGGGAATATTTATGATTGATACATATATAGCACTTGATGAAACAGTATTTTTAATGTCACCAAGTAAACTTATTGATAATATAAAGAAATTAGATACTAAAGAAAATATAAAAGGAATTGAATTTACTTTAAGTAGATATACAGAAGAAGGAAAGAAATATATACTAAAATTTGTAGCTTTAGCTAAATTATACAATTTAGGTATTACATTTCATGGAGCTATTTTAGATAGCCCTATAGAGGAACATTTAAAACTTCTTGAGCTATATCATAATGTATCAATCCTTACTGGTAAAAAAGTTAATGTTACATATTCTTCTTGTCTTGGTTTTAACTTAAATAAAAGTATTGAAGATAGTAAAGAAAAACTAATTATTATAGTGGCTACAGTAATGAGTCATAATTTAAACGTTGAGATTTTAATGGAAAATTCAAGTTACTATAACAAACCTAGTTTTGAACATATTATAACTAAAATATTACCTCATATAGATAATCTTAAATTATCATACAATATAGGACATGCCTCTTTATCTGGAATAGATACATATACATTCCCAGAATATATAAGTAATCAAGATAAAGATAAACTTTTGAATATATATGTACATGATAATGATAATACTTTTACTCATATGCCATTTAATTATGGTAATATAGATCTATATGAAGTAAATAACTTTATAAAAGATAATAATTATACTGGAATAGTTACTTTAGATTGTAATATAAATAAACTTACTAATTCTGAATACATAGAAGATAAATTAAAAGCCTATGTTACAGAAGTAAATAAAGTAAAATATATACTAGCATAATATAAGGAGATTAAATGAATAAGGATTTAGGGATATATATACATATACCATTTTGTATAAGTAAATGTTACTACTGTGATTTTGTGTCATATGAGAGTAGTAAAGAAGATGTTATAAAAAATTACATAGATAGTTTATGTAATGAAGTATTACAAAATTTTGAAATTATATCATCTAGAAATATTTCAAGTATATATATAGGAGGAGGAACCCCATCATATATACCTGCTACATATATAAAACAAATACTTGATACTATTAAACTTGTAACTAATATTACAGATAATACTTCTATAACAATTGAGGTTAATCCTAAAACAATTACTAAAGAGAAAGTTCAGATATATAAAGAGTGTAATATAAATAGAATAAGTATAGGACTTCAATCTACACATGATGAAGTACTTATAGCTAGTGGAAGAAAACATACGTTTGAAGATTTTAAAACTACAATTAAATTATTTAAAGAGGCTGGATTTAGTAATATAAGTGCAGATATTATATACCCACTTCCAAAACTTACTCTTCCTAAATTTACTGAAAGTTTAAACACTATTTGTAACATGGATGAGATTAAACATATCTCAGTATATAATCTTGAAGTACATGAAAATACTAAACTTGATTTTCTTCTTAAAGAAGGATTTGCTACTTTAGTAGATGAAGATGAAGAATATGAAATGAAAGAAGCTTTAGATAGCATTTTAACAAGTAATAATTTTAATAGATATGAAATATCTAACTACTCTAAAAAAGGTTATGAATCAAAACATAATTTACTATACTGGAATCAAGGTGAATATCTAGGATTTGGAATAAACAGTTCTTCTTTTGTAAACTCTACTAGATATACTAATATAGCAGATATAGATAAATATATGAGTATCTATTTAAATAACCTTAATGAAGAGAGTATAAGCCAGATAAATGAACTATCAGATGAAGAGTTAATGAAAGAATATGTTATACTTAAACTTAGACTTCAAAATGGAGTAAATAAAGAGGAATTTAAGTATAAATTTAAATTAGATATAACTAAAGTATTTAAAGAGGCTATAGACTTAAATATAAGAAAAGAATTGCTTATTAACGATTCAAATAATATCTACCTAACTTCTAAAGGATTAGAAGTTGCAAATATAGTTTGGGAAAGTTTTATATAAATTAAATAAAAATTACATCTATAAAGTTACTATATAGGTGTAATTTTTCTTTAATTACTTTTAAACACATAGCATTTATGATACAATATAAAAAGTAGCGCAAAGGAGAATATAAATGGAAAAATTTTTAATAATAGATGGTAATAGTATAATGAACAGAGCTTTTTATGGACTTTCTCCTAGAACGTCTATGATGGCTAGTGGAATTCATACAAATGCATTATTTGGTTTCTTAAATATATATTGGATGATAGAAAACATGATAAATCCAGATTATACAGTAGTAACATTTGATGTACATGCCAAAACTTTCAGACATAAGATGTATGATGAATATAAAGGTACTAGAAAATCTATGCCGGATGAACTAAGACCTCAAATGGTTATTATAAAAGACATACTTAGAGCTTTAAACATTCCTATCATAGAAAAGGAAGGATTTGAAGCAGACGATATTTTAGGTACTGTAGCTAAAATAAATGAAAAAAATAATATTTTTACATATATATTAACAGGAGATAAAGATTCATTTCAGCTTATCTCAGATAAAACTTCTATAGTAATACCTACAACAAGAATGGGTAAAACAGAGTATACAACATATACTCCTGAGTTACTTAAAGAAAAATTTAATATAGACCCATATCAAGTAGTAGATGTTAAGTCACTAATGGGAGATTCTAGTGATAATATACCAGGTGTTAAAGGTATTGGTGAAAAAACAGCATATACCCTTATAAACAAATATACAACACTAGATAATATATATACTAATATAGATTCTTTAGATGCAAGTGCTAAAATTATAGAAAAGCTTAAAGTAGATAAAGAAAATGCATACTTAAGCTATACTTTAGCTAAGATTGATACTACAGTAGATATTGATCTTGATTATGATAAGTCAAAATTATCTGATCCTAATACAAAAGATCTATATACATTATTTAAAAGACTTAAGTTTAATAAATTTATTGAAAAATTTGATCTTGCCTCTTTAGAAATAGATGATATAAATGAAGAATTACTAAATGCAGAAGTATATAATAATATGGATACTACTAATATATCTAATGAAAAAACAGAAGATGAAATTAAACTTGAAAATATACTTACTAAGTATAATCAATTTAAAACGAAAAATAAGGATGTTTGTTATGTAGATGATGTACAAGTGTTAAATAATCTTTTAAACACTGTAAATGTATCATATTGCTTGAATATACATGATAGAAAACATTATATTAATAACTTAAAAGATATTTCTTCTAGCTTTTTAGCATTTACTTATGAAAGTATAGATAAGATATATGTAATTAAGCTTGATAGTTTAATAGATATTCTTTCAAATAGTAATGATAGATATAGTAATATTTCTGATATGTTAGAATATAAATTATTAGAAACATTTACTAGTAGTAATGTAGTAAAGCTTGGAATGAATATTAAACAGGATTTAAGATTGTTTTTTGATATTGGTATGTCAAATATAATAAACTTTAAATTTGACCCTATTATAGCTAAGCATTTACTTGATTCAAACATAAGTAATCATACTATAACTACACTTCTTCAAGATGAACTAAATATACTGTTAGATAATAACTTAAATATAAAAACTCAAGTATCTATGTTTGATGAGGTAATAGATGAAGAAGTTAAGTATATTACAGATAATGAACAAGACATTATAAATATATACATCAACTCTATATACCCACTATATGAAATTCTAGAAGCTAAGTTAAAGGTTCAAAATATGGATATATTATTTAATACTATTGAAATGCCACTTGCTGAAACTTTAGCTAGTATGGAGTCAGTAGGTATGTATATTGATATAGATAAGTTAAATGAGTTTGATATTATGCTTAAAGAATCTATATTTAGTTTAGAACAAGATATATATACTTTAGCTAAAGAAGAGTTTAATATAAATTCACCTAAGCAGCTTGGAGATATATTATTTAGTGAAGATAAGCTAGCTCTTCCAACTTCTAAGAAAACTAAAACAGGATATTCAACAAATAAAGAAGTTTTAGAAGCTTTAGAAGATAAACATGAGATAATACCAAAACTACTAGAATATAGAACTTTAGCTAAGCTTAAATCTACATATGTAGATGGACTTAGAGATAAGATAGAATCAGATGGTAAAATACATACTACATTTATGCAGACTGTAACTTCTACAGGAAGACTATCTAGCACTGAACCTAATCTTCAGAATATTCCAATAAGGTTAGAGCTTGGTCGTAAAATAAGAACTTTCTTTACCGCTTCGTCTAATAATACTATATTACTCGATAGTGACTATAGTCAAATAGAACTTAGAGTTCTTGCACATATGGCAAACGATAGTAGTATGATTAATGCTTTTTTAAGTAATGAAGATATTCATAAGGTAACAGCTTCACAAGTGTTTGATAAACCTTTAGATGAAGTAACATCAGATTTAAGATCTAAAGCTAAAGCAGTTAACTTTGGTATTGTATATGGTATAAGTTCATTTGGACTTGCTAAAAATATTAATGTTTCTGCTAAAGAGGCTAAAGAATATATAGATAGCTACTTAACTAAATATATAAGCATTAAAGAATTTATGGATATTGTAGTAAAAGATGCTACAAAAGATGGTTATGTTACAACTATATATAATAGACGTAGATATATTCCTGAGCTTTCAAATTCCAATAAAATGATACAAAACTTAGGAAAACGTCTTGCTATGAATACGCCTGTACAAGGAAGTGCTGCTGATATTATAAAGATAGCAATGAACAATATTTATTTTAAATTAAAAACATTAAAACTCAAATCTAAACTAATTATGCAAGTACATGATG
Source organism: uncultured Clostridiaceae bacterium (assembly GCA_964371585.1). Taxonomy (GTDB): domain Bacteria; phylum Bacillota; class Clostridia; order TANB77; family CAG-465; genus RGIG5057. Next base: position 59,270 of record CAYJMD010000007.1, read on the forward strand.
AACTTATCATAGAATGTCATAATGATGAAATAGATTTAGTTAAAAATATATTAAAAGAAGAAATGGAAAATGCATCTATTTTAAAAGTTCCTCTTATTGCTGATGTTAATAAAGGATTTACATGGTATGATGCTAAATAGTATAAATAATGTTATATAAATATTAGTTTGTTGTAAGGAGATGATTAATGTGAAAGATATTACGCGTAAAAACATAAGACGTGTTTTACTGTATGCTTGTATATTAATTACAATTATTTTAAGTATTATCTTAGTTTTTAAGACATTTATATATAAGGATCTATATATAGATGAAATTAATTTGATTATTAATGAAATGGAGTATGAAAGTATAGATCCATACCTTATACTTGCAATTATTAAAACAGAGAGTAATTTTAATGTAAATGCTACTAGTCCTAAAGAGGCAAAAGGACTTATGCAAGTACTTGATAACACTTACAAAGATATTGAACATTTGTTTGGTAATGATAAATCTTTAACTAACGATATTAATTTATACGATCCATATATTAATTTAAGTATTGGTATATCATATTTTAATCTGCTACTTGATAGATACGATTCAAATATATACTTAGCTATAATAGCATATAATGCTGGACTTGGAAATGTAAATGAATGGTTAGATAAAGAAATAATATCAGATAATTTAGATGATAGCATTAATAATAACATTCCTTATGGAGAAACTAAGAGATATTTAGAAAAAGTTATAACTACATATAATATTTATACATTATTATATTAAAACAAAGCTCTGCTTATATATAAGTGGGGCTTTTTATTGACATTATAATCTTAAAGTAGTATAATTGCATAACAATAAATATGAAGGGAGAATATTTTATGGATAATTCCAAAGAAATAAAAAAAGACTTATTAATTATTATTGTAGGTTTATTAATTTTAAATTTTATGCTATTTATGAGGCTCAAATCTGATATAAAGGATTTTACTCCTCTTATTACTTCAACTAGTGTATTTATATCTAATTATAATTTTACATATGATAATGAAAACATAAATATAATTACAAATAATGAATGTAGTGTGAAATTTAAACATGGAACAAATGAAGTTGAAACATTAAGATTTTATATAGATATAAATAGTAATAAAACTAAGTATTTAGCCTCTTTAAACGTTGTTTCAAATATAGATAATGATAACTATGTAACATATAATCTAAATGATGTAGATGTAACAGTATCACCAAATCTTAATTTTGAAATATCTGTAACTAAAGATAATTCTCTGCAAAGATACGAAGTAAATTTAATATTTCCTTATAAAATGGAAGATAAGCTCTCATATTTAAAAATAAACTAGGTCATAATAGGCCTAGTTTTCTTTAATATAAATATTGACTTAAACATATATAAATAGTATAATTATATATGTAAAATTAAAGGAGAGATAAATTTATGAGTGGACATAGTAAATGGGCAAATATAAAAAGAAGAAAAGAATCAACAGATGCAAAGAAAGCTAATATATTTTCAAAACTAGGAAAAGAAATCACTGTAGCTGTACGTGATGGTGGAGGACCTGATTTAAACGTTAATCGTAAATTAAAAGATATCGTAGCTAAAGCTAAATCAAATAACATGCCAAATGATAATATTCAAAGATGTATACAAAAAGCATCTGGCGAATCTACAGCTACTAATTATGATCAAATGTCATATGAAGGATTTGGACCTTTTGGAACAGCTATAATAGTAGATATAATGACAGATAATAAAAATAGAGCAGCAGCAGATGTACGTTCTATCTTTTCAAAAGCTGGAGGTACAATGGGGCAAACTGGAAGTGTATCATACATGTTTGAAACAAAAGGTATCATAATAATAGAAAAAAATTCTGAAATAGATGAAGATGAACTTATGATGGAAGCTTTAGATAATGGAGCAGATGATGTTGTAGTAGATAATGATGAATTTATAGAAATCATTTCAACAGTAGATAACTTCAACACTATAAAAGAATATTTAGAAGAAAAAGGATATACTTTAGTAGAAGCTGAAATTAAAAAAGTGGCTAATATTAAAAAAGAATTAAACTCTGAAGAAGAAGCTAAGTTTGAACAATTTTTAGATAAACTAGATGATTGTGATGACGTACAAAGTGTATGGCATAACGCAAATTAGTACTAGTATTAATATTTTACTGTAAATATCTACTAGTTAAATAGCTAGTGGATATTTTTATATAATTTACATAATATTTTAATAAAAGTGTAAAAAAACGTTGACAAGTATTCTAAAGTATGGTATAATTAATTTACGGGTTAAGGTTATTATCTAAATAATCGGAAGGGGTTAAAATATGTATTATGATAACAAATCAAGTTTTTATATAAAACAATATGGATCAACTGCACTTATAGCTGCATTATCAATAGTTTTAATATTAAGTGGTTCAGTTATTTTTTATTTTTCAACAAAGACTTCAGACGGTAATAATATAGATGTAGCTGAAACTACAGATAATGTTCAAAATAATAATGTAGAAGAGGAGACAGATGCTTTAAAAGAAGTTCCAGAAGTTGTTAAAACTGCTGCATACTTCGACAGTTTAGAAAAGTTAACACTTTCTACTACACTTAAAGTAACTGGTATTAAAAATCCAACTACAATAACATTAGAAAACGAAACATCTATCATAGATGTAACTTTAATAGGTATAGATTTAACATATGTAGATGCAAACGCATTTATGGAAAGATTAAAAACAGACTTATTAAATAAAGAAGTAAAAATCGCATTTGATAACAAGAAAACAATTGATAATGTAAATTATGCTTACTTATACGTAGGAGATACATTATACAATGCACAGCTTTTAGAAAATGGCGCAGCTACTTTAAAAAGCGAAAGAGAAAACACTTCTCTTACAAATACTTTAGCACAAGCACAAAAAACAGCTAGAACTAATTCTACTGGTGTTTGGAGCAAATAACACGCATGCCGAGCTAAGGCTTGTACCCTTAGTTTTTCATATATCAACCTCTTATAAATCGCCTCTACTTAACCCGTAGAGGCAATTTTTTTATGCAAAAAACACTGACTATATATAATCAGTGCCCTTTATAAATTTAATCAATATATCTAGTTATTTCACATACTGGTAATCTAGAAGTAGCTTTACCATCTTCAGCAGGGAAACCAAATGTAATTATAGCAGCAACAACTTCATCTTCAGGTAAATCTATTTCTTTAGCAATAATTTCTTCATCAATAACTCCCATAACACAAGTACCAATACCATGAGCAAAAGCACTTAGTGTAAAAGTTTGACAAGCAATACCACTATCAAACATAGACCATTTATCTGAAAGATCTTTATGATTACCAAGATTTCCGCTTTTACCTTTAACATAACTCAGTACAGCAACATTTTTAGCGTTTTTTAATGTATTAATGTTGTATACAAAGCCTTTAACACCATTTTTAGCAAATGTACTAATCATATCGGTATTTTGTACTATGGTAAATCTAGCAGGCTGAGAATTAGCCCAAGATTGAGTAAATTTAGTTTCCTCCATAATAGAGTCAATTATATCTTTAGGTACAAACTCATCAGTATACTTTCTAATACTTCTTCTTTTTATTATCATTTCTTTCGAATCCATGTAAAAAACCCCTTTCTCTACATATAGCTACAGTATATCACTCTTTAGATAAAAAGTCAATATTTAAGCAGAAGAGGAGGAGTACATTAAAATATTTAAATATCAATTTTAATAAAAATATCTAAATATTCAAAATATATGATAATTAAATTATAATATTAAAAACAAACAAATGATTGTTTATATAGAAATAAAAATAAAGTTATAATAAAATTAATTAAAGATAAAAGATAATGATTATATATAAATTGATGTATAAGAAGAGAGAAGGAAGAAGAAATATAGAGGTATTTACTTTGACACATGATTGCGCAAAATAGAATTTTTGTGAAATTCAGGTGATTCGTATTGACTTATACCTATGTTTATGATAATATTTAAGTATATTTATGGTATTATGATATTTAAATATATTGTAATATTTTAAACGCTTTAAAATGGATTTTAAAGGATTTAAAAAAATTGATTGTAATTTATTACTATTCTATTTTTATTTATAATAATTTAATTTTAAATTTATTTTTTATTTTGTAAATTTATTATAAAACTATTTTAAAATTATAGAAAAAAATATTTTTTACCTATCTTCCATTAAAATTCACTTAAAATCAAATTTAAGCAAATCAAGGTGTTTTTGTAAGGGTCAAACTATACACCCCTTTTTTTAAAAACGTCTTAAAATCGATTTTAGAGCGTCATATTTTGGAGGTTAAACATTGAAAAACATAGATTATACTGAAGTACCTAAGTTAGTAGAAAATTTCTTAAAATTTCAAAAAAATATTAAAAACAGATCTGATAATACAATAAAAGAATATTATTATGATTTAAGAAACCTGTTTAGATTTTTAGTAATATACAAATCAAATAATATAGATCCACTTGAAATAGATTTAGATACAGTTGATATATCTAAATTAGAAATTGATTTTATTAGTGAAATTGAAACAGATGATTTTTATTCATATTTAGATTATTTAAATAAATTCTATAAGTCTAAAACTAAAACCGATTTAAAACCAACAAGTCGTGCTAGAAAAACTGCAACTATAAAATCATTCTATAATTATCTAGCAAATAACAAAAAAGTTTTAAAAAATAATCCTGTTGTAGGACTTGAAACTCCACAACTAGAAAAAAGAATTCCTAAATATCTAACTTTAGAAGAAGCTACCTCTCTCCTACACTCTGTTAAATTTAATGAAGAAAAGTTTGGACAACGAGATTTATGTATTTTAACATTATTTTTAAATTGTGGACTTCGTCTTGGTGAACTTATAAATATTGATTTTAAGGACATTAAAGATAGTAAACTCACAGTTATAGGTAAAGGTAACAAAGAACGTATGATACATCTAAATAAAGCTTGTAATACCGCTTTAGAACGTTATATAGCAGTTAGACCTAAAGATGTTGTAGAAAGAGATGCATTATTCATTTCAGAGCGTGGAACAAGAATTGGAAGACGTATGGTAGAATATATTGTTAAAAAGTATATAAAACTTGCAGGACTAGATCCTAAGAAATTTACTCCTCATAAATTAAGACATACTGCTGCTACTTTAATGCACAAATACGGCAATGTAGACATTAGAGCGTTGCAACAAGTACTTGGACATGAAACTATAGCTACAACTCAAATATACACTCATATTGATTCTGATGAAGTTAGAAATGCAATTGATAGTAATCCTCTTAATAACTTATAAT
>CAYJMD010000008.1:0-53770 GCA_964371585.1 uncultured Clostridiaceae bacterium
AGTAATTTTTTCATAAAATACCTCCTAATTAAATTTAACAATATTGTTATATATATAAACATATTTCTATGTTTATAACTTTAATAGAGATCTTTATACTCCTTTGACCATATTCCTCTTTTGCAATTTAAAAGTTTATATGCAAAATCTAATGTAAATATATTAATACTTATTAATGTTATAATTAATATTTTAATTACTTCCATGTCCATTTCAAAAATGAATATACTAGCATGAATAATAATTAATGAAATAAATCCACATACTTTTAAAAGTCTTCTTTTTTCTTTATTTATAATCGGGACTTCTTCTGTATCTGCTGGAGCATGTTTATATATTACATATAAAGAGAATATGAAATTAGAAATATATAGACCATAAATAATATAAATATGCATATCTATATATTTAGCAAAAAATACAGGCAATAATAAATAGATTGTACTATAAATAAGACATTTAATATTATCATCTGCATGAGCTCCGCCAACAAACGTTTTATAACATGCTGAAAACAATATTACTAACAAAGCTTCTTTAAGCCATCCTATAAAAAAACAAAACGTTAATATTAAAATGTATTTTGATATATCTTCAATTAATTTTTGTACACCAAATTGTAATACATCTTTTGCATCTTGATCCATATAATCATCATCTTGAAGTTTTTCTACTAGATACATACTTATTTTTTCAATCATCATTACTACCTCCTGATTGAATTATATATTGAATTTTTGAATCAAACAATAGGTACATTGTTAAATGTATTTTTTTTATTGCGAAAAGTTATTTTATTTTTTTCGACACTATTTTTTAACATTTTACAACACTTTTAAATTATTGCATTAAACATTATACTATGATATAATTAAAATAATTTAGGAGGAATCACATGAAAAATAGAGGTTTTGAAATTTGTTCAAAATATATAAATGATAATTTAAATTTACCAGTAAGAAAAACTAAACATTCTGTAGGATATGATATTGAGGCTTGTGAAGATACAGTAATACCTTCAATATTTAAATCAATTTTTACATTTAAAAGAATTATGCCAACGCTTGTTAAAACAGGAATCAAATCATATTTTAATAATGATGAAGTTTTAATTTTAGCTAATAAAAGTTCTTTTCCTTTCAAAAAAGGATTAGTAATGTCAAATAGTATAGGTATCATTGAATCTGACTATTACAATAACGAATCTAATGAAGGTGAACTTATGTATTCATACTACAACTTTTTCCCTATTAGTTTAAAAATAAAAAAAGGTGATACTATAGGACAAGCATACTTTCAAAAATTTTTAATTACAGATAACGACAATGCAGAGGGTATAAGAACAGGTGGATATGGTAGCACTTCAAAATAGCAAAAAGTACACTATTTATAGTGTACTTCTTTTATAAGATTAAATATTCTTTTCTTTTCATTTTCATTTAAAAAAATCAGATTTTTACTTGATGAAAATATTATATCAAGTATAATTTCATTATTTTTTACTACAATATTTAATGGCGTATAACCATATACAGCATCTCTATATGCTAAGTTATTATCATTCATATAATTTTTAATTGTAGATAAATATTTTGCTCTTGATAATATATCAAATTTTTCTGCTTTTAATATTTTCTCACATTCTAAATCTAAATGAATAGCACATATATAAACATTATATCTTTCAAATATCATATCTCCATAAGTCCATAGTAAAGATTCTAACTTTTTCTTTCCTGAATCATCAAATAATAACAATTCTTCAAAATAGTTAATCATTGCTGTTGCTGTACTAAATTTTCCTTCCATAGTATCACTCCTTATTAAATTTGTGTTTATTATTCTGTTACTTTAATTATACCAGTGCAAACGATTATTGTCAACAAAAACAGCTATAAATATTTAATTTATAACTGTTTCGTATTATTTTTATTTACTTTCTAATACTTTTATTGCAACTTTGATACCATCAATAGCAGCAGTCATTATTCCTCCTGCATATCCAGCTCCTTCTCCACATGGATAAAGTCCTTGTATATTTGACATCATTGTTTCTATATCTCTAGTTATTTGAATCGGAGAAGATGTTCTTGTTTCTACTCCTGTAAGAATTGCATCTTTGTCTGCAAATCCTTTTATTGATTTATCCATATCTTTAAGAGCTAGTTTTAAACTTTCTCCTACAAACTCTGGTAATATTTCATTTAAATTTGAAAGTGTTATTCCAGGTGTATATGTTGGGTTTACTTTCCCTAATGATTCCGTTCTTTTATTATTTAAAAAATCTTCTACTCTTTGAACAGGTGCATTATAATTAGATCCACCTAATACAAAAGCTTTCTTTTCTAAATCTTCTTGAAAGTATATACCAGCAAGAGGATCATCTGTTTTAAAATCATTCTCATTTACATTAACAAGTAATGCGCTGTTAGAATTAATGCCATCTCTTAAATACTTACTCATCCCATTTGTTACTACCGTGTTTTCTTCAGAGGAAGATGCCATTACATAGCCACCAGGACACATACAAAATGTATATGCTGTTCTTCCATTTGCTAATTGTTTAACTAGTTTATACTCTGCTGGTGGTAATTTTAATTTAGTAATATTCCCATATTGAGAATTATTTATATCTTTTTGTAAGTGTTCAATTCTAACACCTACAGCAAAATTTTTAGGTTTCATTACTACATTTAAATCTTTTAATAATTTAAATGTATCTTTAGCGCTATGTCCTATTGCTAAAACTACAGTATCTGTTTCAATTTCACCTAATTTTTCACATATTACTTTTTTAATATTACCATTTTCTACTATTATATCCACTAACTTTTCATTGAAGTGCACTTTAGCACCTTTAGATATTAAATAATTTCTAATATTTTTAACAACTAAAATTAAGTTGTCTGTTCCAACATGAGGTTTAGCATTATATAATATTTCTTCTGGAGCACCAAATTTAACTAATTCTTTTAGTACGGTTTTTATAAATTTGCTTTTATTACCTGTATTTAGTTTACCATCTGAAAAAGTTCCTGCTCCCCCTTCTCCAAATTGGATATTAGATCTAACATTTAATTTTCTATTAATTATAAAGTCTTCTACATCTTTTACTCTTTCTTCTACTTTTGATCCTTGCTCGATGATTACTGGTTTTATACCGGCATTAACCATAGTAAGGGCAGCAAATAGTCCTGCAGGGCCCATACCTACAACAACAGGAGATAGTTTACTTTCTCTTACTGTTTGTACAGCATATTCCTCTTCTTTAGGTATTATATTAAACACTTCTTCATATTTACTATCAATAAATTCAATATCTATTGTATAATTATAATAGACATCATTTTTATTTCTGGCATCAATACTTTTCTTATATATATTCCATTTTTTAATATTATTTATATTTATTCTTCTTATTTTACATATATTTTTAATTAATAATTCGTTTGTTAAGTCTTCACGAATTTTAATATTATTAATTCTAATCATTTATATTCTCATTTCTTGCTTATTAGCGTTTTTTAGTATATTTTTTAAAGTTTGCAAAATGTGTTAATTGAGATTTATATAATCTTGCTAATCTAATAGGATCATTATCTTCTTTGAAATATAACGGATTAACAAAATTCTTACTTGCTATCAATTTTTTCATTTTATCTTTATATGCAGGTGCATACTTAAAAGCAACTTCTTTAGGAACGACAAGCCATAAATTACTTTTATCACAAATATTCATTTTAATTTCTTTGCCATATACATATTCATCTACAATTATTTTAGCTATATTACATCCAGAACCTGTTACATAGTAGTTGCTTCTACCCTGTCTTACATTCATTTCAAATACTTTATATTTCTTATCTCTAGGATCATATTTAATATCACAATTAGAAAAACCTGTATAATTTAAATCTTCATATAGTTTTTTCATAGTCTCACATAATTTTTTATTTTTTTCAGTTATAATTACAGCATGATTTCCTATACCATATGGAGTATGTTCTTCTAGTAATACATGTCCTAAACACATCATTTTAACTTTATTATTTTTATCTGAATACGAAGTAAGGACATACATATTAGTATCATCACCAGGTATAAACTCTTGTAGAATTAACTTATCTTTGTATCCTGATGTATATATAGCTTCTAATGTTGTTTTAAGTTCTTTATCAGTATCAAGTATGAATACTTTTTCTTGTCCTTCAAATTTGTTTATATAATATTCTATTTGATTAGAAGGTTTTACAACATATGGAGCTTTAAAGTTTAATTTTAAATCTTTATAATCATTAATAGAAATAACTCTCGTTTTAGGATATGGTATATTGTGTTTTTCACATAAATCATAAAAGAAAGACTTGTCCATTATATTATTAAGTAATTTATGTTCAGAGTATGGAATTATAATATCTTTATTTAATTTAGATCTGTTTTTTGTTATACAACTAACATAACTATCCCCACAACCAATTAAAATTATTTTTTTATTCTTATTTTCTTTTACAAAAGTATTTACTGTTTTTACAAGTATATCATCTGTATCTAAATTTTTAACTTCTGTAAAATCAACTAGTTTACTTTTATAACAAGTACTAATAGTAGCTTTACCAAATACTTTAGACTTCACCTTATACTCTTCATAAAAAGCACGAGCCATACTGTATACATTTATATCATTTCCCAGTAGTACTGGTAAAAATTCTTTTTCTTCAAACTGCATTTACAATCACTTCCTTTGCTTTATTGTATCATGTCGATTTTTAGTTGTCAATAAAATCCACTTAGTTTTAAAGCTACTACCACACATATAGCAAAAGAAACAGAAATATTCTGTCTCTTAAAATTATTATTTGCAATTTTAATTTTATTTTTTTAAAAAATATATCACATATATATTACTCTGCCAATAAATGTATTTTATAATCCGGGCATCCCTTCTCTGTATTGTCCTCTTGTTTGTACTCCCCCTATACCACTTATTCCTTCTCTAGTATTTGAAATTATATTAGCTAGAGGAATAAATTTATCTACAGGAGTATATGCAATAGATTCTGCAACAATTATTGGATCTAACATATCAATTAAAACACGTTTAGGTGCTGAAGCAAAATTAGCTCCTGCAGATATAATAGCTTCATAATAACTTTGACAAGCCCCTGCAAATATGACTAGATTATCTAGATTATGTTCATATCTTCTTGCTTCTAAAACACTTTGTATGTAATATTTTGAATATTTATAATTATTTATATCATATATATCATGCTTCTTTTTGAAAAATGAATCATGTCCTGTTAGTATTAATATATTAGGTCTTATTTTCTGCAATAGTCCATATACATGCTTGTACTGCTCTGCTTCTGGTATATTATATACATAAGCGGTAAGTCCAAGTTTTTCATAATTTTCCTTACACTTACCTGTATATTCTTTATCACCATCAATATGTAATATTATTCCAGGCTTTTTATATATTTTATCTCTAGAATACATAGTATTGTTTGGAATATTTATATCACGTATATTAAATTTTTGATTAATTCCACTATAGCATCTATTTAATTTAAGTCTAGTTTTTCTATCTTGTTCTTTTACATGCCTAGTTTTTTCTTCTTCATTAATATGAACTAAATCGCTAATACTACTATCTGCTGCAATTCTAACTGTTACACCTACTAAATCAGCAATATTATTGTTTATCTTTACTATTTTAAATATAATATCTCTATTATATGAATTTCTAGCAACTATATCTCCTATTTTAAAGTTTTCTATTTTAATCACCTCCATTATATTGTATGATGATTATATAATTTAGTGTTAAAATAGTAATTTTTATGGTTGTACTTTAATCTTAAATGATATATTACTATATTACTTTGAAAAAATAAATATTATACTATATTACATTGCATTGCATTATATTATATTATATTATATAATTATGATATAATAGGAGGTAACAAATATTATGAATTCAATATCAGCTATTATTCTTACAATATTAGTAATAATACTATCAATATTAACTTTGATGAGTATTGTTTCATTAGAATTTTTTTCTAGATCTCTACTTATATTATTGCTTATACAACTTTTACTGGACTTATGTTGCTATACTTACAAAGAGATAAAAAAAAGAAAAAAAGATTCAAAAGATCAAAAGTAAATCAAACCCTCTTTATTAGAAGTTATCTAATAGAGAGGGTTTATTTTATATTATTCTTTATTCTTAGATCTACCAATAAGCATTAGTGTTGCACCTATAATATTAATAGTTTCATTTGCTATAATAGCAAAACCAGCAATACTGCTTACAGTTGCTATAGCTTCAAATGGATTTACTATTATTACTATACCTAGTATGAGTGTAAGTATTGCCATTATAAGTGTATATGTATATCTACTAGCGTTTAAATTTCTAAGATTAAGCGCTACTTGTATTCTAATAATACTAGCAAGTATAATCCAAATCCCTGCTATTAAAACAATAAAAGATTGTATAATTAATGGGTTTATAACAAGTATAAGACCTATTGATAAAGAAATTATACCAATAATTAATCTAAAATTAAATATTGTTATTTCTCTTTTAGATTTAAAATACATTATAGCGTTTAAAGCTCCTATAACAATACATACTATTCCTATAACCGTCGTTACCATACTTAAAGATGCTATCGGATCATTTATAAATATAACTGCAAGAATAATTAAAATAATTGATACAGCAATAGATTTAAAACAATATTTATTTATATATTCTTTCATATTTCCTCCCTAACATACTTATATTATACAATCAATTCATACAAAAGTAAATAGATTATATTATTCTACATGTTTCTAGTTGAAATTCAGATAATTTTTCTTGTTTATTATTTACAAATTCCATCACATTATTAATAAATTTAAATTCGTTTTTAAGAAAACTACTTGATGATATAACATTCTTTTTACTTTTAATTTCAGAAAACAATTCATTAATTTTATTTAAATCAAAATTTTCATAATTTTCTTTCCAACTTTCAAATAGTGATTTAATACTATTTTGTTTTTCTTGCATTTTTTCAATTACACCTGATAATTTATTGGTAAAGTTTTTGCTGTTAATAAAATTCTTTATATCTTCTTTATAATTACTTATTACATCTGCAAGTAAATTGTTTTTTATATGCTTGTCCAGTACTATATCAACTGCTGCTGATAAACCTTCTCTTAAGCCGCCTTTAAGTGCAACATCTGTTATTTTACTAATATCTTTAACTATATCTATTGGGGCTGATATAAACTCAATTCCTTCACGTACACTACTTGTAACTGCAGTATGCACTATTTTACCAAAATCTTTTGTTTGCAAAGATTTATTTACATCTATTAATACATCTTTTATATTGTCTTGTATAGGCATAGCTTTTATTACATATTCACTTCCTCTATTTATCACCTCTGTTACTATTTTACCAAACGTTTTAGTTTCTTTACTTAAGTCTATATCTTTAATTAGATCATTTACTAATTCTAAATTCATTTTTCCTCCTTCTTACTCTTCATCTAACTTATAGTACATTACTCCTATAATAATAAATGAAAGTATATTAATATTTAATATTATTTTACCTATAAACTCTGATGTTATAAGAGTAAAATTTTCAGAGTTTAGTATTACAAAATTAACTAATATATATATATTTATACATATTAATATAATCATAATCATTTTCGAATAAAATATGTTTTGTTTTTCTTGCTCGTTTCTTAAATTAATATTCAGTTGTAATTTCGCATATTTATCCAGTATATTTGTTATATCTCCACCTACACTAACATTGTATTGCAATAATGAAATACATTCTGATATTTTAGCTATATTTATATTATTCTTAAGCATTTCAAAACTATCATAAATACTTATTCCATTTAAAACAGAAATATTAAATAGATCAATGTACTTTTTTAAAGGTTCTTGTACATAACTCTTTTCCATTGCTGAAACAATGTTATTATCAATAGATGTATATGTTTTAAGTGATAACAGATACGCTGGAAATATTTCTTTTATTTTATCTTTTTTCTTTTTTAAAGCAATTTTTATAACAATATATGGAATATTAAAAGCTATAAATGAAAGTATAAATGATGTAGATATTATTCCAAATGTACTCATACTTAAAGTATATACAAAAATAGCTATACCAATAGATGTTATAATAGAAGTTAGTGATGATATTATATTTACATTTTTTAAATAATATTTAATATCTAATTCACTAATATTTTTTTCTAAATTATTTATGTATTTTCTAAATGAATAGTTTTTTGATACAGCATTTTTAATACTTTGAATTCTAAACTTATCAAGTATTAAATTAAATATAAACTTAAGTACAATATTAATAATTAAAATGTTAAATATTATAAATAATACTTGAATAATTTCTTTATATTCCATTAACTCTTACCTCATCTTTTTTCAAACTTTTTTTCTTTTTAGTTGCATTTATATCATATACTTTTTTGTATTCCATGGTATCTGTTTCAAAATTTAAACTAAGTTTTATTATTTCATTTATTTTATAATCTTTCATATGTATTATATAATCAACACTGCTAGCAATTAAGTTTTTTATAAATTTTTCAGTATATTGCTGGGCTTTAACATCTCTTTTGATTAATGTGACTAATCTATTTACAGTATTTGTTGCATTATTTGAATGCACAGTAGCAATACCCATATGCCCAGTTCCAATACTATCAAAAAACATCATTGTTTCACTGCCTTTAAGCTCTCCAACTATGATAACATCATTACTCATTACTAAAGCTTGTTTCATGAGCATTTCTAAATTGATAGTATTTTTTTCTCTTCCTTCTAAAATTTCACGCTGAATTATATTCCTAGAGTTTAAGTATAATTCTGCTGTTTCTTCATTACATGTAATAGCGAGCTCTTCTGGTAACTGCAGTATTAAGCATTTCATAAGAGTTGTTTTTCCACTTCCACCCTTTCCAGAAATCACAATATTAGAACGATTATTAATAATATCTTTAAGAAATTTTAATATTTTTAAATTAAACATTTCATGCTCTCTATATAATACATCTAAATTAATATTTAAATTATTTCTATGAATTCTTATTACTATATTAGGAGATAATGTATTTACTGGACTTATTCCTGCTTCTATTCTAAGGTTATATTTTTTATCACTAATAGTTATTATTGGTGTATCGTAATTAATTTTCCCTCCATTTTTTAAAACAATAAATCTTACATACTCTAAAAACTCTTCTTCTGAATCAAAGTATTCTTCTATCTTAAACCATTTACCTTTACGTTTTATATATATATGATCAAAACTTACAGCTCTTATATCACTGATACTACTATCATCAATATATTTTTGTAATATATCATACCCAAACATTTGATCCGTTAGTTTTTTTATTATTTCAGTTATTTTATAATGATCTGATAAATTAAATTTTTCATATAAATACTTTTTAACCTCATCTTCCAATAGTGCTTTATTATTTGATTTGAATATTTCTAGTTTTTCTTTGACTAAATATTTTTTTATACTTGATATACTTATATCTTTTTGAGCATTTGCTGGTTCTTGAGTGTTTTTATTATTAATTTCCTTGTTTAGTAAGTTTATTATCATATGGTCTACTCCTTTTAGAATTATCTATTAAAGACTTAATTTTATTTTTTATAGGTAGAAACTTGTCTAATATATTATTATCACTCTTATTGTTTTTTAAATCTATTTCTTCATAATCTACACAACTCTCCATATTTATACTGCTTTCTAATTGTGTATTATAGTTAATAGTGTTTATAATTGTATATCCATATAATATCTGTGATATTTCTTTATTAGATAGAGAATTTTTAGTAGACTTATTAATAATAATATTTATTATCTCTTTAGGTATATCAAAATGTTTTGTTATAAATTCAAGATATCTTATAGATTGTCTAAGACTTAAATAATTTGGATTAACTACAAAAATAATTTTAGTAGCATAATTTAAAGTGAATGAAACTACATCAATAAAAGGAAATGATGGAAGATCAACAATGATAGTATTATAGTTTTTATTTAACTCATTGTAAATCTTTAAATAGTGATTAGTATTTATTTTGTTTTTATATTCGTACATACTAGTATTGTTTAATATATATGAAATAGAGTTTTTCTTAATTGTTGCATTAGAAATTATAGAATTTATACTTTTGTTTAATTCTATTTCATGAGCAATTTTGGACACACTAGAATCATTAGAATGAAGATTGTTTAAAATATCTATAGATGAGTTTTCAAAATCCATATCAACCAAACAAGTTTTACTTTTATATTTATAACAAAAATTTTTACTTAATAAGTCTGATATGTATGATTTACCACTGCCTGAAGCTCCATAAACTGCTATGAACTCTTTCTTTAAATCTAACTCTTGTTCATGTTTATGAATATCTCTAATACTGGGCTCATATTTATACTTATATATGAGTTTAGAATCCTGTGTAATATTGTTTAATATGATTGTTGGATCATACTCAGTAGCTTCTATTATATTAAATATTTCATTACTAAGTAATATCTTTTTAATACTCTCTGATAATCTGCTGGTAAAATATATAATTTTTATTTTTTTTGATATCATTTTAATTTGTTCAATATACTTTTCTGTATTTATATTTCCAGATAAATTTTCTGTAGTTATAAGTACTAATTCTTCGCTTTTATTTAGATTTTTATTTATTTTATGAAGTAATTCTACAGTCTCTTCTCTAGTAGT
Source organism: uncultured Clostridiaceae bacterium (assembly GCA_964371585.1). Taxonomy (GTDB): domain Bacteria; phylum Bacillota; class Clostridia; order TANB77; family CAG-465; genus RGIG5057. Next base: position 10,816 of record CAYJMD010000008.1, read on the forward strand.
TATATCATAATTATACACAAATTTATTTGTATCTTTTTCTATTTTTAATTTTATATCCTCAAACGCTTTTTCATTATTAATTGCTATTATTATCATTGCTACCTCCTTCAATAATCAACTTTTCTCTATTTCTAGTTATAGCTTTCATTTCAATTATATTAGAATCAAAACATAACACACAATTTCCTTTTGCTAGAAGATTAATTTTATTTACTAAATTTTCATTTATAATTCCTGCTTTAAACAAATTATCTTTATCACTATATTGCATTTTAAAAAACAAACTAAATGCTGAATTATTAATGATTGATTCCCCTAGTTTACCAAAATTTTGCATAAATATATCATTAATATCCTGCGTGATCACCATTATTCCTGCATTATTTTTTCTAATTGTTTTAAACAATTCTAGTATTTTTTCTTTTAATAATATATTATTAGAAATTAATTTCCAAAACTCATCTATATATATTATGGTTTTTTCTTTATTTTTTTCTATTAACATAGATATCTCATTAAGTAATACTATAGATGTCAATTGCAATTTTAAACTATCCATATTACTTAAATTAAAACTAATTAATTCACTATCAATATTAAAAGTAGATTTATTACAAAAAAATGGAAAATATTTTTCAATGTACTTAAGTTTAAGTATAAGTGATTTAATATTTTGTTTATTATTACATTGTTTAACATCTTCTAATAATTTAATTAAATTTTTAATTGTCGGGAATTCAGATTCATCTTTAATTGTTTTTTCTAGGTACAACTTATTATCCTTATATACTGATTCGATATTTTCATTTATTTTGAAATCTAAATATAGTTTCTTTAAAAAATCTATAAGTATTACTTTTTCATTTACTAACAATTCATCTATAATCAGTATTGCTATATATTCAACAATATTACTTATTTTACTATCAATAAAATTATTACTTTTAAGATCATACTTCCTTATCTGCAAAATATTATATGAAAAATCATAACTGTTACAATTAATTATAGTACCTTCGCAAGATTTAACTACATTCGAATATTCATTTTCAACATCGAAAATAAAGCCTTTTACTCCTATATTATTATTTCTAAGTATGATTGATTTAGTAAAAAAAGATTTACCACTACCTGAACTACCAAAAACACATATATTAGAATTTAAATATTTATTACTAAATAAATCTATTAATAATACTCCATTATCACTAGTTTTACCAAATAATATACCTTCTGAGTCTAATATACTTTTTGTATAAAATGGAAATAAATTAGTAACATTAGAAGTTGTTAAAACATTTACATATTTATTTAAATAATTATGTACATTCTCTGTTAATACTGTTGATAAGTACCCCTCTAAATTTCTAAAATTTAACTTAATTGTCTTAATATTTTTTGAATACAATATATTTCTTATTTTATTTATATTATCTCTAAGCTCTTCTATAGTATCTGATGTCACAGTTACAAAATGGTATACCTTATATACTTCTTCATTATTTAACTGTATCTCTTTTCTTAAATTTATCATATCTTCAGTAGATTTATTTAATATATCAAAATCTACTCTATTTTTAGATATATCTTTAACTTCAACTTTTGATGAAGCTAGATTATATGATAATGCTTTTAAAACACTTCTTACATCCTCTTTTATTATATACATTTTGGATATATATTTAATATTTTTTGGTAATATTTCGTCTAAAAATATTATACTAGGCATATATGCTATTATCGATATAGTACTTATATATTTACCTTGTACATTTATATATTCGAAATTATTGTTATCTATATACTCTGGGTATTTAATATTATCACTCCTATCTATTTAATAAATTTTGTAATATTTTTTTATCACATATTCTATTTATTTTAACACCTAGATTATTAAGTGAATTCATTATATTGTCAATTTCTTTGCTTTTTATAATAGAATTCACTTTTACACATATATAGTATTTTGTTAATACTATATTATCCATTATTAAAATCTCTCTTAATTCATCACTTATATACTGATTATGTTCAATATTTGTGATTTTATTGTCCATATATATACTGAAATTAAAATTAACTATTTTAATAAATTCATAATATAATTTATTAATTCTTTTAATATCAGTATTCTCATTAATAAAAACAGGATCAACATGATATATAATTAATATTTCACCACATTTTAAGACAATATGATCATCGTTGATTAGTTTAATATTATACAGTTCTGATATGTCACTAATGTTATAATTATCTAATACATGTTTATTAATATTTATTTTTTTTATAATTCTATCACCTCCTTATTCACAATTATTTTATTATTGCATAAACTATTTATATAAATATCCAAAGGAGTGATGTAAATGAATAACATGTTAAATCCCAAACTTTTACAGCTATTATCAGGGTTAGATAGAAGTAAAATTGAAGAAGTTAGTAAGGTGATTGGTAATATGTCAAAAGATGATTTATCTAATATAGTTAATATGCTAGGTAAAAATATTAATTCAAACACTAATAATAGTAATAACAAGTAGCAGTAATTATTGTTATGGAAAATCAAGATAATAATAATAATAATAAAACTGATTATTTATTTGAATTAATACAAAATATCCAATCAAAAATGGATTCTTCAGAACCTAATAACAATATACATAATAATAGTAGTAGTAATAGTAATAATATTGAGCAAACTAATGAGAATAATAATTTCTTAAACGACATAAACAATCTACTAAATAATTTTTCAAATACAAACGATAATAGTAGCAATGGTACTTTAAAACAAGATGATAACGCTAATTTTGATCTAAACTCTATACTTAAAAATATTGACTTTTCAAATATAGCTTCTACTATAAATGAAAATTCTAATAATAATGAGACAAATGAATCAGAAAATGGTTTTAATTTTGATAATCTACAAAATATATTAGGTGGCTTTACCAGAAAAGATCCTCGTAAAGAATTATTACTTGCTTTAAAACCATTTTTAAGACAATCAAGACAAGATAAAATCAATGAATATATTGGCTACTTAACAATAGGTAGTGCACTTGGAATATTTAATAAAAAAGAAAATAGGGGGGATTAATATGAATAGTTTTTTTCAAAGAGAAAATTATTATACTTATTCTCCTTTTTCATATTATGGTAGAACAAAATTAAGTAATAGTTATGATATTTATGGAAATAGCAAAATAAATTTAAATAATAATAAATTAAAAGCATTAAATGATATTGAGGTCTCAAGAGACATAAATAAAGAATTTAAAAATAATGAAATAAAAAATAATAATGATACCAAGCAAGCTAAAGAGCCATATACCAATAAAAATAGTACTGACTCTAATACTCGCTCAGGCATAAACCTTGGACCAATAAGTATTAGCAAAAATGGACTTTCCATTTTTGGAATTCATTTAAAAATAGACGACATAATTATATTATGTTTAATCATATTTTTAATAGCTGAAAAAAATATAGATTACATGTTACTAATAATATTAGCACTAATATTATTTGACTTATCTTTTGATACTATAAAAAAATCAAACATCATAGGTGGCTTATTTGATGCCACTTAATCCATAACTTTTATAATATTCAACAATAAGTTTATCTATTTCTGTGCTAGTCTTGAATAATACATCGTAATTTTCATTGTTTTCAATTTGCTTGTTTAATTTATCTTTTAACATTTTTAATTTTTGTTCTACTACCATAATATCATCCTTCCTATCTTGTCTATATAATACCATTTTTTTGTTATTTTGTCAATAATTTTAAAGGTACTTTCGGTCGCAAATTTCGACATTGATATTATATATTAAGATATTTTTTATTTAATCATTTTATATTTTTATTATATTCAAAAAAAATTTTTTTATACACTTTTCACAGTTTATGTGAACAAAAGCGATAAAAAAAAGCTGTATAAAATACTCATTATTTTTTGTCATTTTTTGCTGTTTTTTTTCACATTTTTTTTTAATTTTTTTTCATTTTTTTTATTGACAACTTTTTTTTTACATGATATAATTCAAATCAAGAAGCACAATATGTTGTGTATCTGTATAAAACAAACCACTATAAATTGTGTTTTAGGTTTTTATACATTATGTATACAAACATATTTTATTCTTTTGAGGAGGAAGAAAATGATAACTAAAATAATTAAAAGAGATGGAAGAAAAACACCTTTCAATTCAGAAAAAATTGCTCAAGCAATTTTTAAAGCAGCACAATCTGTAGGTGGACATGATTTTCAAACTGCTGAAAGTTTAGCAGATGAAGTTTGTTCTTATCTACAAAGACATGCAGAAAATAAAAATTGTGTGACTGTTGAAGAAGTACAAAACGCAGTTGAAAAAACACTTATTGAAACTGGACATGCTTCAACAGCTAAAGCATATATATTATATAGAGCTGAAAGATCTAGACTAAGAGACTTAAATAGTGATGTAATGAAAACTATAGAACAACTTACATTCCAAGATGCTAAAGACAGTGATGTTAAAAGAGAAAATGCAAATGTTAATGCAGATACAGCAATGGGTACTATGCTTAAATATGGTAGTGAAACAGCCAAAAAATTCTACCAAATGTATGTACTAGAACCAGAACACTCTAAAGCACATTCTGATGGAGATATTCATATACACGATTTAGATTTCTTTACACTTACAACTACTTGTTGCCAAATTGATTTGATAAAACTATTTAAAGATGGGTTTTCAACAGGAGAAGGTTTCCTAAGAGAACCAAATAGCATCGGAAGTTATTCTGCTCTTGCTGCAATAGCTATACAATCAAATCAAAATGACCAACACGGAGGCCAAAGTATACCTAACTTTGAATATGCTATGGCTCTTGGAGTAAAAAAAACATATAAAAAGAACTATCAAAAAAATCTTGCTAAAGCATTAGAATTATGTGCTAACATACATAATCCAGAAGAAATATCTAAGAAAATAATTGATAATATTAAAACAAATCACAATTGTGAACCAACACTTGACGATAAATCATTATATTTAGAAAAAGAAAAGGTTATCCTTCTTAAAAATTTAACAGAAGAAGAAGCTACAAGAATTCAAGAGTTCACTGTTTCTCATTCAAATAAAGAAACAGATAAAGCTACATATCAAGCTATGGAAGCATTTATACATAATTTAAATACAATGCATTCTAGAGCTGGAGCACAAGTTCCTTTTAGTTCAATCAACTATGGACTTGATACTTCTGCAGAAGGTAGAATGGTTATTAAAAACTTGCTATTAACTACAGAATCTGGACTTGGAAATGGTGAAACACCAATATTCCCTATTCAAATTTTAAAAATAAAAGAAGGAATAAACTATAATGAATCAGATCCTAACTATGATATATTTAAGCTTGCTTGCAGAGTATCTGCAAAAAGATTATTCCCTAACTTCTCATTTATAGACGCTCCATTTAATTTACAATATTATAAAGAAGGCGATTATAATACAGAAGTTGCATATATGGGTTGTAGAACAAGAGTTATGAGTAATAATTATGATTCTGATAAAGAACGTACATCTGGAAGAGGAAATTTAAGTTTCACATCGATAAATCTACCTAGACTAGGCATATTATCAAATGGTGATTTAGATAAATTCTTTAGTATGTTAGATGATAAAATCGAACTTATTAAATCTCAATTATTACATAGACTTGAAGTTCAATCTTCAAAAAGAGCTTTAAATTACCCATTCCTAATGGGGCAAGGTGTTTGGATAGATTCTGAAACATTAAAACCAGAAGATGAAGTAAGAGAAGTAATAAGACATGGTAGTTTAACTCTTGGATTTATCGGACTTGCCGAAACATTAATTAGTTTAATCGGATGTCATCATGGTGAAAGCGAGAGAGCTCAAGAATTAGGTCTTAAAATTGTTTCTCATATAAGAAAAAGAGCAGATGAGGCTAGTGCTGAAACAGGACTTAATTTTACACTTATAGCAACTCCAGCTGAAGGTTTATCTGGAAGATTTGTAAGAATGGATAAAAAAAGATTTGGAACAATAGCTGGCGTTACTGATAAAGACTACTATACAAATTCTTTCCATGTGCCTGTTTATTATAAAATAAGTGCATTTGAAAAAATAAAAATAGAAGCTAAATACCATGAGTTAACAAATGGCGGACATATTAGTTACGTAGAACTTGATGGAGATCCAAGTAAAAACTTAGAAGCTTTTGAACAAATTATAAGATGTATGAAAGAATCAGGTATTGGTTATGGTTCAATAAATCATCCAGTTGATAGAGATCCTATTTGTGGATATACTGGTGTTATTGAAGATAAATGTCCACATTGTGGAAGAAAAGAATTTGAAGAAGGTAAACCAGGATTTGAAAGAATAAGAAGAATAACTGGATATCTTGTTGGCACAGTTGATAGATTTAATGATGCTAAACAAGCTGAAGTTAAAGCTAGAGTAAAACATACAGATTCTAAAGTTAAAACTACAATAGATACTTATGAAAATGATACTATAGAAAAACAAAACGAATTTGTATTTTAAATATATAGGAGGGGTTTTATATGAAAATAAATGTTATTGGTGGAGAGCTAAGTAATGAAGAAATTGATTACTATGTAAACTATTTAGAAGAAAAAAATGAAGGTAAAGAATTAGCTTCTTTAGAATTAAAATTAGATGGTGAATTTGTGGATATGAACTATACATTTTCCAACAATGTACCATTTGAAAGAATAAGAAGAATAACTGGATACTTAGTTGGTACAGTTGATAGATTTAACAATGCTAAACAAGCTGAAGTTAAAGCTAGAGTAAGACACACTTAAACTTGGGAGGAGATTATATGGACAACACTTGTATATCTAATGAATTTTTAAGAATTTCAGGCATAGTAAAAGAATCTATTGTTGATGGACCAGGATTTAGATATGTTATATTTACTCAAGGTTGTCCACATAACTGTAAAAATTGTCATAATCCGGAGACTCATGATTGTGCAGGAGGTAAAATTATTAATATCAATGAATTAATTGCTGATATTCGTAAAAATCCTCTACTTAAAGGTATCACTTTAAGTGGAGGAGAACCTTTCTTACAGTGTAAAACATTAAGTAATTTCATAAATAAAATGCAAGATGTCTCAAATTTAGATTTTATAGTCTATACTGGTTTTACATTTGAATATTTAGTTTCAAATTCAAATGAAAACAATAACTATATTGATTTATTAAATTCGGCTGATGTATTAATTGATGGTAAATTTGAAGAAAACTTAATGGACTCATCATTATTATTTAGAGGTAGTTCTAATCAAAGATCTATTAATTTAAAAGAAAGTTTAAATTCAAATGAAGTAATACTTCATAATTTTTAGGGGGATATAATTTATGTATTGTGCTAAATGCAAATGCGATGAAAGTAAAGTTATAGATTCTCGTTTAGTTGAAGAAGGTAACTCAATAAGAAGAAGACGTGAATGTCTTAAATGTAAATTTAGATTTACAACTTATGAAAAAATAGAATATACTCCTATTGTAATAATCAAAAAAAATGGCTCACGTCAATTTTTTGATAGAGAAAAAATATTAAAAGGACTAATTAAAGCTTGTGAAAAAAGACCAATATCAATGGAAACAATTGAAAAAATAGTTAATGATATTGAACTTGAGCTTAATAATAGCCTTGATAAAGAAATACCTTCTGCTCAAATAGGTGAATTAATAATTAAATACTTAAGAGATGTAGATGATATTGCATATGTTAGATTTGCGTCTGTATACAGACAATTTAAAGATATAAACGAGTTCAACTCTGAACTTAACAAATTATTAACAAAGCTAAATGGATAATAACTATCCATTTAGCTTTTTAATTGTATTATATACTATTTACATTCTTATTTTAATATATTTCTTTATTCATATTTTTATATTCTGTAAATAATTTTAAACATTCTTCTTTATCTACAATTTTTATATCTAATACATCTTTAGATTTATTTTCTAAATAATCATAAATATAGTCATCTCTAAACCCTATACTAGCTGCATCTTTCTTATCTGCTCCGAAATATACTGTCTTAATATTAGCCCATATTATTGCTGATAAACACATAGGACATGGTTCACACGTAGAATATATAGTACATCCAGTCAAATCATGACTATTTATTTTTTTACATGCTTTTCTTATTGCTTCAACTTCAGCATGGGCTGTTGGATCTTTTTTTCTTAGTACTTGATTAGAAGCTACTGCAAGTAATTTACCATCTTTATCTACAATTGCTGCTCCAAATGGGCCACCTTCATTCTTTTTAAACGTTTTATTTGCTCTAGCTATTGCTAGTTTAATATATTGATTCATATGAATCTCCCTTCTTAAATAAGAGTACATAAGCATATATCGCCTATGTACTCAGTTTTATATAACTATAGATCTAACAAATTTTCCTTTGTCTAATTCCAATAAGAACTGTTTTACATCTTCAGATTTAATGTTATAAACATAGTCAATATCAGCATATAGTTCATTACCTACTAAAATAGATTCTACAATCCTTCTGTATATAACATTTTGGGATTCTGAAAGCATTATAGTTTCTCCTATTTTTTTTCTTTTAATTTTTTCAAATAGCTCTAAATCAATATCAGTACATTTTAATTCTTCAATATAACTTTCAATTTCTTTAATTAAAATTTCATAATTATTTGAAGCAGTAGAGATAATCACATGAGAAAATTCATTAGCTCCTTCATAACTGAATCCTATTTCTTCATTAATATTACCTAAACTGTACTGTTCTTCATAAAATTTAGAATTTTTAGAAAAATACATTTCTCCAATTATTTCTGATATAATTTGTCTTTTAATTATTTCTTCTTTGCTATATAATTTCAATTTATACCCTAAAGTTATTTGAGGCATATATACATTTAATTTTGTTTTTATTTCTGTTTCACATATATTTTCTGGTTCATCTGTAGTAAATTTTGTTATCACTGTTTTTTGAATATTATTTTCATATTTTTGTAAATCAGATTCAATTAAATTTATAGTATCTTCCACATCTACATTACCTACTATAACCATAAACATATTTGAAGGATGATAAAAAGTATTATAACAAGTATATAGATATTCTTTTGTTATATTAGATATACTTTCTTTTGTTCCAGCTATATCAATTCTTACAGGGTGGTTATTATACATAGCTCTTAATGAGTTAAAGTACGAAACATACTCTGGTTCGTTTTCATACATAGCTATTTCTTGCGCTATAATACCTTGTTCTTTCTCTACATTTTCATCTGTAAAATGTGGAGTTTTAACTAATTTAATAAGCATTTCCAGACCTTTTTTGAATTTATCTGTTGTTTCAAAATAATATACTGTTTGATCAAATGAAGTATATGCATTACAAGATATACCTTCTTTTGAAAATAGATCTAATGCATTTTCACCTTCTTGTTCAAATAATTTATGTTCTAAAAAATGTGCTATTCCATCTGGAACTTTAACTTCCTTATTTGTATCTACACTAATAAATTTATTAGTTATTGATCCATACTTAGTTCCAAAAAGAGCTATCTTTTTTTCAAAACCTTCTCTTTTATTTATATATATATCAAGTCCATTTTTAAGTGTTGTCTTATATGTTACTTCTTCTAATATTTCATTTTTAAATGTTTTTATATCTCTATTTTGCATCTATTTCACCACCTAATAAATAAACTAAGTTAATATGAAGATGTTTAGATATGTTTACTATATCTTCTTTAGTAACTTTATTAATTCTTTCAATCATATCTTCCATTTTATCTGTTCTATTTTCAAATTTATTTATAATAATTTGCTTTGAAAGCACTACTTTAGAATCATTCCACTCTTTTATATCACTTATTAAAGATTCTTTTGCAGAGCTTAATTCAATATCAGAAATATCTCCATTTTTAATAGCATTTATTTGTTCGAACATAACTTCTTTTGCTTTATTATAATTTACTTCATCTATTCCCGCATATAATATTATTGCGTCTTTAAATCTATAATATCTTGATCTTGTTGTATATGCAAGTGAATATTTTTCTCTTACATTTTGAAATAATTTGGAACTTGGAGTTCCTCCAAGTATTGTATTATATACATTTAAAGTATATACATAATCTTTTGTTATATCTCTAGCTCTAAGACCTATTCCAATAACGCTTTGAGCTGTATCTAACCTTTCGATTATCTCTCCTTTATCAGTATGTTTAACATTATTTATTTTGTTTCTTAATTCTTCAATACTTACTTTAGAAGATTTTTCAAGATTAAATATTTGATTAATTTTTTCATCTATATCTTCATATCCATCTAAATTACCACTAATCATTATACAATTACCTGAATTATTGACCATATTATAGTAACTACTAACAGTTTGTTCATTTGTTACAGATTCAATTTGATCAATATCACCAAATATATAATTTCCATAATTTTCTTCATCACATAGTAGTTCTTCACATCTTGATATTCCATATCTTAATTTATCATCTTTTCTTGTATTAATTTTATTTTTAACGTATTGTTTTTCTCTTTCAAAAACATCTATATTAAACAAACCATTTTGTATTAATGGATTATATATTATTTCTTTTAGCACATTTAAAGCTTCTATAAATACATCTTCTTTATTTGGAATATAGTTCATGTTAGGTACAGTTAGTCTAAATTCCACATTAAATAAATCACCTAATTTTTGAAAATCAACTTCAAAACTTGCTCCATATAATTCAGATAATCTTTCTTGTAATTTTTTTGTTGTATCATATTTTGTACATGATTTTGATAATATTAAAGCCATAACTGCATTTTTAGAGTATTCATTACTCTTAATTTCATATATAAAATTATATGAAAAATATATACTTTTAAACTTTGAATCATTTATTTTTACTATATTATCCACTCAATCCTCCTTATGCTAATATTTCTTTAACTAAGTTGCTTACTAACTTTCCATCTGCTTTTCCAGCTATATCATTTTTTATAACTCCCATTACTTTACCCATGTCTCTTGGTTCTTTAGCACCTGTACTTACAACAGCCGCTTTTATTAACTCTCTTAATTCATTTTCTGTTAATTGTTGTGGTAAGTATTTGGCTAATATTTCTATCTCCTTATTTAAATCGTCAATAAGATCTAATCTATCTGCTTTTGTAAATTCTTCAATAGATTCTTTTCTTTTTTTTACTTCTTTTGCAACAACTACTTCCATTTCAGTTTGTGATAATTCTTTTTGTGTGTCTTTTTCAATTTGTAAAATTGCTGCTCTAAGTAATGTAATTGTATTTTTTTTAAGTTCATCTTTTTCTCTCATTGCTACTTTTAATTCATTTAATAATAATTCTTTCATTTTTTCTTCCCTTCTTTATACATATTATATACAATATATATTTTTTTATTTAGTTTTTGATTTTTTAAATTTAAATTTATCCATAAATTTATTTTGTTTTTTCATACTTAAAACTGAATTTAATTCTTTTATACTTTCTTCTTCGCTCATACGTTTCTTTATTGTAGTTATATATCCTAAAATTATAAAAAATATTGTTGCTACTATTAATAATATTAATTTATATATATCTGCCGAAATTACTAATACTGCAAAAATACATAGTATACTTGTTATTGTATATAGTATTATAACTGCCTGTTTCTGATTAAATCCTTTTTTTAGTAATCTATGATGGATATGTGCCCCGTCAGGTTTTAAAAGTGGTTTTCCAGCTAATGCTCTTCTTCCCATAGCAAATAGTGTATCAAAAATAGGAACTCCAAGTACTAGTAATGGTGCTACGATAGCTATCATAGTATAACCTTTAGCAAGTCCTAATATTGAAACAGTAGCAAGTGTGAATCCCAAAAAGTTAGAACCAACATCTCCCATAAAAGTTTTAGCCGGATTGAAATTATATGGTAAAAATCCCACAGTTGCTCCAAATAATACTGCTGTTATTAATATTGCTTCTAAACTTGCTGAAGTTGTAATAAATATTATCAATAACGCAAGTGAAGAAATTGATGATATTCCTGCTGCAAGTCCATCTAATCCATCGATTAAATTTACAGCATTTGTTATACCAATTATCCATATCATTGTAAGTGGTATAGAAAAAATTCCTAAATCTATTAAATCTGTATGTATAAATGGTATTTTTGCTGTATCTATTACAACACCAAATGCACATAATATAATTGCTGCCGCTATTTGAAAAATAGCTTTATTTCTAGCTCTTAAATCAAACACGTCATCTATTATTCCCATGGCAAATATTGTTAATCCACCAAGTATATATCCAACAAACTGATTATTTAGTGAAATAGATGGTATATCTTTTGTTATAAGATAATAAATTAAAAATGCTATAAACATAGAACTTACAATAGCAAGACCTCCAATTCTTGGCATTGGTTTTAAATGAACTCGTCTATTATCCTTAGGCACATCAACAAAACCTTTTGCAACTGCAAATTTAATTACTAGTGGAGTAAGAACAAATGCAAGTACAGCAGTAATTATAATTATGAAATAAATTATCCCCATATTAATTACCTAACATATTTTCTAATTCATTAATTTTATTTAATCTTCTAATATGTCTTTCTCCTTCAAATTTAGTAGTTATAAACGCATTTATTATTTTCATTACTTCTTCTATGTTTTTAGTGTATTCAAGTCTTGCACCTAAACACATAATATTTAAATCATTATGCTTTCTTGATAACTCTGCAACCTCAACTGTATTGATTGTAGATGCTCTAACACCTTTAATTTTATTACAAGCTACTGATATTCCTATTCCTGTTCCACATATCGCAATACCAAAATTTTCTGCACTTTGCAAAACTATTTTTGATATATTTTTAGCTACATCTGGATAGTCGTCATCATTTTTTACTATCTGTAAGTCAGCATCTTCAAATTTTATATTTAATTTATTTAACTCTTCTTTAATTGTTTTTTTTAAATCTTGTCCTGCATGATCTGCTCCTATTATAATCATATTTCACTCCTTAAAATACTTTAATTATATTATCTATACATTTAAAAATGATTTTAACAATTTTTTCATCTGAATATTTGTTAACAACATTTAGGTCTTTTATACTTATTTCACTATACTCTTCTAAAGTATATATTTCATTTTTTAATTTAGGATATATTGTAATTAATTCCTTTTTTTGCTCTATTGTCATACAAACAATCAAATTATACTCATTCATATAAATATTAGATATATTTTTACTATAGTAATTTTCAATGTCAATATTGTAAATTTTTAATAATTCTATATGTTCATTTTTAGGCTTTAGATCAACTATTGCTCTAATTCCTGCCGAATCTATAAAATAATCATTTTTACTTGCAAGTAAATTAATTTTATTTTGCATATATGCCTGAGCTACAATGCTTCTAAATCTATTGCTATTACAAATAAATATAACACTTTTCATAACAATTACATCCTTTGTTATATTATACCAATTAAATAGCTATTTATCAATAGAATTAAAAAAAAAGATGTGATACTTATTTTAAGTTCACATCTATATAATTTTTTAAACTGGTTTATCAATATTCTTAGTATTTAAAAGTTCTATATCTTCATTAGAATACTCTAAAGGATTAAGTCCTACTCTGCCTTTCATATAATTTAAAGTAATAAATATTGCAGCATAATATACAAGTGAAACAAGAGCTACTGTTATACCTACTTCTATATATCCAAGCATATAACTGGTTATAAATGTAATTACTGTTTGAGCTAAATACATATTAATATTATACGTAACTTTAATTTTTAATCTCGATTTAGAACGAGAAAAACTCTTTAAGTATTTTTCCATAAGCGAATTATATGGAGCATATACAATATATTGAACTAAAAACAGTATAAGTAATAATATTGTAGTTGTTATCTGATTTAAGTCAATCAGTATAACAAGTGCTGCTAGTATTCCTGTTGTTACGAAAGTAATTGCTATATATGATAATATTTTCTTTTTAAATATATTTTTAAACTTATTTATAAATCTTGTACTAATACCCCCAGCTAATATTAAACCTGCAAATATTAGTGCAAAAAATTGAGGCTCAATATCTGTTCCAGCAAGCATTGCTCTTCTTAAAATACCTAAGACATAAGAATAACTTCCAAAAACACTTCCGAAAAGTAATAATGATTTTAGTCTACTCGACTTGCTTATATGTCTAAAAGCATCAAATGTATTACTTAAATCTTCTTCTAATCTATCTATCAATTTTACTTTGCGTTTATTCTCTTCAAACTTTGTTTCTCTAAACATAAGTGATATTAAAAAACTAAGTATAGCAAACATAAAAGATACAATCATAGGATAATAACCATTTACTACAAATAAAAAACCTGCTACAATAGATATTCCTGCATCTAAGTAATAGTAGTAATATGTTCCTCTTTCTTCTATTTGAGAATACATTCCTCTTCCTTTTTTATTATTTAATGATTCAAATAATATGTTACTAGCTGTTAAATCTTTAAGTACACTTCCAAAAGCATATACAAAACTAGCAAAAATCAGTGATGTTAAAGAAGTTGCAGAAATTAATTGTACAAGATAAATAATTATACAAAAACATCCTATAGCAAGAGATTTTTTCTTGCCTATTCTTTCAATTAAAAGATTTAAAGGTAGTTGTAACATTGCTTTAAACATAGGTACAAATGATTCTATAAGGAGTACCTCTGCAAAAGAAAATCCTTTAACAGTTGTTAAAAACACAAAACTAATTGCATAATAAAAAAGTAAGTCCATAGATAACATTTTATATATAGGATATAATCTAGCATTATCTTTATTTATTTTAATAATCCTAGCTTTTGATAATTTTTTCATTTTTCACCTCTTAATTACATATTTATTTTAGCACAAACTATATTATTTTACAATACAATATCAAAAGTAAATATAATTTTATATTTAAGCTTATAATTTGACTTAATTTAGTACATATGATATAATTGTTTACGTAATACAAACAATTATTTATGATTAAATTTAATCATACTGAGTAAAGGAGTATATTATGATAGCTAACATTGCAAAATTTTTAAATCCTGACGAAATGTCCACTTTAAGAAATCTTCAAAACTCCATAATAAAAACTGAATTTGGAGAACTGCATAGTCGGAAGCTAACTAGAATATTAAATATGCTTTATAATGTTGCATATTTAAATTACAAAGAAAGCTCTGAAAATCAAGACATACTACAAAATGTATTCACAACATTAGATTTAGTTAATAGCATTATGCCTTGCCTAAATAATATTCCAGAAACAAAACAATGGACTTTATTTTATAGTGCTCTATTTTTAAATTTTGAAAGTTTTAGCTACAAAAATGATTCTATCACTTCATTTCTATTTGACTCTAAAATGATTAAAAAATTTATAGGCCATGATAAGTTAACGGAGCAGATAAAAGAAATTCTTTTGCAAGACAGCTCAAGTAGTGATTCAAAAGCATACTATAATATTCTTTGTAATCCAATGAACTGTATGTATCAAGCGGCATTATAACTTTAAAGCACACCAGTAATTTGGTGTGCTTTTTTTAATTTTTTTAATATTCATTATTAATTGATATTTTTTTAACAAAAAATAACTCCTATAAAATAGAAGTTATCTTTATGTGGCGGAGACTGAGGGGATCGAACCCTCGCGCCCCGAATGGAACCTAACAGTTTAGCAAACTGTCCCCTTAACCGCTTGGGTAAGTCTCCGTATATTTATATATTATTTAAGCGGAAATTATTAAAAAAGAATTCCCGCTCAAGTACTGGCGGAGAAGGTAGGATTCGAACCCACGGTGCCTTGCGACATCATCAGTTTTCAAGACTGACTCCTTAAACCACTCGGACACTTCTCCAATATTTAGTACATATACTATTATACCAGTTTTTTTTTATTTGTCAATACATTTTTAATATTTTTATAATATTTTTTAAAAATAAAACTGTGCTTATCAGTTAATATCGAACAAGCACAGTATTTTTTACATTCTTATTTTTAATTTTGTTAATATTTCTTCTAATCCATCTTCATCATTATATTCAATAGTTAAAGTTTGGTGCTTTTTTGTTGTATTTAATTTTACTTTATATCCAAAATAGTCTTTTAATCTATTTTCAAGTTTTTGAAAGTACACAGTTTTAGGAGATTTTTTTGTATTTCGTACATAATCTTCTGCTCCATAAATTAATTTTTCTACATCTCTAACTGTTAACTTATTTGATATAATTTTAGTTAAAATTTCTAGTCTTTTTTCAGAATCATCAATAGCAAGTAAAGCTCTTGCATGACCTTCTACAATTTCACCTTGACTTAATGCTTCTAATATTGGTTCTTCCAATTTTAACAATCTCATAATATTAGATATAGTAGATATATTCTTTCCTGTTATTTTAGCTACTTCAGTTTGTGAATAGCCATCAATATCCATAAGTTCTTTTATAGCTTTAGCTATCTCTACTACATTTAAATCTTCTCTTTGTATATTTTCAATTAAAGCAACTTGTTTCTTTTTAGTATCTGTATAGTCTTTTATAATAGCAGGAATTGATTTTAATCCTATTTTTTTGGCAGCTCTCCATCTTCTTTCACCTGCAACTATAGTAAATCCATTTTCATCTTTAACAACAATTATTGGTTGTAAAACTCCATGCTCTAATATAGAATTTGCTAATTCTTGTAATTTTGATTCATCAAATACTTTTCTTGGCTGATTTAACATAGGCTCTACTTTACTTATATTCAGCTCTACTACTTTATCTAACTCTTTATGTTTATCTTCTTTTGTATTTTTTGTTGTTATTTCTTTTATTTCTTCTGCGTCCTCACCGAAGAAAACATTTAACCCTCTACCCAAACCTTTGTTTGACATTTATCTTACCTCCTTATTTAATGTAAGTAATTCTTTTGCAAGATTTTTATACGTTTCTGCTCCTTTTGAATCTTTATCATATAGATTAATTGGTAGTCCATGACTTGGAGCTTCACTTAATCTTATATTTCTAGGTATAATTGTTTGAAACACTTTATTCCCAAAATATTTTTCTACTTCAAGTGCTACTTCACTTGATAAATTAGTTCTTGCATCGAACATAGTTAACACAACACCTTCAACAATTAAATTTGGATTTAAATGTTTTTGTACTAATTTAATTGTGTTAATTAGTTGTCCAAGTCCTTCTAAAGCATAATACTCACATTGAATTGGTACAAGTACACTATCAGATGCTGTAAATGAATTAAGTGTAATTAAGCCTAGTGATGGTGGACAATCTATTATTACATAATCATATTTATCCTTTACCATATCTATTGCTTTTTTTAGTCTGTTTTCCCTTGAAACCATTGAAACAAGTTCAATCTCAGCACCTGCTAAATTAATATTTGCTGGGCATACATCTAATTTTTTGATCATTGTTGATTGAATCGTTTCTTCCATTGATATATCATCTATTAAGACATTATATACTGACTTATCCTGATGTGACTCTACTCCAAGTCCACTAGTTGCACTTCCTTGAGGATCTATATCTACAAGAAGTACTTTTTTCCCTTTTTCTGCAATACAAGCACTTAAATTAACTGCTGTAGTAGTTTTGCCAACCCCACCTTTTTGATTGGCTATTGATATTACCTTTCCCAATTTTGTCACCTCGCCTATATTATAATATATTTGAAGTCAAAAAAAAAGAGAAACAACAAAATTTCTCTTTTTTTAAAGTATTTTTAGCAATATTATAATTCTGATTTTTTAATTTTACCATAACTTCTAGGATATTTATTAGGAGTATCTGAATTTTTAACAACTTCAAGAATTGTTCTATTTAATTCTGTTTCTTCTGTATTTAATTTGTAATTATATATTTTTTTAATTTTACATTTTAATATATTTAAAGCATTTGCAGATTTATCTATCTCTTCTTGTAAATTATCTCCTTTTAAATATAACCCTTTTCCACCAACTTTTAAGTATGGTGTAGTATATTCTAATAATATATTTAGCGACGCCACAGCTCTAGATACAACGTAATCATATCTTGATCTATATTTATCTGAGTTACCTGATTCTTCTGCCCTTGAATGAATTATTTTGATATTTTGTAATTGTAATTTATTTTTTACTTCTTCTAAAAATATTAATCTTTTATTTAAACTATCCAATAAGGTTATATTTATATCATTTTCAAAATAAATAGCAATTACAACACCAGGAAATCCTGCTCCAGTACCAACATCTATGATATTGCTAGCTTCTCCTTTGTTTAATTCAATATACTTAGTAATCATCAAACAATCTACAAAATGTTTTATTATTATTCCAATATCATCAGTTATAGCTGTTAAATTCATTTTTTCATTCCATTCAACTAACAACTCTTTATATTTTTCAAATTTTTCTAACTGAATACTACTTAAAACAATATCTTTTTTTGAAGCTTCTGCTTCTAATATCTCACAAAAATTATTATTTTTCACGTGAAAATCCTCCTTTATTTTGTGCTAAATATATTAGTAATACTGATATATCAGCTGGAGAAATACCTGATATTCTAGATGCTTGGCCTACTGATACAGGTTTTTGTTTATTTAGTTTTTGTCTAGCTTCTAAAGCTAAACCTTTTATATCATTATAATCAATTTCATTACTAAGCTTTTTACTTTCTAATTTTTTAAAATCTTCAATTTGTTCTTGTTGCAATTTAATATATCCTTGATATTTTAAAACTATCTCAACTTGATTTACTACTGATTCTGGAAGTTTTTTTCTTTCTATATCTACCATAGATAAATCATTATATTTAACTTCACTTCTTTTTAATAAATCTGCTGCTTTATAACAAGACGAAATAGGGCTACTACCAATAGATTTTAAATGTTTATTAAATTCATCTGAAGGATGTACATTTAATTTTGTAAGTCTTTCTATTTCTTTTTCAATCTTTTTCTTTTTAGATATAAATTTATTGTATTTTTCACGTGAAATAATACCTAACTTATATCCTTTTTCTCTTAATCTTAAATCAGCATTATCTTGTCTTAATGTTAATCTATATTCTGCTCTAGAAGTCATCATTCTATATGGTTCATTTGTTCCTTTAATAACTAAATCATCAATTAAAACTCCTATGTAAGCTTCACTTCTATCTAATATAAATGGTTCTTTCCCATCTAATTTAAGTACAGCGTTAATTCCAGCCATAAGACCTTGAGCTGCTGCTTCTTCATATCCTGAACTACCATTGATTTGACCCGCAAAAAATAAATTATTAATCCCTTTATATTCTAAATTTAATGATAAATTTAATGAATCTATACAATCATATTCTATTGCATATGCTGGCCTCATCATCTTAGCATTTTCTAAACCTTTTACTGCTCTATACATTTGTATTTGTAACTCTTCAGGCATTGAAGTAGAAAAACCTTGAATATACATTTCATTTGTTCCTTCACCCATTGGTTCTATGAATATTTGATGTCTATTCTTATCTCTAAATCTCATAATTTTATCTTCAATAGATGGACAATATCTTGGACCTATACCTTCAATTTTACCGCTATATATAGGAGATTTGTCAATATTATCTAAAACTAACTTATGCATATCTTCATTTGTATACGTAAGATAACAAGAAACTTGTTTTTTATTTTTTAATTTCTTATTGTTTTCATTTTCATATGAAAACAATTCAATTTTTTCATCTCCATGTTGAACTTCCATTTTTGTCAAATCAATATCTTTAACATTTATTCTTGCTGGTGTACCAGTTTTGAATCTTCTTAAAACAACTCCTATATCTAATAAACTTTGTGACAAATCATTTGATGGAAAAACTCCGTCTGGACCACTCTCATATATAGTATCACCAATAATTATTTTACCTTGTAAATAAGTACCTGTAGCAATGATCACTGCACTAGCTCTATGTATAGCTCCAGTTTTAGTTTGAATACCAACCACTTTGTTTTCCTCAACAATCAACTTAATAACTTCAGCTTGATACAAATCCAAATTAGATTCGTTTTCCATTACTTTTTTCATTTCTTCATGATACTTTTTTCTATCCGATTGCATTCTTAAAGAATGTACAGCTGGACCTTTAGAAATGTTAAGCATTTTTGATTGTACAAATGTCTTGTCTGCATTTTTTCCCATCTCTCCACCTAAAGCATCTATTTCTTTAACAAGATGTCCTTTAGATGTTCCTCCTATGCTAGGATTACATGGCATATTTGCTAGTGTATCCATATTCATAACAAAACATGCAGTTTTTTTCCCCATTCGACTACTTACAAGAGCTGCTTCACACCCAGCATGTCCAGCTCCTACTACAATAATATCATAATCTTCCGCTTTATAACTCATAATTCCTACTTTCCTAAACAAAACTTTTCAAATATCTTACTAATAACATCTGAATTAACATCACTACCTATTATTTCACCTAATTTTTTAGCAGCGTCTTTAATTTTAATAGACATTATATCAATAGGCATATCGCTTCTCAATTGTTCTTTTACTTCTTCTAAATTATTTTTGGCTTTTCTTAATAAATCCTTATGTCTTTCACTAACAATTATTATTTCATTTGTTGTAAATATTTCATCTTGAAAAAACATAGAAGTTATTTTAGATTTTAAATCTTTAATTCCAAATTCTGTACTAGTAGATATATTAATTGTAAATTCCACCCCAAAACTCTTTAATTCTTTCATAAAAGTACCAAAAACATCTTTTTGTGTTAAATCTATCTTATTTATCACACATATATTTTTTATCCCTTTATTTTGGATTTTAGAAAGAGTCTCAATTTCATCTTTTTCAATTTTTCTTGTTGGATCAAATAAATATAAAATTAAATCTGCTTCATCTATTTTTTTCAAACTTTTTTCTACACCTATTTTTTCAACTACATCTTCTGTTTCTCTTATTCCAGCAGTATCTGTAATATTAAGTGTAACATCTCCTATATTAACAGTCTCCTCTATAGTATCTCTAGTTGTTCCGGGAATATCTGTTACTATCGCTCTATCTACTTTAAGCAAACAGTTAAGTAAAGAAGATTTACCAACATTAGGTTTTCCTAATATTGCAACATTAATTCCTTCTTTAACAAATTTACCTTGATCATACGATAGAATTAGTTTGTTTAATTCTTCTATTTCTTCATTTAGTAAATTTTCAACATTACTATCTGCAACTTCATCATAATCATATTCAGGATAATCCACTGTAACTTCAATATGAGCAAGAAGCTCAATCAATTTGTTTTTTAAATCGCTTATCTTTCCATTTAATCTACCATTCATATCTGAAGTAGCTATTTTAGCTTCTAGTCTTGATTTAGAATTAATTAAATTAATTATCCCCTCAGCTTCAGAAAGATCCATTTTGCCATTTATAAAAGCTCTTTTAGAGAACTCTCCTGGCCCAGCTAAAATTGCTCCATTTTCTAAAAGTAAATCTAAAATTAATTTTGTTACTAAAGTTCCACCATGACAATTTATTTCAACTACATCTTCCCCAGTAAATGAATTTGGAGCTTTAAAATATGAAACAAGTACATTATCTAAAATGTTATTTTCATTCTTTATTTTACCATACACTATTGTATTTGGAGCTAATTTTTTACTATTTGTAAATATTTTTTCTATTATATTAAGTGAATCTTTACCACTAATTCTTATTATATTTATACCTTTATTTCCAAGTGCTGTAGCTATAGCTACTATTGTTGACATAAAAATACCCCCTATCTTTTAAAAAATCAGCCGAAGCTGACTTTTAAAATTATCTATCTTGAATAATATTGTGAACCATTTCTTTTAATAATCAATCTTCTATTTGGCTCTTTACCAACACTTTCAGTATATACATCTTTATTGTTTGCAAGTTCTTGATGTATAATTAATCTTTCATAAGCTGACATTGGTTCAAGCTTTATAGGTTTTCTAAACTTAACAACATTTTGAGCCATTTTATTAGCAAATGTTTTTAATTTTTCTTCTTTTTCTTTTTTATAATCATTAATCTCAACAAATACTTTAGAATATTCTTCATCTTCATGCTGTAACATTGCGTTTAAAAGTGATTGTATTGCTTCAATTGTTTTCCCTTTATATCCTATTAAATGTTTTGGATCTTCAGTTTCTATTTTAACTACAACTTGTTTTTCATTACCTGTGCAAGTATATTTAACATTTTCATCTTTTGTTATTTCGAAAAATCCTTTTAAAATTGAATCTATTTTAGCTTTTGTTTTATCTAAAACATCTTGAGAAACTTTTTTATCAACAGTTAGTCTTACTTTAGCTAATTTTTGTGATAACATTCCTAGAACGCCACCTGCTTTAGGTTCTTCAATTATATCTACTATTACATCATCTCTTGAAACTTTAAGTTCATCTAAACCTTTTCTAATAGCTTCTTCTACTGTTTTACCTATTTGTTCTGTTGTATTTTTCATTTTTTTCACTCCTTCTATTTTGATAGAAATTTAATGTTACTTTCTTCTTTTTCATCTTCTTTTTTTACTATATATCTAATAACAGCTTGTTGACCTATTGCGTATATATTGCCAACTAACCAATATACACCTAAAGCTAAAGGTGTTGTATATGATATAACAGCTGAAAGAATTGGCATTGTATAGTTTAATGATTTTTGCATTTCTTTTTGTTCTTCTGTCATTACCATTGTTTTTTGGCTCATTTTTATTTGTATATACGCTGTAAGTGCTGCAAGAATTGGAATTATAAGTGATTCATATCCAGACTTTGTATTTTCGTCTGATGAAAATGCATTTGCTGGAACATCACCTAAGTTAAGTCCTAATACATTCATATCTAGTATATTGTGTTCATTGGCAATTCTTATTTCTAATTCATCCATTTGAGCTTCAGTTACATCTTCTATTTGTAATATCTCTTGTGAATAAATTTTAATTTCTTCTTGTGGCATTTGTACTACATATGTAAGTGGTTGTTTAACTATATAGAATATCGCTAATATAAGCGGTAATTGTATAAGAAGTGGTAAACATCCACCTAAAGGATTTATTTTATGTTCACTGTATAATTTTGTTAATTCTTCTGACTGTTTTACTTTATCATTTTTATGTTTTTTGAGTATTTCATCATATTTAGGTTTTATCTTTTGCATTTCTCTTGTTGACTTAGCTTGTTTTAAGTTAAGTGGAAAGAGCATAACTTTCGCAAGTATTGTAAACAAAACGATTGTTAACGCATAGTTGTTAGCTGTTATATCATATATAAATCTAACAACAATCCCTAGTATATCTGCAATTATATCCATTTATTTGCTCCTCTTTTTATTTTAAATAATCTACTCCGCCTTTAGCAAATGGATTACATCTTAATATTCTAAATATACCTTTTAAACTTCCTCTAACAAAACCATATTTATTTAAAGCTTGTTTAGTATATTCAGAACAAGTTGGATAATATATACATCTATTATATACCGAATTTCTCGGAAAATATTTTTGATATAAGTTAATAAGAAATATTCCTATTAATCTTGGAAAGTTATATAAAAGTTTAACAAATTTTTTTATATTATTGATATACATTTAATTTATTTAACCCATCCTTTATTTCAGCAGTTAATATTTCATAATTTACATCTTCAAAAACTGTAGTTTTTTTCAACATGACTACAATATTTAAACTTTTATTTAACTTTTCTTCTTCATTTTTGTATATTTCTCTAACCCATCTTTTAAGGTTATTTCTATGAGCAGCTATTCCATTTTTTTTAGATACACATACTGCAAACTGATTGAAATCATTTTTGGAATTTATAGTGTATATAACTAAGTATCTACCTTTGTAAAATTTACCTTTATTTATCATAAATCTTAGCAATAAACTATCTTTGATAATTCTTGTATGTTTCATCTCAATTCACCTCTGCTCTATAATATCAAAATAAGTGGGCATAAAAATAACACCCACTTATATTTTTAAGCACATAGTACTTTTCTTCCTTTTGCTCTTCTTCTTTTAAGTATAGCTCTTCCAGCTGCTGTTTGCATTCTTTTTCTGAAACCATGTACTTTAGATCTTTTTAATTTTTTTGGTTGATATGTTCTTTTCATCTTAGCACCTCCTCAATATTGTTAAGATATTCTACATTATATTTAATATCAATTTAGAATAAAAAAAACATTCTAAAATGTAATATTCATAATTTTACTTTACCATTATACACTATTTATTACAATTTGTCAACATTTTAGATTACATTACATAAATTTTTTAATTTTTGGCAATTACACATAATTTTACTATATAAATTTAAACTTTGTTTTTATATCTTTCATTAACATTTAAATTTAGTCTAAGACTTGATTTTTTTAGTAATAAATGATATATTATATAGTAAGATTTTAAATAGATATTTCTATATTTTTAAAGAAATTTACTTTTCTTTTAATATATATATCAAAAAATAAAAGGAGAATTATGCAAGAAAATATAATGTCTGCTTGGGCTCAAGCACTAGAAATGTTACAAGAAGAAATATCTTTAATTGGTTACAAAACTTATGTTGAAGTTATGGTGCCAAGATTAGTAGATGACACTACTATTTGTTTATTAGCACCGTCTAACTACCATATAGATGTTTGTAAAAGAAAGTACATGGATTTAATAGAAAATACTTTAGCTGTAATAACAAAGAAAAAATATATTATTACTTTTGAAGCAAAAGATATCATATCAGATGATATTTTAGATGAATCTGAAACAAAAATAAAAAAAGATTTGGAATTAGTTAATAATGCAGTTAAGAAAAAAGTTCCACAAGAAGAAAGTAATACTACAAACAATCAAATAAAATCAAATTTAAACCCTAAATATATTTTTGAAAATTATGTTGTTGGTTCAAATAATAGATTTGCACATGCAGCTGCTGTAGCTGTTTGTGAAGCTCCAGGAACAAAATATAATCCACTATACATTTATGGTGGAGTAGGTCTTGGTAAAACTCATTTAATGCAATCTATAGGTAATGGTATAACAAAAAACTGTCCTGATTTAAAAGTACTTTGCACAACTGGTGAATTATTTGCAAATGAGCTTATTTCATCAATTATGAATGATAAAAATCAAGAATTTCGTGATAAATACAGAAATATTGATGTTTTATTAATAGACGATATACAATTTTTAGCTGGTAAAGAGAAATGTCAAGAAGAGTTTTTCCACACATTTAACTCTTTATTTCAAAGTGAAAAACAAATAATATTAACATCTGAAAAAGCTCCCAAAGAACTTCTTTTAGAAGAAAGACTTAAAACTAGATTTGAAATGGGACTAGCTGTTGATATACAATCTCCAGATTATGAAACAAGACTAGCAATACTTAGAAAAAAAACTGAATTAGAAAGATATGTAATAGATGATGAAGTTTTAATTAAAATAGCGAGTAAAGTTAAATCAAATATCCGTGAACTTGAAGGTGTATTTAATAAATTAATGGCATATTCATCATTTACAAATGCTGATTTAACAGATCAAATAGTTGATACAACAATTGAATCTATATTAGTAAAAAGCTCTAAAGTATTAACAAGTAAACTTATAATGCAAATAGTTGGTAAATTCTTTAATATAAAAGTAAGTGATATGATAAGTTCAAAAAAATCTAATAATATTACATATCCTAGACAAATTGCTATGTATCTATGCAGAGAAGTAGCTAATTTATCATTTCCAGCAATCGGAAAAGATTTCGGTGGAAGAGATCATTCAACAGTTTTATATGCTTATGGAAAGATTCAAGATGAATATGATTCAAATGAAGAAACAAAAAATATAATAGAAGAGATTAAAAAGAGTTTAACAATAGAAGATTAGTGTAGAATTATTTCTACACTTTTTTATTTTACTAAAAAACATGATTAAATCAATGTTTCTAAGTTTTATTACAGAAATATTACAAAATTATGATTTTTTTGACTTCTTGTAAAAGTTATCCACAGGTTGCTGTGGATAACCCTGTGGATAAACTGTGGATAACTTTGTCGAATGAAAGTTATCCACAGGAGAACATTTGTTTGTGGATAACTTTTACCGGTTATCCACATGTTATCCACAGCTATTTTTGGCTCTATAGATAGGGTTTGATATAGTTATCCACACTATCCACAGCCCCTACTACTACGACTACTAAATATATATATTATATTATATTTATTATTTATATATAAGAAAAAAAATTAAATAAAAAAATCCACACCTGTGGATAACCTCAAATCTTTTTTAAACCAAATAGTATTAAATAAAACAATATGTGTATATTAGTTTACAATAAAAAAATATTTTCAAAACTGTGGATAATGTGGATAACTTTTCAAAACACTACTTTATTTTGTGATAAATTATCCACATTATTAATATTTTGTTTACAATAAATGTTTTGTAACAAATTTGTAATATTATTAGTTTACATTTTTTAAAACTAAAATAAGATAAAAAATATTTGTTTAAATTGAATTAATCAATTTTATTAAATAATATTGAAAATGTATTGATTTCTCTTATAAAGTATAATATAATCTATAAATAAAAAAGGAGATACTTAAAATGAAGATTAATTGTAAAACAGTAAAATTAATAAATGCTTTAAATATTGTTTCTAAAACTGCAGCATCTAAAACTCCAATGCCAATTTTAGAAGGTGTTCTTATTGAAGCATACAATAACAAAATTAAATTAACAACAAGTGATTTAGAAATGGGATGTATACATACTATGGAATGTGATGTTATTGAAGAAGGTAGCACAGTTGTTGATATTAAAATGTTAAATGATATTATAAGAAGATTAGAGGGTGATAATTTAAATATTGAATCTGATTCTAGTATATTTATAATAAATTCAATTAATGGAATATTTAAATTAAGTGTTATGAATCCTGATGATTTTCCTAAACTTCCAGTGTTTACTATTGAAAGTAGTGTGGGTATTAATCAAAAACTATTTAAAGATATGATTAAAAAAATATTATTCGCTGTTAGTAATGATGAAAACAGACCAGTTTATACAGGAGCATTATTAAAAGTAGAAAATAATATTTTAACTCTTGTTGCACTTGATGGTTTTAAACTTGCTATGAAAACATATGAAAATGAAAATGAAATAAATGAATTCAAAGCAATAATACCAGGTAAAGTTCTAAGTGAACTTTTAAAAATGTTACATGATAATGAAGAAGGAATAATTAAAATAGGGATAAATAAAAATCAAGCTTTATTTGAAGTTGATGAAAGTGTAATAATAAGCAGAATAATAGATGGGGAATTTTTAAACTATCAAGCAATAATTCCAAGTGTTAAAGAAACTAGAGTTAAAGTTAATACAAAAAAACTATTAGATGCTTTTGAAAGAGTAGCGCTTTTTGCTAAAGAAAGTTCGGATAAAGATAAAAAATCTCCAGTTAGAATGAAAATCTCTTTAGATGGTTTAACTTTAAGTTGTATAAGTCAAACAGGTGATGCTAAAGAAAATGTAAATGCATTTCTTGAGGGTAATGAACTAGAAATCGGATTTAACCCAAGATATTTCATAGAGACATTAAAAGTTATTGAAGATCAAGAAGTATATATAGATTTTACAAATAACATTGCACCTGCAGTAATAAAACCATTAAGAGGAAATAGTTATTTATACATCGTTTTACCAGTAAAATTAAGACAATAAGATGTATTTAGAAAAACTAGTATTAACTAATTTTAGAAATTATAAAAATCAAGAAATAATATTTAATAGAGGTATTAATCTTTTTATAGGAGATAACGCTCAAGGTAAAACGAATATTGTTGAAGCTATATATACATCTGCTTTTTCTAAATCATATAGAGCTAGTAAAGATATTGAGCTTATAAATTTTGATGAAGAATATACAAAAGTGATGTTATACTATAATAAAAATAACAATTCTAAAACTGTTGATATATACATTGATAAAAATAAAAAAGTAATTAAGCTTGATGAAATAAAAATAAAAAAAATGACAGAACTTATAGGTGAAATTCCACTTGTAATATTTTCTCCTGAAGATATGCAAATTGTAAAAGGAGCTTCTGGAGAAAAAAGAAAATTTATTGATATGATATGTTGTCAGTTGTCTTTAAAATATTTAATAAGTTTTACAGAGTATAACAAATGTTTAAAGATTAAAAATAATTTATTAAAAAAAGAATTAAAAATAGAAGATAAAGAATATATATATATATTAAATGAAAAAATGTCTCCTTTAATTAATTATATCTGTAATTATAGAAAAGAAATTATTTTAAAATTAAGTAATTATTCAAAATTGATATTAAAAGAGATAACAGAAAATAAAGAAGATATAGATGTAATATATACTAGTGATTTTGAAAATATGAGTAGTATAGATATTAACAATAAACTAAATTCAGTTTTAAATTATGAAATAATTAGAAAAACAACCTTAAAAGGAATAACGAAAGATAATATAGAAATCAATATTAATAAAAAAGAAGTTAACAAATATGGATCTCAAGGTCAGAAACGAACTTCATTATTAGCTTTAAAGTTAGCTAATTTTGAAATATTGAGAGAATTAAAAAAAGAAGAACCTATACTTCTTTTAGATGATATAATGTCAGAGCTTGATAAGAAGAGAGTAGACTTTCTTTTAAAGTATATAGAAAAATATCAATCGATAATTACAACAACTGATTATGATAAGTTATCTGAAAAAATAGAAAAAATAAAAATAGAAAAAATTAAAAATGGTAGCTTGCAAAATTAATTAGAAATATGTTATAATAAGAAACTGAGAAAGAAGAGGTGTACAAGTTGGCAAATTATGATGAAAATCAAATACAGGTTTTAGAAGGATTAGAAGCAGTAAGAAAAAGACCTGGTATGTATATAGGAAGTGTATCTGAAAGAGGGTTACATCACTTAGTATATGAAATTGTAGATAACTCTGTAGATGAGGCTTTAGCTGGATATTGTACAGAAATAAATGTTGAAATATTAGAAGATAATAGTATTTCAGTTCAAGATAATGGTAGAGGTATACCACTTGGTATACATCCAAAAATGAAAATACCAGCAGTAGAAGTAGTATATACTATTCTACATGCAGGTGGTAAATTTGGAGGAGAAGGATATAAAGTATCTGGAGGGCTTCATGGTGTTGGTGCATCTGTTGTTAATGCTTTATCAGAAAGTGTAAATCTTGAAGTATGTAATGGAGATGGAGTTTTTGGACTATCTTTTGCAAGAGGTAAGAAAACTGAGGATATCCATAAAATTAGAGATTCAAAAAAATCAGGTACAAAAGTAATTTTTAAACCTGATGCACAAATTTTTGAAACAACAGTATATAATGCTGAAACTTTAGCAAATAGATTTAGAGAAATGGCATTTTTAAATAAAGGTTTAAAAATAACACTATTAGATAAAAGAAACCCAGAAGCAGATCAATTAGTATTTCACTATGAAGGTGGTATAGTATCTTTTGTTGAATATATAAATAAAGCTAAAGATAAAATTCATAAGGATGTTATATACTTTGAAGCATCTCAAAATAATGTTGAAGTTGAGGTTGCTCTTCAATATACAACAGCATATTCTGAAAATATACTTTCATTTGTAAACAATATAAATACAATTGAAGGTGGAACACATGTAGATGGGTTTAAAAGAGGTCTTACAAAATCTTTTAATGATTATGCAAGAAAATTTAATATTTTAAAAGAAAAAGATTCTAATCTACAAGGTGAAGATATTAGAGAAGGTATTGCTGCAATAGTTTCTGTTAGAGTTATTGAACCTCAATTCGAAGGACAAACTAAAACAAAATTAGGAAATAGTGAAGTAACTTCTATTGTTAATAGCGCAATGCTTGATAAGATGTCATCATTTTTAGAAGAAAATCCTACAATTGCTAAATCAATACTTGAAAAAACAATTAGCGCAGCAAGAGCAAGAGAAGCTGCAAGAAAAGCAAGAGAATTAGTTAGAAGAAAAAGTGTTTTAGAATCAACTACACTTCCAGGTAAACTAGCTGATTGTCAAGAAAAAGATGCTTCTAAATGCGAAGTGTATATCGTAGAAGGAGACTCTGCTGGTGGAAGTGCTAAACAAGGAAGAGATAGAAAGTTCCAAGCAATATTACCATTATGGGGAAAAATGATAAACGTTGAAAAAACAAGAGCTGATAAAGTTTATAATAATGAAAAATTAACTCCTGTTATAATAGCACTTGGTACAAGCATAGGAAATGATTTTAATATTGAAAAATTAAGATATCACAAAATTATATTAATGGCCGATGCTGATGTTGATGGATCACATATCCGTACATTATTACTTACATTCTTCTTTAGATATATGAGACCACTTGTTGAAAATGGAAATATATATATAGCTCAGCCTCCATTATTTAAACTATCTAAAAGAGGTATGAAAGATATATATTGCTATAATGAAGAAGATTTAGAAAATAAACTTAAAGAATTAAATGAGCAAGGAATTGAAAAAAGTTCTTTAAATATGCAAAGATATAAAGGTCTTGGTGAAATGAATTCTGAACAATTATGGGAAACAACAATGAATCCTGAAACAAGAACATTATTACAAGTAACTTTAGAGGATGCTACAGCAGCAGATCAAATTTTTACAGTACTAATGGGTGAGGAAGTTGAACCTAGAAGACAATTTATAGAACAAAACGCTAAATATGTTAAAAATTTAGATGTATAATAAGTAAATCCATAATGGAACATTTCATTATGGATTTATTGATTTTTCATAAATGTATATAAAAAATCAAATATTATAAATTTTTATGTTGACAAATGCATATAACTATGTTATAATGCTTTATGTAAAGTAGAGGATATCTTCTCACCATACAAGTTTTGTCTTAGTATGTGTACAATAATTAAAAATTAATTTAAACGTTTTAGTTTATATTTAAAATATTGTATAGAGTGAGATTGCCTTTATTTAAAAGCGCAGTCTTTTTATATTTTGTGGAGGTGTATCAATATAAAGGATTTTTTAATTAATGAATCAATAAAATTTAACTCAGTTAGTGTTATTGATGAAACAGGTGAAAAGTTAGGCAGTATGTCTAAAAAGGATGCAATTGAACTTGCATATTCTAAAGATTTAGATTTAGTTTTAGTTTCTCCAAATGAGAATAATCCAGTTTGTAAATTATTAGATTATAGTAAATACAAATTTGAAATGAGTAAAAAAGCTAAAGAAGCTAAAAAGAAACAAAAAACAATCGAGATTAAAGAAGTAAGATTATCACCAAACATTGATAAACATGATTTAGAAGTTAAAGCTAAAATGGCTGAAAAATTTATTGCTTCAGGAAACAAAGTTAAAGTTGCAATGAGATTTAGAGGTAGAGAATTAAATTTCATAGCTCAAGGTAAAGTTATCATGAATGATTTTAAAGAAATGTTAACAGAAGCTGTTTTAGATAAAGATTCTAAAATGGAAGGTAAAAATTTAGTAATGTTTTTATCACCAAAAACAAAATAAATAATTGAAAGGGGAATATTATTATGCCAAAAATTAAAACACATAGTTCAGCTAAAAAAAGATTATCAGTTACAGGAACTGGTAAAGTTAAAAAAACAGTTGCTAACAGAGCGCACAAATTAGCAGGGAAATCAGCAAAAAGAAAAATGGCTTTAAAAGGAGCTTCATATGTTGATAGTGCAAACAAAAACGCAGTAAAAAAATTATTACCATATTCATAATAAATATGGTTTCACGAAGGAGGAGAAATTAAATGGCAAGAGTTAAAGGGGCAGTTACTACAAGAGCAAGACATAAAAAAGTATTAAAAAGAGCAAAAGGATATTTTGGAGCAAAATCAGTAAGATTTAGAATGGCTAAACAAGCTGTTATGAAATCTGGAAATTATGCATACGTTGGAAGAAAACAAAAGAAAAGAGATTTTAGATCTTTATGGATAGCTAGAATAAATGCAGCAGCTAGAATGAATGGAATGTCTTACAGTAAATTAATGTCAGGTCTTAAAAAAGCAAACATTGTTATAAACAGAAAAATGTTAGCTGAAATGGCTGTAACAGACGCTAAAGCTTTCACAGCATTAGTAGAAAAAGTTAAATAAGAAAGTAGGTCAAATTTATGGTATTAGCAGGAGATTTTAGAAATGGCGTAACATTTGAAATGGATTCTAATGTATACAGAATCGTAGAATTCCAACACGTAAAACCGGGTAAAGGTGCAGCGTTTGTTAGAACTAAATTAAAAAATGTTATAACAGGATCAAATTTAGAAAAGACTTTCAATCCGTCTGAAAAATTTGAAGAAGCACAAATAACAATACAAGAAATGCAGTACTTATATAATGATGGTGAAAACTATACATTTATGGATACATCAACTTATGAACAAGTTGAGCTTACTAAAGCACAAATTGAAGATACATTAATTTATTTAAAAGATAATATGAATGTAAAAGTTTTATCATATAAAGGTAGTGTGTTTGGTGTTGAGCCACCTACATTTGTTGAACTTGAAGTAACATATACAGAACCAGGTATAAAAGGAAGTACATCAACAGGTACTACTAAACCTGCAACTGTTGAAACAGGAGCTTCATTCAATGTTCCAATATTTGTTGAAATCGGAGATGTTATTAGAATAGATACGAGAACAGCAGAATACATGGAAAGAGTATAATATAAAAATGCTAGTAATTAATTTAATTACTAGTTTTTTTATTTGACAAATTATTTAGACTATGATATACTTTAAGGCAGAAAATCAGGAGAATATTAATGAAATATAAAAATAATTATAAAGAAAAAATTAAGAATTATGTAGATGGAAAAAAATTAACATATCACATTGATACTATGGGATGTGCTATGAATGAAAATGATTCTAGTAAATATAGAGGAATATTAGAAGAAGTAGGATTTACTAAAGCAAATAATGAGGATGATGCAAATCTTATACTTTTTAATACATGTACGATAAGAGAAAATGCTGAAAATACATTATATGGGAGATTAGGTTATTTAAAAAATAAAAAATTAAAGCAACATGATGTATATATAGTCGTAGTTGGTTGTATGTCACAACAAGAACATGTAATTGAAAAAATTAAACAATCATATTCTTTTACAGATATTGTTTTAGGTACGCATTCTATGAATAATTTTCCAGAAAAACTATATAAAGCAATTATACAAAAACAAAAAGCTTTTGAACATTTAGAAGGAAAAGAAATTTTGGAAGAAGTTCCAATAATTTTTGAAGATAAAAATAAAGCTAGTGTAAGTATAATATATGGCTGTAATAATTTTTGTACATATTGTATAGTTCCTTATGTAAGAGGACGTGAAAGATCAAGAAAATTAGAAGATATAGTTAATGATGTAAAAACTTTAGCTCAAAAAGGATATAAAGAAGTAACGTTATTAGGTCAAAATGTAAATAGTTATGGTAATGATTTGACTGATACTAATTTTTCAAAATTATTAATAGAACTTGAAAAAATAGAAAGCTTAGATATAATTAAGTTTATATCTCCACATCCTAAAGATTTTTC
Source organism: uncultured Clostridiaceae bacterium (assembly GCA_964371585.1). Taxonomy (GTDB): domain Bacteria; phylum Bacillota; class Clostridia; order TANB77; family CAG-465; genus RGIG5057. The sequence continues at coordinate 44,556 of CAYJMD010000008.1, forward strand.
AGATGAACTTATAGATGTGATTTCAAAATCTAAAAAAATACATAAACAAATTCATTTACCTCTTCAAGCAGGAAGTAATAAAATATTAGGTCTTATGAATAGGAGATATACTAAAGAACAATTTTTGGATTTAGTAGATAAAATAAGAGTCAAATGTAGTGATGTAACTTTTTCAACTGATATTATAGTTGGATTTCCTTCAGAAACTTATGAAGACTTTTTAGAAACAGTTGATGTTGTTAAAAAAGTAAAGTTTGATCAAATATTCATGTACATTTATTCTAAGCGTGTAGGAACTGCTGCAGAAAAAATGGAAGATTTAGTAAATCATACTGATAAAGTAAAGTGGCTTGAAGAATTAAAAGAATTATTTACTAAAATAACTTATGAGAACAACCAATTTTTACTTAATAAAGAGTTTGATATTCTAGTAGAAGGTGTAAGTAAAAATAATGATGAAATGTATACAGGAAGAACTAATACTAATAAAATAGTAGTGTTTAAAGCTAATGATAAAGATATTGGCCAAATAGTTAAAGTAAAGATTAAAGAAAATAATCTTTGGTTTTTAACAGGTGAAATTATATAATGTTTAAAATCTCAATTCTAAATAAGGAATTGAGATTTTTTTCATATAAATTAAATTCTATAATATATATGTAATATACGATAAAATAATAAATAAACATTTAGGAGGAATAATGGAAGCATCAAGAAGATTAAGAAAAAGTGTACTTAATTCATATGGAGAAATAGATTTAAATTCATATAAAATAGAGAGTAAAAATGGAACTAGAATAAATAAAAAAATTCTAGATTATAAACAAAATGAAAGCATAAGTTTTAAAACTAAATTTTTAATAAAATCATTTGTTTCTACAATTATTTTGTTTACAGTAATAATATGTAAAATATTTTTTTATGAGACTTTAATCACCAATGAAAATTATAGTAACATTGTAAATCACTATAACAGTGATTTTACTAAACTTATTGTATTAGAAAAAATTGAAGATTTTTTAAACAAAAATATTAATGTTATAGAAAATATTGTTCCAAATTCAATTATTGAATTTATTAAAAATAAATATAATTTAGAATATAAAAATAAAATAGTTAAATTCAGCTTAATAAATATTTTTGAATATAATTATTTAGCTCAAACATTAGAACCAAGTTATAGTTTTGTTGATGTAAAAGAAAAAATAGAAAAACAAGTAGGAAAAAATACTATAAGTGTGGAGGATGAAAATATTGTAGAAAAAAATAGTAGTTTATCAATCGGTGTTGGAGAACCTGTGATAAGTGTAAATTCAAAAGTTAATGATATTAGAAATGAAGTTGAGCTTATCAGAAGTAAAGATATGCAACTTGTAATACCAACTTATGGGACTATAACATCAAGATATGGAGTAAGAGAAATAATATTTGAAGGAACAGATCCTTTTCATTATGGTGTAGATATTGCAAATAGTATTGGAACCGAAATCGTAAGCGTGAGTGATGGAATTGTTTTAAAAACAGTATTAAACAATAAATATTTGGGTAATTACATAGAAATAAAAAGTGATGAGGTGGTTTTTAGGTATGGACATTTAGAAAAAATTTTAGTTGCAGAAGGTGATGTTGTGACTGCTAATGAATTAATTGCGCTAATGGGAAGTACTGGAATGTCAACAGGATCTCATTTGCATTTTGAAATTGAAATAAATGATGTTAAAGTGAACCCAGAAGATATAATGGAATTTAAATGGTAATTAAATTTAAAAAAATTAGTTTAAAATTTGATATCTCATTATTAATAATACTTATTTTAACAATACTTTCTAAAGATATATTTATATACTTATATTACTACTTTTTATCATACTTTTTTGTTTTATTACATGAACTAAGTCATGTTATAGTTACAATCGGATTAGGATATAATGTTGATTTAGTTACATTTAAAATTGGAGGAGTAAATGCGAGCATAGATAAATATATAATTTTAAAAAAGCATTTGAAATATATTTTTATAGCAGGCCCAATATTAAATTTAGTTTTATTAATTATATTTAAAGATAATATTGAAATATTTAGTATAAACTCTATTTTGTTTATTATAAACATGTTTCCTATTAAACCTTTGGATGGTTATAATTTATTTAGTATTTATTGTAAAAAAGATAAAATAAAAGTAGTTGAGAGAGTTTTTTTGTTTTTTTTATTTACAATAACTATACTTTTAGTATATTATAGAAATAATTATTCAACAGTAATAATTATTACATATTTATTATCGCTTAAAATAATGAAACATTAGGATAATAGATAATAAAATATTATTACAAGTAAATTACATATATATTACACTTTTTTTTCAAAAAGCCTTGATTTTTAATTAAAAAAATAGTATTATATTAATAATCAAAACCTGGGGGTGAAAAAGTGGCAATAGGTGATATTATTGTTAGTTTAGACATAGCTTCTTCAAAAATTTGTTCTTTAGTAGGGCAAGTTAATAAATTTAATGAGATAGAAGTTATAGGATATGGACTTTCTAAAAGTGAAAATGTGACAAAAGGAAAAATACTTAGTCCAGAAGATACAGCTAGATCAATAAAAGAAGCTATAATTGCTGCAGAAGAAATCTCAGGGCTTTCTATTAATTCTGTTTATGTTAATGCAAAAGGAATGAATACAAAAATAGTAAAAAAAACTGTTGAAATTGATACTGAAAAACCAGATGATGGTATTAATTCAAATGATATAAATAATGTGCTATGTAAATTACAAGTAGCAACTACTCTAGAAAAAGATGAACAAATAATTGATATATTACCTATAGAATATAGAGTAAATTCAAAATCATATACGCAAGAACCATTAGGAACTTTTTCAAAAAAATTAGAGGTCTATGCAAATGTGGTTATTGTTAAATCAGATTATTTAGAAGGTCTTGCAAAGACTTTAAAATCAGCAAATTTAAAATTAGATGGTATAATCTTAGAAACTTTAGCAACTTCAAACATTGTTTTAATGCCAGAAGAAAAGAATTTAGGAGTATTATTAGTAGATGTTGGTGCTGGTCATACAGATATCTCAGTATATAAAGATAATGAATTATTTTTTTATGACACTATACCTGTTGGAGGCAAACATCTAACATCAGATTTAAGTTTAACGTTTAATGTTTCAGATGAAACTGCAGATAAATTAAAAAAACAATATAATTTAGCTATACAAGCTATGATTAAGAACAATCATGAAGTTAAATTAACAACTTTAGATGATTCAAATAAGACAGCAGTAGTTAAATGTAGTGATATAGTATCTGTTTTAGAAGCAAGAATAAAAGAAATTTACCAAATAATAAGAAAAATAATAGCAGATAATAATTTAAATAGTAAAATTGAATGTATGGTAATTACAGGACAAGGTATTACATCAATAATTGGTGTTGAAGAATTAGCAATGTTAATTCTAAAAATAAATCAAGTTAGAATATGTATGCCAAAGCTTGTGAACGTAATAAAACCAGAACATACTATGGTATTTGGTATGGTAAGATATATATCAAGTTTAGGTTATGGAAAACATGTAAATAGTGATGTTGAAATAGTGACAGAACCTGAATTTAAAGACAAATTTGTAGACATATTTGTCGTAGCAAAAGATAAGATTAGAAGCATATTTAAAAAAAATACGTCAGTAGATGATGTGCATGATGAAGATATAATTTAGGAGGAAATAAAATGGAAGGACAATCAGGAATGGCTAATATTAAAGTTGTAGGCGTTGGTGGAGGCGGAAACAACGGTGTTAATAGAATGATAGAAACTGGTATTAGAGGAGTAGAATTTATTGCAGTTAACACTGATAAACAAGCATTAGAAACTTCAAAAGCATCTAAAAAAATTCAAATAGGTGAAAAATTAACTAGAGGATTAGGTGCTGGTGCAAATCCAGAAGTAGGTAAATGTAGCGCTGAAGAATCAAGAGCTGAAATAGCTGAAGTATTAAAAGGTGCTGACATGGTATTTGTAGCTTCTGGAATGGGTGGAGGTACTGGAACAGGTGCAGCTCCAATAGTAGCAGAAGTATCAAAACAAATGGGGATTTTAACAGTAGCAGTTGTTACAAAACCATTTCCTTTTGAAGGTAAAAGAAGAATGAATCAAGCAGGTATAGGGATTGAAGAGTTAAAATCTAATGTTGATACTTTAATAACAATACCAAACGAAAAATTACTTCAAGTTGTGGAAAAAACAACTTCAGTAGTAGATGCTTTTAGCATGGCTGATGATGTATTAAGACAAGGTGTACAAGGTATATCTGACCTTATTACAATTCCTGGTCTTGTAAATCTTGACTTTGCAGATGTTAAAACGATAATGTTAGATGCAGGTATAGCACATATAGGTATAGGTAAAGCTACTGGTGAACATAGAGCACAAGAAGCAGCAAGACAAGCTATTCATAGTCCACTTCTTGAAACTTCAATAGAAGGAGCTGGCGGAGTACTTATAAATATAACAGGTGGAAGAGATTTAGGTTTATTAGAAATAAATGAAGCGGCTGAACTTGTACAAAAATCAGTTGATCCAGAATCAAATATTATTTTTGGTGCGGTTATTGATGAAAATCTTAATAATCAAATAGTTATCACAGTTATAGCTACAGGATTTAACAAAACACTAAGTTCTACTGAAGGTAAACTTGATTCAATTGTAGGAAATGTTATAAAAAATGCAATTGATAATAATCCAAAACTTGGAGCTACTCCAGATTATAAACAAGATTTAGATATTCCTCCTTTCTTAAGAAGAAATAAAGATATGTAAATTATAATATTAAATAGAAATACTGAAACTTTTTAGTTTCAGTATTTTTTTGTCTTTTTTTATAAATTTTGATGTGTTAAAATTTTTCTACAATTTTTTTATATTATATTTGTTATACTAGGCGTGGTGTTGATATGAGTATAACAAATATATATATTTTCTATGAAAACTTTATTGTTAATTTTGCAGTTGTTTTTTTAATTTCTAAAAATGATTATTACAGAATTAGTAAAACAAAATTAATGCTATGTACAATATTCTTATCTTTAATATCAATATTTAAAACTTCAAATTTACTTAATGGTTTAGCGATTCAATTATTATCCATAATTATAATCATTCATTTTTTATTTAAGCCAAAGAAAATAAGTAAATATGCTAAATATGTTTTTATTTTTCTATTTATATATATAGAATATATTGGAACTATTATTATATGTACTTTATTATTTAACATTAATCTATCTAGTATATTAATAAGAACTTGTATATATGTGTTTACCTCATTTAGCATATATTTAATTAATGTTTATGGTTGGAAATTTTGGAAGAGTAAACTAAGAGAAAGTCAATTAAAGTATATAGTGAAAATAAATAATAAATGCTTTGATTTTTTTTTAGACACAGGAAATATGTTAAAAGATCCTATTGGTTTATATGATGTTTTAATTATTGATGAAAATGATTATGCCAGAAAGATAAAATGTTGTTTAATTGAGCCTTTGGAAGTTATTAGTATAAATTGTAATACAATAGCAGGTAGGGAAGAATTAAAAGGATATTTATTAAAAGATATTGAAATATATAAGGAGGGGTTTAAAAAAGTAGTATTAAAAAAATGTATTGTTTTATTTACAGATACTAATATAGAGGGTGGAAAATATAGTGGCATTATAGGATATGACACATTTGTAAATAAATTGGGAGGGGTTTAATTATGAGATGTATGAATAAATTAAGGAATGTATATGTTAATATATTAAAAATTATAGGAAAGGAAGATGATAATCTATACTACATAGCTGGTCCTGATAAATTACCTACAATTCTTAGTACCAAAGAAGAAGTAGAGCTTTTAGAAAAGTTTGAAAATGATATAGATGCAAAAAAACTTTTAGTTGAGAAAAATTTAAGGTTAGTGGTTTATATTGCTAAAAAATTTGAAAATTCTGGAATTAACATTGAAGATCTTATTTCTATAGGAACAATAGGTCTTATGAAAGCTGTAAATAGTTATAAAACGGATAAAAATATAAAATTGGCAACATATGCATCAAGGTGCATAGAAAATGAAATACTAATGTATTTAAGAAAAAGTACTAGAATTAAGTCTGAAATTTCTATTGACGAACCAATAAATATAGATAGTGAAGGGAATAATTTAGCTTTATCAGACATACTTGGAAGTGATATTGATGTTGTTTTTAAAACAGTAGAGGATGATGATAATAAAAAAGTATTGTATTCAGCAATAAAAAATCTAAATGATAGAGATAAAGTAATAATGGAAATGAGATATGGATTTAATGGGATTGATGAATTGACTCAAAAAGAAGTCGCAGATAAACTTGGTATATCTCAATCATATATATCTAGAATCGAAAAAAAAGTAATAAGTAATTTAAAAAAAAGATTTTTTAATTAGTTGTAATTAATCGAATAAAGTCGAGTATGAATATTAAATTTCAAAGTAGCAAAACTATAACAAAAGATAAGGAGAAGATATATGAATAGTAAAGTGGAAATTAAATGTTTAGATACTAGTATGCTACCTAAAATATCATCAGAAATGCAAACAAATTTGATTAAGAGATATAAATCTGGAGAAAAAGATTTAAAAGATGAGATTGTAAATTCTAATTTAAGACTTGTATTAAGTTTAGTTAAAAAATTCAATAACAGAGGTGAAAATGTAGATGATATTTTTCAAGTAGGAGTTGTAGGTTTGGTTAAAGCAATAGAAAATTTTGATATTTTACAAGAAGTTCAATTTAGCACATATGCCGTTCCAATGATTATAGGGGAAATTAAAAGATATTTAAGAGATAATAGTTCTTTTAGGGTTGCAAGATCAATAAGAGATTTATCATTTCTTATTTCAAAAGAAAGAGAAGAGTATATAAAAATAAATAACGAGGAACCCAATATTGAGTATTTATGTAAAACATTACAAAGAAATCGTGAGGATATAGTAATTGCTATGGAAAGCATGACAAAGCCAATGTCACTTAATGATGTTATATACAATGATGGTGGAGATTGTATATTCTTACAAGATAAATTAAAGGATGAGCGAAATGAACAAGAAGAAGTAACAGATAAACTTGCTGTTGAACAAATTTTAGAAAATCTAACAGAAAAGGAAAGATATATAATAGAAAGGAGATATTTTAAAGATAAAACACAAGTAGAATTATCAGAAGAGCTTGGTGTATCACAAGCACAAGTTTCAAGAATTGAAAAAAACGCTTTAATTAGAATAAGAAATAAAATAAATAGATAGTTTGACAAATTTAATATAAATGGTATAATAGTAGCATAAAATGATTTTAGGAGGCTATATGCTAAGTATACAAGAAATATTAAATGCCACTAATGGGAATTTACTTAGTGGAAGTAAAGATGAAGTTATTAAAGAATATGAAATAGATAGTAGAAAAGTAAATGAAAACATGTTTTTTATACCTATTGTTGGTGAAAAAGTTGATGCACATACATATATATTAGATGTTGTATCGCAAGGAGCTGTAGGTTTTTTTATAGAAAGTAATTATGAAAAAAAGGATGAAGTTATTAAAAAATCTTTAGATATAAATAATAAACTTTGTATTATAGAAATTAAAAATAGTGTAAAAGCTCTACATGATATAGCTAAATTTAATAGAGAAAAACATCTTAATATACCACTGATTGCTGTAACAGGTAGTGTTGGTAAAACGAGTACAAAAGAAATAATATCGAGTGTGTTAGAAACAGAGTATACTGTTTTGAAAACTGAAAAAAACTTTAATAGTGAAATAGGGTTACCTTTAATGCTGTTAAAATTAGAGAATCAAGATGTCGCAGTGTTAGAACATGGAATATCCAATATAGGTGAAATGAAATATTTAGTGGAAGCATCTAAGCCTAATATGGCTGTTATTACAAATATAGGAACTTCACATATAGAATTTTTAAAAACCAAAAAAAATATATATAAAGAAAAGTTAGACATTGCTAAAGGAATGGATGGTAAATTATTTGTTAATGGTGACGATGAATTATTAAAAGAAACTAAAATATCCAATACAGATACTTACTCTATAAGTGAAGCATCTAAAATTATATATAGTAAATTAGGAGTTGAATTTGATTGTAATATATATGGAGAGTTAAGTACTATTACTATTAATCAATATGGAAAACATAATATATATAACAGTATAGTTGCTATAAGAATAGGTGAAATATTTAATATTACTAAAAATAATATTTTAAAAGGTATAGCAAATTATAAAAATTATGATAGGAGATTTGAAGTAATCAACTTAGAGAATGGTATTACATTAATTGATGATACATATAATGCTAGTTTTGATTCTATGAAGTCTGGATTAGACACTCTTAATATGATGAGAGATTGTTATAAAATTGCAATTCTAGGAGATATGTTAGAACTGGGAGAATACTCAAAATCTTCTCATGAAAATGTGGGATTGCTTTTTAGTAATTATAATATAAATGAATTATTAACTTTTGGAGATAGATCTTTAGATATATATAATAAAGCAAGCAAATATATAAATGCAAAACATTTTGAATTAAAAGAAGATATTGTAAAATATTTGAAAAAATTAGAGAAAAAAAACTTAGTTATATACTTTAAAGCTTCTAATGGAATGAAATTTAATGAAATAATAGAAAAACTAAAATGAGTATCATACTCGTTTTAGTTTTTTCATATATATAATTAGGTGATTTAATGGCAAGAGGTATTGATTTTAAACAAAAAGAAGTAATAAATATTAACGATGGAAAAATTATTGGTTTTGTTGTAGATGTAAATGCAGATTTTGCTAAAGGTGAAATTAATTCTATTATTGTAGCACAAACGGGAAAAATATTTGCTAGTGTCTTAGGTAAAAATAATATTACAATACCTTGGGAAAAAATTTACAGAATAGGAGAAGATGTAATATTAGTAGAATTCTAAAAAAACAATAAATTAGATTAAATAAAACATTATAACCTAATATTCTTCATAAAACAACTTATTTTTAGGTAAGATATTACATAAAAAAATACACATAAAAGACCTATAAAAGTATAAAAATAAAAAAAATAAAAAAATATCAAAAAAAGTGTTGACAAATTAATTAGATTATGTTAGAATATATTCAGTCCTCACCG
>CAYJMD010000009.1:0-3583 GCA_964371585.1 uncultured Clostridiaceae bacterium
TACGGTCTTCTTTCTCCATTGTTATAATTTGGTCTATCAGAATTGTACGGTCTTCTTTCTCCATTGTTATTGTTGTAATTTGGTCTATCAGAATTGTATGGTCTTCTTTCTCCATTATTATAATTTGGTCTATCAGAATTATACGGTCTTCTTGTAGAATTATTATACTCTGTTTTTTCTACTTTAGTATCAACATTTTTAGTTTCTACATTTTTAACTTCTTCTACTTTAGGTGCAACCATAGTTTCTTCTTTAACCGGAGTAGTTTCTTTTTTCTCTTCTACAGGTTTACCATTTCTTGTAACAACAACATTTGCCATTCTATTTCTACCAGAAGAATTATTAGGATACCTATTTCTAGAAGTATGAGTAGCTTGATTTCTGTGCTGTTCATTTCTTGTAGTTTCATTTCTTTTAGTTTGTGTACTTCCACTATTTTTAGTAATATGTCCCGAAATATCTGTTGTAATTTCACTTACTACATTATTACCTTTTTCTGAATCAATTACTTTTACATTTCTTCTTATGATGTGTGGAGACTCTTTTACTCCGTTTTTTTTGTTTTCTTCTTTTACCACTATTTGACTCCTTTTCCATCTACTAACAAATTTTAGTTAGCAGATCAATAATATCTATCCTTCTGGTTTAATTGTTAATAATAATTGCTTTAAACTATCAATATCTACACTAACTCCAGTTTTTAGTTTGTTTTTTTCTATTAATTTAATTGCTTTTGCTATACATTTTTCATTTTTACAAATATACATACCACGTGTATTTTCTTTTTGTTTAATATCTAACTTTGGAACATTGTTATCTGTTACAATTCTAAATAACTTACTTTTTTCATTTCTTGTTTTACAAGCTATGCAACATCTACTTAAAATCATATAATACCTGTATTTTATTCTACTATTTCTTCTTGTAGAGAAGATTCAGTTTTAATATCTATTTTCCAACCAGTTAATATAGCTGCAAGTCTTACATTTTGTCCGCCACTACCTATAGCATATGATAAAGCTTCATTTGGAACTACAACTGTAGCTATTTTTTCTTCATCATTAATATCTATAGCAAGAACTTCTGCAGGTGCAAGAGCATTTATTATAAATGAAGGTGCATCTTCACTGTATGGTATAACATCAATTTTTTCTCCAAATAATTCTTCGATTATTGGACTTATTCTAATACCTTTTTTACCAACACATGCTCCAACAGGATCTATGTTTTCATCATTTGACCATACTGCTATTTTAGTTCTACTTCCAGCTTCTCTAGCTATAGCTTTTATTTCTACAAGTCCTTCAGCAACTTCTGGAACTTCAAGTTCGAATAATTTTTTTACAAATCCAGGATTTTTTCTTGAAAGTACAACTTGTGGGCCATATTTGCCATTAGCAGTAACACTAAGTACAAAAGTTCTAATTCTATCATGAGAATTAAATACTTCTTTTTTTACTTGCTCTTTTTCAGGTATTAAAGCTTCAACTTTACCTAAATCTACTATAACACCGAATTTATCTGTTCTTTGAACGATCCCAACAACTATTTGACCTTCTTTATCACTATATTGTGAAAATACTAAATCTCTTTCAGCTTCTCTTAATCTTTGTATTATAATTTGTTTACCAGCTGCTGCTGCTATTCTTCCGAAGTTTTTAGGAGTAACTTCAATTTTAACTGTATCTCCAATTTTTGCTCTTTTTGTAACTGTTTTAGCTTCTTCTAAAGTAACTTCTAAATTAGAATCAGTAACTGTTTCACAAACCGTTTTAACAGCATATATTTTAATATCACCTTTTTCCTCATTTAAATCAACTACTACAGTTTCATTAGTTTCATAGTTCTTTTTATATGCAGCTTCTAAAGCCATTTTTAAAGATTCTATTAAATATTCTCTTGTAATACCTTTTTCTTTATATAATTCATCACACGCATTTAATAATTCTTTTGCGCTTACTTTTTCACTTCTCATTTTTAAAATTCCACCCTTCTAACCTTTAAAGAATTTATCATAATCAAACACAGTATGTGCTGTTGCTATTTCAGCTTTTGTAAGTGTAAAACGAACATCAACTAAACCTAACTTCTTTTTGAAAGTTGCTTTTTCACCATCAAAATCCATAAGTTTTGCTTCAAACTCTTTAACACTATAGTCTTTAAGTATATCTGTTTTTTTAAACAATTTAACATATACTTCTTCACCAATGTATTTTTTATATAATTTATCTGTTTTTAAAGCTCTTTCAAACCCTGGTGATGATACTTCAAGTACATACTCAGAATCTTTCATTAACTTATCTACTTTATCTTCTATTTTTCTACTTACTACTTCACAATCTTCAGTGTTCATACTAGACTTATCTAGTTTTTCAATAACTATTCTTAAGATATATCTATCTAACTCTTTAACGTATTCAATATACTCTATATCAAATCCTAAAGCTTTAATATCTTCTGCTATTGCTACTTCAATTTGTTCTATAATTTTATTCATAATATCTCCATTTCTTTATATAACTAAGTGAGAGGTTTTTTTCACCCTCTCACCTACTGTAATATTATCTACTACTATTATACTCTTTTTTATGTAAAAAATCAATGATTTACATAATTTTTTTGATATTTTTATAACATTTTCATATTTTTTAACAAATACTATCAATATTTAACGTTGATACTAGTTCGTTGTTGACATAACAAAAACACTATGATATAATAATCTTAAATTTTAAACTTAGCTTAAACAAATTTGTTTAAAGTAATTTTCTAATTAAATTTAAGGAGGAATACAATGACAATTACAAAGCAAGGCACTTTATCAAGTTCTACTTACGATGCTTTATTTAATTTAGTATCAAATCCCAAATCACTTAAAAATACAAAAGAATTATTTACAGCAAACTTATTAGGAAAATTAAGTAAAAAAAATGAAATCACTTTATTTTATAATTCAATTTCAAAGAAAGATCAAATTTCAAATCTTTTCGGAAAAGAATCAATAAAATTCAAATGCGATAACTTTACATTAGTCCTAAAAAGAGATAATGATTATAAGGATATAACAATTGGTTATTTAGTATTACAAGATTTAAAATCAGATGAGAGCTATGTTATTGTTCACAAAAATATGTTCTACTCTTCGGACTCATCAATCTGTCAGTTAAAAGAAGCTGAAACAAATTATATAAAAAAAGGAGCATTACTATGAAAAAACTTACACCTGAAATAGCAACTTTAATTAGCAAAATGATAGCAGACGAACTATGTTATCAAGTACAAACCAAACTAACGGATGAAGAAAAAGAGAAATTAGTAACTAATATTACATCTATAATTACAACCAAAATGAAAAAGTATGGAAGATGGACTTTGTCATATGAGAATGATAAAACTAACATAATTCTTTCAGAATTATTTCCAGATATTTTTCGTATCAATTGTATGTATACTAACTTTAAAATTATACTTGAAAAATTAAAAATTGATGAAACGCATTTAATATCACTTAAAATAACATGTGTAAACATCTATGGTGCACATTTAGAAAAGATAATTTGGAGCTCAGATGTAGATATACTTA
>CAYJMD010000009.1:3683-11845 GCA_964371585.1 uncultured Clostridiaceae bacterium
CTATATTTAAGCTATAACTCCAAAAAGTCCACAAGCTATAACAATTATACCAAGTACAATTCTATAATATCCAAACACTGTAAAGTCATGTTTTTTAATATATCCCATTAAGAACTTAATAGCAAATATTGATACTATAAATGCTACAAACATTCCTAGTAATAATGCTATAATTTCAGCTGAGGTCATTGTAAATCCAACTTCCATAAAATACTTAAGTAATTTATATGCTGAAGCTCCTACCATAACTGGAAGTGATAGTAAAAAAGAAAATTCAGATGCAGCTACTCTTGACACATTAAGTAATAACGCACCAAGTATAGTAGATCCTGATCTAGATGTACCTGGAACTAAAGCTAAAACTTGAAAACAACCTATAAGTACTGCTGTTTTTAAACTTATATCATTTACTTCTTCTACTACTATTACATCTTTTTTCTTTTTATTGTACATTTCAATTATAATAAAGAAAATACCATATAATATAAGTGTAAATGCTACTGTTCCAAAATTATAAAAATTCTCATCCATAAAATCATCAAATAATAATCCTATTACTCCAGCTGGAAGACATGCAAGAGCTATTTTACCTAATAATCCCCATGTTTTTTTCTTTTCATCATTATTCTTTTTAGTAGAAAATGGATTTATTCTATTAAAAAACGTAAGTGCTACTGCAAGAATTGCTCCAAGTTGTATTACAACAAAAAACATTTCTTTAAATGCTTCACTAAAATCAAGTTTTACAAAAGCATCAAATATAATCATATGTCCAGTACTACTTACAGGAAGCCACTCTGTTATCCCTTCAACAATACCTAAAAATATAACTTTAATTATTTCTATTATGTCCATAATTTCTCCTTATCCTAAAAAATATTATGCTACAAGTATAAATATGTAGCATAACATTTCAACTATCTTTCTAAATTATCATCTATAACTTTAAAAGTATAATCTGTTTCAAATCCTTTTCTCCAAGTTACTATTCCACCTAAAGAATTTTCATTTACAACATTTACTCTATTTATTAATGATTTTTCATTTTCTATATACATTGTATATGTTGTAGTTCCTTTACTGTACTGAATATAATCTTGACCTGCAACTTCATCATATTGTAACTGATATCCATTTTTACTAACATAATCTAAAGCTTGAGTCATTGTATATACGTATGTAGATAAATCTACACCAGTTACATTACCTGAAGAATCAACTGTTTGTTTTACAGTAAACATTCTTGTATATAATGGGATTCCAAGTAATATTTTTTCAGGTGGTATTTCAGAATCATTTATAAGTGATTTTACATTAGCATCAGTCCATGAAACTTCAGCTATAGATCCAGCTTCATCTGACCATGAACCACGCTGATCATATCCCATAAGTACAGTATAATCTGCAGCTTTTCCAACTTCTTGTCTATCTATATAATTTACAAAATATACATCTACCGATAAAACTTTACCATCTTTTCTAAGTATTGGTGCAAGTTCACGTATAAACTGCGAGAACATATCTTTATCAGCTGATCTCATTGCTTCAAAATCTATATTTATACCATCTAAATTATCTCTTTCAATTATATCTGATATATTACGTATCAATGTTTCTCTTGCCGATTCACTGTTCATTAAAAGTGATGTATCTTCTGCAGTATAATTTACATCATCAATACCGTTTGTTATTATTGGCCATACATCATATCCATAACTTTTAGCTTGCTCAACATAATCATCAGCTTTAAGTGATGTTACTTCACCATATTCATTTTTAAGTTCATATAGTGTTGGAGAAACTACATTTACACCTTCTTCATCAGTAAGAGCTGTAAGGCTATTTCCATATTGCCAGTACATTGATATTTTCTCTTTAACTTCTTTTACTTCTTCTACTTCAACATATTCAGTAACTACTACCGAATCTTTAAATACATATCCAACATAGTTGTCTGAAGTTTTAATTTTATACCATCTGTTATGGTTTAAACTATCTGTATATACAACTAGATTTTCATCTTTATTTACATATTCTAAAATACTAGAATCTGTAGTGATATCTGTATACACAGGAATTTTATTTTCACTTGATATACCCGTATCTAACATTTCATTATCTATAGTAACTACTTTTTGCATATCATTATATGAAACATTAACATCATATATTTCTTGTAAGTAATTAAATGGTACATATATTGTACCTTCAATTTCTTTTACAGATTTAATAATATCTTTATTTTCGAAATTAACTTGCATTACATTATCATTTAATTTCATCTTAATTAATTCATCATATGTTGTTATAATTACTTTTGAAGCTACTTTATCATAATATATATATTCATCAATTGTGCTATTAATAACATCAATAGGTAAATATAACATATCATCTTCATAAAATGCTTTTTCATCAGTTGCTATATTGTCACCATACACCACTAAACTAACATAATCTTTTGGCACATATGTTAAAGTATTAAAAGAATAAATTAAAACTACAACTATTACGATTAAAAGAAGTACTGCTCCCTTTAATCTAAATATTTCTTTAATCATATTTCCCCCTATTATAACTGTAATTACTTACGTATTTCAGCTTCAAATTCTTTATTTAAATTTGTTAATATTTCAGTAATAACTTTTGTTATTTCATCTTCAGTTAATGTTTTGTTTAAATCTCTTAAAATAATTTGATATGCAAGAGATTTTTTACCTTCTGCAATTTGTTTTCCTTGATATACATCAAATAGTTTAACATCTTCAACAAGATCAGACGTATTTTTCATAACTTTTATTAAATCACTAGATAATACTTTACTATCAACAACTAAAGCAATATCACGTTCAACAGCTGGATATTTAGGTAATTCTTTATATTTAATTTCAGAAACTTTTAAATCTAGCATATTTTGTATATATATTTCTGCAACATATGTATTTTCAGGTAAATTATAATTTGCTATTACCTTTGGATTTACTTTTCCAAGTCTAGCAAGTAATTTGTCTCCTACATATATATCAGCTGATATACCTGGGTGTAATGCTGCAAATTCACTTCTTCTTATTTCCGGATTTATCTTATGTTTTGCAAGTATTGACATTACGACATCTTTTAAATAGTAGAAATCAAGTGTATTATCATAAAACCCTAAAGATAGTCTCATTTCCTCTGTAGGAAGTTCATTATCTTTAATTTTTTTTGGATCTAAAAATACTCTTGCAAGTTCAAATAGCTTAGGAGATACATTCTTTTTACTATAATTTGTATCTAAAGCTTCAAGCATATGAGGAATTGTAGTTGTTCTCATATATTCAAAATCTATACTAAGTGGATTAACAAGTTTTATTAAATTATTAAGTTCACTATTTTTACCTAATGTTACTTTTTTTAATGTTTCTTCACTAAAGAATGAATATGTATATATTTCATTAAATCCTTTATTTAATACTGTAGTTTTTAATTCTTCTTCGAATTTTTGCATAGGAGTAAGGTTAGCAAAAGTAGTTGACATTACTGGTAATGTTGAATTTAATTTTTCATAACCATAAATTCTAGCAATTTCTTCAGCAAGATCTTCAATTCTTAAAACATCTTGTCTATAATATGGAACAGTAATAATCCCAAATTCTAGTTTCATATTTAAGCCTTTTAGAATATCTACAATTTCATATTCTGTTAATGATAAGCCTAATATACTGTTAATTTTATCACAATCAAGTATTATTTTATTTTCAAATGTGTATGTATCATTATCATCAATAACTGTGCAGTTCATTTCTTCTGAATATCCATTTGCATTCATTAAGTCACATACTCTTGCCATAGCTGATTCTACAAGTTTAGCTGAAAGTCCTTTTTCAAATCTATGAGAAGCATCAGATCTAAGACCTAGTCTTTTTGTTGTTTCTCTTATACTACCTCTTATAAAAGTAGCTGATTCAAATACAATATTTTTAGTAAAAGGTTTTATAGCTGAATCTAAAGAACCCATTACACCAGCAACAGCTAAATTTGCTTTATCACTTGATATAACCATCATGTTTGAACTTAAAACTCTCGTTTCATTATCAATCATTTCCATTTCTTGGCCTTCTTTTGCAAGTTTTACTATTATCTTATTACCAACTGCATTTTTATCAAAAGCATGTAGAGGTTGTCCAATTTCAAGCATTACAAAATTAGTTATATCCACTATATTGTTTTTTACTGAAAGTCCTGATTTTAACAATTTTATTTGCATATCATAAGGAGCTTCAGTTATTGTAATATTTTTTGCTACATTGGCCATGTATCTTTCACATGTAGTAGTTTCTATATCTACACTAAGCCCATCAATTTCTTTAACTTTTTTAAGCTCTACTACTTTATCTTGCCATAATGGCTTACAAGTAGTTCCAAAAGTTATAGCCAGCTCTCTAGCTAGTCCTTCAACTGCTAAACAATCTGGTCTGTTCGGAGTTATTTCAAATTCTATTAAATAATCTCCAAGACCTAATACTTCATTTATATCCATACCAAGTGGAGTAGTTTTAGGAAGACTAATAAGTCCTGATGGTTTAACCATAGAGTATAATTCTTTATTTAAACCTAAGTCATTCATGTGACATATCATAGCATTTGATAATACACTTTTAATCTCTTGAGCTTTAATCTCTTTATTTGGAATAGTCGCTCCTTCTAAAGCAAGAGGAACAACATCTCCTTTTTGAACATCAGTTATCTTAGCTACAACAGAGTAGTTTTGTTCTCCAGTAGTTACTATAAGTTTTTTTAAGTCATTATCTAAAGGATGTCTATCAACAGACTCAACTCTTGCAGCATAAACTTTATCTACTTTTTCACCAAACTTAACATATTTTTCAACCTTAGTTCCAGTCATAGTAAGTCTATCACATATTTCCTTAACATCTACACTACTATCAAGCTCTACATATTCTTTTAGCCAATTAAGTGAAACAATCATTATTTTACCTTCTTTCTATCGTACTATTAAAATTGATTTAAGAATCTAACATCATTTTCATATAAATATCTTAAATCATTAATTCCAAATTTAATCATAGCAATTCTTTCAACGCCCATTCCAAAAGCAAATCCTGTATACTTAGTAGAATCTACTCCTGAAGCTTCTAAAACATTAGGATGTACCATACCAGCACCTAATATTTCAATCCAACCTTCACCTTTACAAACTTTACAACCTTCACCACCACATACAAAGCATGTTACATCTACTTCTGCACTTGGCTCTGTAAATGGAAAATGATGTGGTCTTAAACGTATTTTAGTATCTTTACCAAAATATGTTTTTGCAAACATTTCTAGTGTTCCTTTTAAATCTGCCATAGTAATGTTTTCATCAACAACTAACCCTTCAACTTGATGGAACATAGGAGAATGTGTAGCATCAACATCATCTGATCTGTATACTCTACCTGGAGCTATTATTTTAATAGGTGGTTTATTATCTAACATTGTTCTAACCTGTACAGGAGAAGTTTGAGATCTTAAAATAATATCATCATTTATATAAAAAGTATCTTGTGTATCTCTTGATGGATGATCAATAGGAGCATTTAAACAATCAAAGTTTATATATGCTTTTTCAACTTCTGGCCCCTCAGCAATAGAATATCCCATAGACATAAATATTTCTTTAATATCATCTAAAACAATACTAAGTGGATGCTTATGTCCTATTTTATTTAAATCTTTATCTATAGAAATATCAATAGACTCGTTTTTAAGTTTCTCATCAACTGCAACTTCTTTTAACAATTTAAGTCTATAATCTAAATTAGATTCAACTTCATTTCTAAATATATTAACATCTTTACCAAATTCTTTTCTTTCCTCAATATCCATAGCACCTAAAGATTTTAAAAGTACTGTTATTTCTCCTTTTTTCCCTAGATATTTAACTTTTAAACCTTCTACATCTGCTAGAGTATGAGCTTCCGTTATATCTATATCAAATTGTCTTTTTACATTTAAAATTGCACTGTTCATTTTTTTCCCTCATTTCAATATCCATATTATATAATATTTATATATAAAAATCAATAAAAAAAGCTATTTTAAACGATATTGTACTTAGTTTTTTTAGTACTTTAAAAGTTATATATTTTTTCTACTTTAAACATTAGCATATCAAATTAAATTTTAAACATAAAAAAACCCGAGAAATTAATCTCGGGCTTATATTATTTAACTAAATACATTTGTGAATTAGAACTAGGCATATTTGAAATCATAGTTACAATGTTATTTTGATATTGCTCAATTGTTAAACCTGTAGAGTATGGATAATCAACTATAAATGTAATAGTATTGCCTACATATTTAACATCATCTGCTATCATAAGATCACCAAATAATAAATTTAAATCTGTATTAGAGTTTATAACATTAACAGTAACCTCAGCTCTTATTCTAGTATATAGACCATCATAATATACAACAGGTATAATTGGTTTAGTACTAGCTTCTAAAACAATCTGATTTTGTTTTACGTAATCAACATACTCATTTGTAGTATACTGACTTGCAGCTAAAGTTATAGAATCAGTTACTGATTTATGAAAGGTACTATATGATATTGATTTATAATCAACATTGAAAATATTTTCAACATATTTAGTAAATTTGTAATCATATCCTTGCATATGTTTTAAACTAGTGATGTAATGTTCTACTGGAATATTAGCATCTGCTTCTTCTTTTACAATAAATGGCATTTCATAAATATTATTAGGAATTTCATTTAAAGTAAACGGATAATCTGATGCATTACTAGGAGTATTTGTACCTTCTCTTATTGAATACTCAGAATAATATGTCCATAAATATCCACTATCTAAGACATCATTTAAAATATTAATCATTTCAAGCTCACTAAGTTTAGTATCTAAAGAAACATTGCTATACTTTTCTGGAATGAATCCTTCGTTAATCCAATGTTCTAAATCGTAACCAATTAAGGTTTCATGGTTAATATTTGCAGGCATCACAAGTTTAGTAAGAGCAAGATATACTGGTATATCTCCTAATACTACAGAATTATACATTTCAGATTTAGCTGGAAAATATTTAATTATAGATTGTTCACCATCTTGTAAGATTAAATTTTTCGTTTCTAATCTTTCAATATGTTCATCAGGATATACTGTTGGCAACTTAAGTCCATAAGCTGAGTAAATAAGCATCATAGCTTCAACTTTAGTTACTTCAACACCTTCTGGACTAGTAACTTCTCCAGTATTTTCTGAAGTAGTATCTTTAAGTCTATAATCAAAAGTATATGCTAAAGACTCAATAATTGCCTCATCAGAAATTTGAATAACAGATTTACTAGCAGATGCATCTGATAAATTAAATGCAAGTTGTAGTATTTCAGCTATCGATAATCCTTTTTGTGGTGCATATAAATTATTTCCCATACCATTGATTAAAGATTTTTCATACATTTCTGTTACTGAATCATAAAACCAATCGTTAGAATTCACATCTGTAAATGTTATTGCTTCTCTTACATCTGGTAATGATATTAAAGATTGATTTAAATTAGACAATATTTTTGCAATCTCAGCTCTAGTTACATTTTTTGTTAAAGCTAAAGTAGAATCAGATGTACCTTGAATAATATTGTTATATACAAAAAATTCTATTAAATCAGTTTCTGATGCTACAAGATCCGGTAAATCATTGTAATTGTTTAATGTGAAATCATCTGGAACTTTAATCATATTATTTGCTAGTGAAGTTTGCTCTGTATAATCTATAGCTCTTGCTAAAAAAAGAATAGTTTCTTCTCTTGTTACTGTTCTACTTGGATCTTCATAAAAATCACCTTCAGTTTTAACACTTAAGTCAAGCCAGTTTGGAGTAGGAAACGTTGCTGCACTAACTGTTGTTAGCAATAATGTTGCTGTTAGGATGCTCGTAAGTAACTTTCTCATAGTAATTCTCCTTTTTAATCAGTAAATTTATAAACTTACTTAAGTTTATTCTTGTCTTTTATTTTCATAGGTATTATACTACTTTTTTAACGAAATGTCAAGTGTTTTAGTTAACATAAAGTGATAACATTTGTTTTTTATAATTTAAAAATATACCTTAAACTATTATGTCTAAGGTATATTTATTTATTATTTATT
>CAYJMD010000009.1:11945-35821 GCA_964371585.1 uncultured Clostridiaceae bacterium
TTTAAAAATATACCTTAAACTATTATGTCTAAGGTATATTTATTTATTATTTATTGGAAATCATCTGCTGCTCTATTATCTATATCAAATAAAGCTACTGTTCCTTTAATTTGATTGTACATATAATCATTTATTGTCCAGATATCTCTTTCAAGTTGTAATTTTAATGAACCTGTAAGTGCCTCACCTGGAGTTTTAAAGCCTAAGTATCCTTCATAATCCCACTGAGTAGTATTAGTTCCTGAAGCTTGTTTATCATTAGTATTATATGAAACTGTTATACCATCATCATCCACATAACTAATATTAAATATTACACCTATATACCCATCTGTATATGGATTATTAATATTATTATTTGGACTTGCTGTATTATTCGAAAAGGCTATTGTAGAATTTGGTAGTTTATATTCACCATACCATGATTGTATAAACGCTGAATTATTCGTACTCATCATTGAACCATCTAAAATCATTGTACTTGAAACATTAAGTGGTTCCATTTTTGTTGACATCGTATCTATATCATCTGTAACAAATGCATTTCTAAGGTATCTATATCCATCATTTGGAGTAAAGTATATTGTATATCCACTATTTTGGAAGTTTATATAGTTACCAGAAGAATTTTTATAATATAGTGAAATATTATCATCAAACGTTTTTCCATCTTTTGAAATATAGTAATAACTTGGAGTTATTTCAATTTTTCTTGATACGTCTCCTGCTGTATTAATATATCCTGAAGTTTTTAAATCAAAACTAATTCTATATCCAAGTTTAGGAGCATTAACATATTTGACACCTGTATGTTTATATGGTCCAAGTGGCAATATTGTTGCTGGATATGTTCCTATTTCATCTTCTGTTCTTGGCATCATAGTATTATATCCGTCTGCATCAACTATCCATTTGTAATAACCAGAATAGTAAGCTGTATTAGTTGATTCATTAACATTATTACCATCATTTATTTCTCTAAATACATCTTTAAATGCTAAATCATTACAATCAGTTACTGCAAAATCATATATTCTACCAACATTTATTGTGTTTTTAGTAGTACTTATTGCATGATACGCATCTGCCATAATATCATTTCTAGATAACAGTGGATATGGCTGATTTTGTGTGTTTTCATTAGTTTTTACCTTAAGTACTTCTTCATCCTGATATTTCAACCTCGATATATTTGTAGTTTCATAAAATTCATCCATAAGCTCATCTGTTATATTGTATGAAACAGCTACAATCCTTACTTCATTAGTAATTTGATCTGCAGCATCAGCACCTTCAGTTTGCTCAGTTTTAGCTTTAAATACAGAATTACTTCCTGGTAGATATATAGCGGTATTTGCTTCAATCATTTCATTTGCAGAAATATTTCTTGTTGTATTTCCAGATGCTACTTTAGCTCCATTTGTTGAATCTAAATATATAATATCAAAATCAAATTGCATAAAATATCCCTGAACAAATCCTGTAGTATCTGAATATGCAAAATCCTGTTTAGTAGATCCTGAATATCCTGCCATTTCTGGATCTATAGTAAATTCCGCACCTTTTTGTAATACAGTAGCTTCTCCTGCTCCTGTTGAATGATCTACATATTTATCTGTAATTAATTCAAATGAAGCAAAGTTAAGTGGATTTATTACATTAACTTTATTTACTTCTAATTCATTACTAGTTTTAGCTGTATTTTTATCATTTAAAAACGTTCTTGATTGATTTCTTAAATCATAAGCATCAATAAGGTTTGTTATAGGGAATAGACCAGTATTAACAGTATATGTGTAATCAGAAGCTCTAAAATTATCTGAACCTATATTATATTTAGAATCTGTAACTAGTTCATACTCTATTGAGCCTTCTAATACTCTCATACCATTTACATGAGTTTCTGGTATTTTTAAATATGTTTCAACAAAATCATCATAATTAGTTAAGTTTGTTGTAGGTTTCATATACTCTTCTAAATTTGCAGTATACTGAACTCTAGTTCCAAGTCCATTATAGTCGGACATTGTTGCATCATATGATCTAAATAATGATGATGTTCTCATATCCTCTTCTTTAGAAATGGTATTTTTATCAAGCATATCAATTTCACCATCTAATTCTATATAATCATTATGATATTCATAATCCACTTTAACATTAGCGTATGAACCAACATCACTATAATCTAGTGCAGCAAGTGCAGCTGATGCTGCTGAAGAGGCAGCTGAAGACGCTGATGTTCCTTTTGCAGCTGATTTATGTATATTATTTAATTCATGTTCTGTCTTACCTGTAAGCTCAGATTTTACAACTGCCGCATTAACAAGTCCCGAGCTATTATTAAATCTATTATTATAGCTATTACTCATATTAATAGTATATGATGTATCTCCACCTTCAAAGAGTGTTCCACCTATATTACCACTTGTGCTATCTACAAGTGTCATTTCTTTTATTCTAAACATTTTAAAGTTTTGAATATCATAGTATGTAAATTGATATGTATATGTAAAAGTGAAATCTGTTTCTTTTTCTCCATAATTAGTATGTGATCCCCAACATGAATCTGTATGTGTATGTGAAGTAGGATTACCATCTTCATCTGATCCTGAATTTAGTGGACTTCCTCCACAATCACGTGTCCAATATTCATAAGAATATGGTTGTTTCATAGTTACAGTATGAGTAACAGTAACTGGAGTAGTTGTAACCCTATCATAATCAAGAGCCCTTACAACATAAGGATATGCATCTATAATATATGGTTTTAATTCATTTCCAGCAGGTATATAGTCGACTTCATCATCATCTAAATCATCATCCGTTGCACCTTTAACATTACTATCTTTGTTATTGATAAATGCAAGTTGTCCTACAAGAGTAAGTGGATCAAGAGCATCTGCATCTGCCACTTCTTGATACACTATTTCTACTAGAGCTAGTGCATTTTCTTTTCTTGCATTCATAAGATCTATTGCTGAAGTATATAAAATAGATACATTTTTAAGTTCACCAAGTAATAAATAATATGAACTTGATAGTGTACTTCCTATATAATTATATTTAACTCTAAATCCAACAAACTCATATTCTTTGCCAGTTAAATAATCTCCTATTGAAGTATCATTATTGGGAGTTATTCTAACTGCTTTACTTGCTGGAACTACATATGATTCTTGGAAAGCATACATAGAACCACCACTAGCTAAATCTTCCAATGAACTATTTGTATCAACATGAGATAATTGTTGACTTGATTTTGCCAGTTCATCAATAGTGTCTCCATTTTCATCAACATGTCTAACTAATGCTGTAGTTGACGCTTTAGAATATACAAAATTAATTATTATTTCTTTACGTGTTTCATCTGCTTTTTCATTAACTTGAACCGTATATGTAATAGGTGACAAACTTACTGCAGTTTTAGCATTTGTAATTGAATCAGATTCACCTCTTTTAGCACCTGTATATGTATAATCTAAATGTTCTAAAACAGGTTTAACTAATAACTCTTCTCCCGGACCTATAGTGTAATATTCATGAAAATCCGGATGTATTTGACTTTCTTCAACCGTTACTAGTCCATCTATAATTATATCTTGTGAAGTTTTGCTCATTCCATCAATTGGTATTCCATCTTCATCAACATAATTAACATATACATTAGTCTCTTCTAGTGTATTTGGTATAAGTAATATATTATCAAAATGGTTAAGAGCAGATCCGCCTTGTTCATATGTACCATATGCAGTTGTTGATATGTAACCATTATATATCATCCCTCTACTACTTGTTCCCCAACTACCTGCTGTTATTTGAAAAAAAGTAGAAGGTGTATATATATTAGCTGCTAAACTTGGAGATACACCTTCAGCTGTGGCACCTGTAGCAAGTGTTCTTGAAAATCTTAAACCAATGTTTTGTAAATCCAAATCATACTTACTATATTTTGATGTAGATGACATATATGTTTCATTAAGAAACATGATTACATCTGATGAAAACCTATGAACATCTACCCTTATGTCTTGAGTTCCATCTGCACTAGTTACTACTTTGTATTTTTCATATGTAATTGAGCCATCACCATTATCTACTTCATACTCAACAAAATCATTAGAATGCTGTCCTTCTGGAACTGAAGCTTTAGCACCATAAAATGACCTAAGTGCATCTGTATTATTAGATATAATACCGCCATAAACATCATAGTATACAGTATTTTCTGCAGCTGTTGTTGCAGACATTGGTATTTCACTATAATTTGAAGACATCATAAACTGTCCTTCTTTATCTCCAGATTCATATACTTTATGAAATGTAAATCCAGAAGCATGATATGCATAATCTACAATCGAATGCACTTCATCAGGCTCATTTATATACCCCTCAGAATCTTTTTCTGAATCAGGTGTGTTATGATAATCAATTGTATCTTGTGTATACGATCTTGTTGCTATATATATATACGCTGAAGAATTATTTAAGTCTCCTTGTACATCATTAAACTCAACCTGATATGTTAGATTGTATGCCGATACACTACTAAATAAACTAAGGAATATACAAACAATAATAGCAATTAATATTTTCTTATTTAACATACTATTCCTCCATATTCTCTTTTAAAGTTATTCCTGACTTTTCTTTTTCTAAAATTGTACTATATAAATTTGAGTATGAAACATATATAGTTTCTGTGTTAATTGTATCAGTCATTTTGTAATCAACATAAAATTCATATGTGTCATTATTGTATATACGAGATTCATATATACCTAAATCACCAAATAATATATCTTCAGTTGTTTTTGAATTTTCAACAGTAAATTTTATTTGTGTTCTAACTCTATAGTTCATTCCATCTGAATAAATAGCTGGTACAACAGTAACTGCCTCACCTGAAATTTTAATCTCGTTTTCTTTAACATAATTAACATATTCTTCTATATCACTCATTGGTAAATCAAAAATTAAATATGAGTTTAAGTCTTTTGCAAATTTTTCAGCTGTAATTGTATTGTAATCTATATTTAACATTGTTTCTAAAAAATCTTCTGTAAATAATATCATTTGTTGATAGCTATCTTTTTTATATGTAAACATTGATGCAGGACTATAAAATTCTATATCTGTACTACCAATTAGAGGTAATTCATAAACTGATTTATCAAAATTTGCCAAAGTAAATGGATACTGATCTGCATTACTTGGTACATTTTCAGGATCTATGTTCATTTTATTATTTTCTCCAAATGTTATTGTATTAAATTCATTTGCAAAATTTATAACAAGCTCATTTAACTGTCCTTTAAAGATCATTTCTTGTCCATTAACATCGTTAATAGCTTCTACTAATACATCATTTGCAACTAATACTTTTATTGCAACTTGTTCATCTAAAGTGTACTCATTAATATCTCCAATATTTTTATCTAATTCATCATTTTGTATATCAGATAATAATATATTTTGAGCATTATAGAAATATTCAATTACATCTATATATGAAATTTGCTCTGAATAATTATCAGCTGTTATCGGAGATTTAGTAGTGATTTTCATTGACTGACCATAATTTGCCCAACTAGCATCTTGATAATTTCTATCTTCAAATATATAATTAGTAATATCATCCGTATTTAAAGCTACAGCAAGTACCATTTTAATCGCTTCCATTTTAGTTACTGTTTCTGTAGTTGCAGCTGATTCATTATCATACATTTTATTAAATCCATAAATATTCATTTTTTCTTCATATTTATAGTATTTATCATATATACTTGTATTAAGTAAATTAATTATTATAATAATTATTGCTATAATGACTACTAGTCCTAATAATCCAAGTTGAAATATCTTGTTTTTAAGTAATCTTATTATATCAAAATTCTTTTTAACAACCTTATTTTTGTGTTTTTTCGGAGCTTTTAACTCTTCTTCTA
The DNA here is from genome assembly GCA_964371585.1 of uncultured Clostridiaceae bacterium. GTDB lineage: Bacteria > Bacillota > Clostridia > TANB77 > CAG-465 > RGIG5057. Next base: position 17,894 of record CAYJMD010000009.1, read on the forward strand.
ATTTCCTTTTATTTTCTTCCATTTCCACACCTCTTATACATAATATATTTTATAACATAATTGTTTTTTTATCAATAATTTTCATCAATTTTTCACATAAAATATAAAGACCAGAAATATTTTTCTGATCTTTAACAATTTATACTCTTTTTATATTTTTTATACGGGTAATATCCTCTAAAGAAAAAGCTGGGTTACTTGTTAATTTTTTAACAGCTTTATCAAAAAATTTAATTGGTATTATTTGTTCATAAAAATTTTTAACAATGAATTTAGATAAATTTGGATCTTTATACCACGCCATTATGACTCTAGCTGAGCATTGTTGATGTAACTTTTTAACAAGTTCTTCAGGAAATATGCAATCTGCATACATTAACACGGGTTTAATATTTTCTACTCCTACAAAATCAATTATTGTCTTAAGTTCTTCATATACTTGTTTAGCATCACCGTTTTCTATATACAACATTATATATTTATTAATTGAATATATAACCCGTTTAGAAATCCTAGGGTTTTTTAAAGCTGCAATAATAATCCACTTATCTGTTTTCAAAGAATCAATTGAAAACGTTATATACAAATTTTGTTTTTTTATGAAGTAATTTGTAGTTAACATATTAGAAGTAATCTCATTATCGTTAACATTGTGCAAAAACAGTTCATGGATAAATACAGTATTAGCTTTATAACTAATATGAGTAATAAGTCTAGGTGCTAAATCTTTCAAATACTTTCTATTATATATTTCTTTCATCAAACTACATAAAGGTTGTACATCTTTTGAAGTTATATGCTTATTATTAGTAGGATTAACATTATTCCTACAAGCAATCCTTTTGATTATATAATTCCTTAGATAGATTGATGCCTTTACATCTGTATTTTTAATTATAACAGTAAAATCTTCCAGTGAAATATATCTATTAGCATCTAAATAATTTCTAAGAAGAAATATCTTCTTTTTCACGTTTTTAGTTGTAATTAAAAACTCCAAAATTCTTTTTTCTGTCTTCTCCCGTGAATGTTCTAGCTCCTTTTTCAAAAATTGATTTAATAAATATGTGTCTTTCTTTTTTAAAACTTGTTGCAATTCGTCATAAAATCTTTCTTTTGACATAAAAATACCTCCTAAATTTATTTGGTCTTATTATTAAACTAGACTTCATTATATCATGGTGATTATTTAATGTCAACAGAGTACATATGCATAAAAAAACATGATACATTTATGTATCATGCTCTAATATATATTATCCTTAATTAAGTTTTAATATTTTATTTTTAATTATTATGCTTCGTAAAAATACAATAACAAATATAACTATAGAAACAAAAGATATAAACCAAGCAATTAATGTTATATTAGTTGACGTATATACTACTTTAATTTCACCTTCAAAGCTTTGTTTAAATTCTACTCCTATAAATCCATTATCAGTTTCAAAATAATTAATAACATCATCATTAATTGTAACTCTATATCCAGGATAATATATATATGGAAGTTCTATAACAGTTAAATCAGAATCTGACTTTAATACATTTCCTATGTATACACCATCACTTTTAGTTTCATTAATGATATTCATATTTCCAGCCAAAACTACAATCCCTTTATTTCTACTTGCCAAATAATCTAAATTCTCCTCTGCATTAACTGGTAAGTATTCATAGTATGCACAACTATGAGACCAATCTTTCCCCATTTCCATTTCATCTGTTTCATAAAAAGGATATTCAGAAAAACCTACATTCATACTAACCATGTTATTAATAAATGGATTTATGTACATAAGTACTAAAATAGTAATAACACATATAGTTTTCAAATCTAGCTTATTACTCATTAAAAGATCTATATTTATTGCTGAGAGTATACTTAAAATAAATGTTACTATAAGTAGTAATCTATATGGATGTTGTATAATTCCAACTATATCTGGTAGATAATCCCATCTAAAAATTGGAGTAATACATATTATAAGTAGTATACTTGTTACAACTGAAAGTAGATATAGCCCACGTTTGTTTTTTGATACTTTAGAATATACAAAAGGTGTAAATAACAAAGGTACAACTAAAAACAAACCTATATTTATTCCCATATCACTAACTATATTATCATTATGTGATAAAGGAAGTCCTCCACCACCTTGCATTTTACCAAATAACAATTGAAATAGGTATACAGTATACTCATATACCGTTTCTGACGTTCCCATTTTACCTTCACTAAACACTGCGTATTCTGTAGCATTTCTTGCCTCTAAAAGAGGAATATAAAAGAAAGCTACTATAAGTAATATAAACAGTATATTGAGTAGTATTTTTTTAAAAATATCCCACTTAAATATTTTTTTAATATTAAAAACAATATATATAAATACTGTAATAATAGTAAGTAATGTACTAATATTATGTGTTAATAATAAACCTACTGCTCCAATTGTTATATACCAATGCTTCGTTCTATCTTTTTCAAATAAATTATATAATCCTAGAAATACAAGTGGTATAAACATAAACGATACTACTTCACCTATCGCCATTCTAACATATATATCTGTTAATCTATATGGAGCTGCCATGTAAAATAACGCTGCTAAAAATGATATTGATTTTCTCCCAGTAAGTTCATTTACTAATTTGAACATAGTTATTCCAGAAATACAAACTGATAGTACAACAAGTATATTTAAAGCACTAACATAACTACCACTAAACACCTTAATTACAAGCATACAGTAGGTTACAAATGGTGGATAAAAAGTATTCCAAGAATATCCAAATCCATTTGCAAAATTAGATGTTATAAGTGGAGGTACACTACTTTCTGACAATGCCGTTGCTGTTCCAACAGTCCTGCTTATTGGGTATATTCCATCATGAGATTTAAGCATATCTCCAATAAGTAATGGTGAAGATATAAATAACCCTATAACTATAATCAGAAAATAATATTTAATAGTATTAATATTAAGCTTTTTAATTATATTTTTCATAATATTCTCCTTAGCTATATATTTTAACATCATAATCAAATTTGTCAATATCTGTATACAATAAACATTATTATACTATTAAATAAATATGCATAAAAAACAACTACCATAAAGATAGTTGTTTCTATTATTACATTTCAAACATATTAACTAAATTTTGTTCAAGTTCACTAGTTTTAATTTCTCTTTCGTATTGAGCTATTCTATCTAGTGCATGTCCGTATTTTCTACAATTAGATAATAATTGTTGATATTCTTCATCCCAATTTTCATTCATTCTAAGTGATGTGTTAGTTTCATGTAATTTATCTTCTAACACTTGCTTAACTGGATCTAAAATATCCGAATCTTTTGCATATCTTATTTTGTTGTCTACCATGTAGCTAACAATTTCAGCAAGTAATCTTTCACCTTTAATATTTATTGCATTTTCATCAGCGTGATGTAAAATATTTGTTACTTCTGATATTTTATCAGCATCTAATTTTTCAAATATTTCAATTGCTCTTGAATCTATAAATTGTTCATTTTCACCAAATATTTCTTGACCAGCTGTAAATATATCCATATTGTTTTGGAATATTCTTATTTGTTCAACAGGAATAGTACCTGAAGCTATTTCTAAACATTTGTCATCATAATATTTTTTAAAAGCAGTATTACACATATTATAGTTATTACCATATGGTTTAAAATATTGTGCATATTCTCTTAAAACTTCATGTTGAGTTTTATCACCACTAATATTTTGTCTTATATCATCAACATTTTCACCAAAATATGCTGATAATTTATTATCTATTTCATCTTGTTTATATACCTCTGTTTGTGAAAGCTCTTCAACTGGTTGTTGTTCCTCAGCAGAAGCTGCAAGCATTAAAGGATTTTCTTTACCTTTGAATAATCTTGAAAATGAAGAAGTAAATGCATCTATTTCTTCAAGAAACATTTCCCATTCATTTTTTAAAAATTCTAACATTATATCCACCTCTTTATTATTTCTATCTTTTGTTACATATATCCTTGTAATATATTCTATAATATATGAATTTAAAAAGCAATACTTTTTTTTTATCTTTTTAGTAACAGTTTTATTACATTTTTCACTTTTCACAAAGCATTATTTTTCATTACAAACTTGCATTTAATATGTTTAAAGTCATTTTAATTTACAATAAATATGAAACATATGACTGAATTTATATAAATTTTGAGTATAGTATAACAAAAAAATGCATAATATTTTTTATGTATTTTTCAATTTTTACTCATTTTTTTCATAATTTATACTAATTGTCTACTAATATTCTATGTATTGCCCATTTTTTAAAGAATTAAGACCACTACCTTCCCAAACATATATATTTGTATATCCTAAATTATTTAATCTTTTTATTGCTTCTTTTGTTCTATCACCAGTTAAGCAATATACAAGTATAATACTACTTTTATCAGTAACATAGGTTAATATATTAAAATCTAGCTCAGCAAGTGGTATATTTACTGCATTTTTAAACCTCATTGCTTCAAATTCTGTTTTGGTTCTAACATCTAATATATATATTCCTTTTTCTAATAATTTAGGAATATCTATCTCTTTTATAACTTTATAGACATGATTATGGTTTTCACCTCTATTTTTTAATTTAGATAACTTAAAAAAATCACCATTCATACTTCTCATTATATTACTAAAATTCAAATTAAACATCTCTATCATCACCTGTAACAGTATATTCTACTATATTTAATTTATGAATATACTATTTTTTATCTTTTAAATGGATAATATATTAAAACATTTGACATTTATATTTTGATATGTTATTATACTATAACAATTTATATTTAAGGAGGATTATAGTTATGAACCCAATTATTCTAGAAACATTAACTAAAAACGATTCGGAGAAACTTTCTAAATTATTCAATTTAGAAGTTGAGAACAAAAGTATTTTTGGTGATTTATTCCCTAAAAATACTAAAATTGCAGAAGCATTAATTGAAAATGATTCGATTAATATCTATTTCATTAACTCTACAGATGAAGAAACTTTAGGTGCTTGTATAATAAAAAAAGAAAGTACTTATGCACAAGTAATGATTTATGTAATACCAAAAAACAGAAAAAAAGGCATCGGTAGATTAGCTCTTAACATGATTAAGCACATAACTAAACAAGAGTTTAACTTACCACTTAAGCCTGGTGTTACTCCTGAAAACAAATCAGCAAGAGCATTTCTTAAAAGTTGTGGTTATGTTCAAGTTTCTGAAGCACTTACATTTAGTTTCCTATCATAATCAAAAGTCAAGATATATTATCTTGACTTTTTTATTTACCTTGACAAAATAGACAAAAAATGGTATAATTATTATGTTAATTAAATTTTATAGAAAGAGGTTTATAATTATGAACACTATTGAAACACCAAAAACAGATTGCTTTAAACTGGCTTGCAATACAGATAAGCTAAAATTGTTAAACATCGAAAATGTAGGTATTATCCATACACTTTTAAATTGTGATTTCGAAATTTTTACAGCTTGGAAAACATTTGATTCTAAACAATACGTTGATGTACGGAAAAAATTAAAATTACTTCTTAATTCTAATATATATCAAGTATATTCTATTTCAGATATATTTGGAAATGTAGTTGGAATCGTAGAAACGTACATTAATAGAATTGGAATTAATGTCTTCATTGCAATAGCTCCTAAATACAGAAGAAAAGGACATGCAACTAAAGCATTAAATGAAATAGTCAACTTTTTATCAAACATATATATGTTTACACCGATTATTTTGGATATTCCAGATAATCCATCAGAAAAAGTAACAAATTTTTTAAAGAAAAGTAACTATGTTAAACCATTTCTTAAAAATAATTTCAGTTTTATCCATTTAAACGAGTATGATGATTTCTTAAATCTTGCAAATAATAATCCAGAACTAACTAATTTTTCTTCGTTATTTACAACATCACATGGTGATGCACTGGCTAAAATTAGAAATAATTTAAAAAGTCATTCTAATTCATATTTATATAAATTAGTAAAAGACAATGATGTTTTAGCTTTAGTTAGTACTAAAAAAGAAGGCAATGAGATGAATCTTGAAATATTCGTTTTTAACACTTCAGAAATAGTTTTTATAACAGACTCATTAAGAGCTTTAAAAGGATATTTTAACGAGTTTTATCCTAAACTTAACTACAACATACTTTCAAACTTAATTATGAGTATATAGGGAGATTACATCATGAATAATACATTAAAACAAGAATTTTCACCTAATCCATGTGTTAGCATAGAAAAAAGTGATGATACAATAAATTTTTTGGGAATAATACAATTTGACTATTTCCGCCCTAAATTTAACTATTGGGATTCTAATTATGTTGAAGCTTTTAGAAAACAAATATTAGATCCTGAAAATGAAGTTTATGCAATTAAATATCATCAAGCTATCATAGGTGTTTTATTAATCCAAACAGATGAGACAAATAACAAAACTTTCGAAATGTATATTACTGAGCATAGCAGAAGAAAAAAAATGGGTTCTAACATTATTTATCTAATTAAAAAGATATTTCCAGGCATTAAAGCAAAAAAACTTAATTATTATAACCCAGCAATAAATAAACTTAAAGAAAAATTTGATATTTAATAACTAACAAAAACCAAGATGATATTTCATCTTGGCTTTTTTATTTATCATTATTTTATTAATTTAATTAATCTTTTTTAAATATTCTAGCAATTATTAATTTAGAAGTTTCTAGTGTCATAAATGTTATTAGTACTACCATAGCCATAGTAGGATACAAGCTAGAACTTATATCTGGAACGTGAAGCCATTCTCTTGTCATTGGAATTGATAATACTACAAATTGTAATATTAATGTTCCAACTACACAAAGTACCATATTTTTATTACTGAATATTCCTATACTTAATATAGATTTTCTATCTGATCTACTAGACATTGCAAAGAATATTTCTATTATAGCAAGTAATATAAATACTACTGCTGAAGCTACTGTATGACCATATACATTACTTACTGCAAAGTACATTATAAATAATACTACTGCTTTTATAACAGCTGCTACAATTATTCTAGATGTTAAGAAAGGTGTAAAGAACCCTTCTGTTTGCTTACGTGGTTTTTGTTTCATTATATTTTTTTCAGGACCTTCAAATCCTAAAGCTATTGCTGGTATTGTGTCTGATATTAAATTAATCCATAATATTTGTATTGGAAGTAATATATTATCTGGAGCAAATATTGTTCCAAAGAAAATAATTAAAACTTCTGCTAAATTAGAAGCAAGTAAATAACATATAACATTTTGTATATTTGTATATATTCTTCTACCTTCTTTTACAGCACCTACTATTGTTGCAAAGTTATCATCAGCTAGTACCATACTAGATACTGATTTAGAAACTTCTGTACCTGTAATACCCATTCCTATACCAATGTCTGCACCTTTTAGTGCTGGTGCATCATTTACACCGTCACCTGTCATAGCTACTGTTTTACCTTTAGATTTCCATGCTTTTACTATTCTTATTTTATTTTCTGGTGATACCCTAGCATAAACTCTGATATCTTCTACTTTATCTAATAATTCTTGTTCTGATAATTTATCTAATTCTATACCTGTCATAGCTAAATAATTATTTGTATATATACCTAATTCTTTTGCTATAGCTATAGCAGTATCTATATTATCTCCTGTAATCATAACTGGTAATATTCCAGCTTCAAAACATTTTGCAACTGCATCTTTTGCTTCTTTTCTAGGAGGATCTATCATTGCAGTAAGACCGACAAATATTAAATCTTTTTCCACATTTTTAACATCTTCATTATTATCAATAGTTGGTATTTCATTTACTGGTTTATATGCAAATGCTAAAACTCTTAAAGCTTCTTTTGCTAAACTTAAATTCATTTTACTTATATTATCAATATCTTCTTTTGTAATATCTCTTACCACTCCATTAATTAATATTTTACTACAAGCATTTATAACTGATTCTAAAGCACCTTTTGTATATACAGTATATTCATTGTTATATTCATTTACTGTAGACATCATTTTTCTTTCAGAATCAAACGGAGCTTCTTCAACTCTTTTATTTTCTTCTAAAATACTATCAACATTTAATTTAACATTTCTGCCAAAAGAAATTAAAGCTGTTTCTGTAGGATCTCCAAGTAACTCTTCACCATTTATTTTTGTATCATTACATAGTATTAATATATTTTTAAATATTCCAATATCTTTAGTAAGTACATTGTTAGTCACATCAATAAGTTCATTATCCATAAATATTTTTCTAACTGTCATTTTATTTTGTGTTAATGTACCTGTCTTATCTGAACATATTACTTCTGTAGAACCTAAAGCTTCAACTGAAGAAAGTTTACGAATAATACTATTTTCTTTTGCCATTTTTTGAACACCAATTGCTAGTGTTATTGTTATAACTGCAGCCAGTCCTTCAGGTATTGCAGCAACTGCTAGTGCTATAGCAAGCATAAATACATCAAGTATTGGACTACCTTGCACAAGTCCAAGTATAAACATGATAACAGCTATTATAATTACTATTACACTTAACATTTTGCTTATTTCATTCATTTTCTTTTGAAGTGGTGTTTCTTCATTAGACATTTCTGATATTGCTGTAGCTATTTTACCAAGCTCTGTATCCATACCTGTTGCAACAACTACACCTTCACCTCTACCGTATACTACACTACTTCCTGAATATGCCATATTAAGCCTATCACCAAGTGGTATTTCATCTTCACCTTGAGCAAGAACATCTATCATCTTGTCAACAGGTTCTGACTCTCCTGTTAAAGCTGATTCTACAACTCTTATACTATGTGATTCAGTTAATCTTATATCAGCTGGTATATAATCTCCAGCTTCAAGTAATACAATATCACCTATAACAAGTTCTTCTGTTTTTATACTTACAACTTCATTATTTCTTCTAACTTTTATGTATGGAAGAGACATTTTTTTAAGTGCATCAATAGCTTTTTCAGCTTTTGATTCTTGTATAACTCCTAAAAGTGCATTTAAAAATACAACAACAAGTATTATAATTGTATCTGTTATTGGTTCTCCATGAGAAAGAGATACAAATGCTGCAAGAACTGCTGCAACAAGAAGTACTATAATCATTACATTCTTAAATTGTTCAATAAATCTTTGAAGCATTGATTTTTTCTTTCCTTCTTTTAATTTATTGTACCCATATTTTTCTAATCTTTTTTTTGCTTCATCATTACTTAATCCTTCTAAACTAGAATTCAGTACTTTTAAAGCTTCATCTTCTGTTTTTAAATGAAATTTATCCATTTTTCCCCCTTATACATCCATAATATCATTTTAATTTTACTATATAATTTTTTAAATAGCAATATATTTTTTTAAAACTGATATTTTTTAACAATTTTTTATTTTAATTTTGTATTACTTGTATATAACTAAGTTTTTAAGAAATAATAAACTATAGGTGATTAAAATGGAAAAAACTGAATCTAAAATATCAATGACAAGTGATGAATATACAAAATATGTAGAAGAAAAATCCGTTAAAAGTCCGTTATTTAAAAATATAGTATTTGCATTTATAGTTGGTGGTATTATTTGTTGTATTGGACAGTTAATATGTAACATATGTATGTTTTATGAAATACCTAAAACAGAAGCATCATTAATATCTACTATTATACTCATATTTATAGGAGCATTTTTAACTTCAATAAATGTATACTCTAAAATAGGTAAATATGCTGGTGCAGGATCTGTTGTGCCTATTACTGGTTTTTCTAACTCAGTAGTAGCTCCAGCAATAGAATTTAAAACTGAAGGATTTATTCTTGGACTTGGAAGTAATATGTTTAAAGTTGCAGGACCTGTTCTTGTATATGGTATCTTTACTTCTTTTATAATAGGAATAATTTACTATTTAATGGGAATAGTTGGATAAGGAGTTGATATTAAATATATGGAAACAAATGATTATATAAAAAAACAAACAATTGAATTTAAAAACAAACCTAGACTTAAAGATGCATCTTGTAGTGTTGGACCTAGAGAGTCTACTGGTCCACTTAGTATATATTTTGACATTAAGACTGATGATGCTTTCTTTGGAGAAAAGACATTTGAAAAAGCTGAAAGTAAGTTTATGAAAACAAGTATAGATCATCTTTTAAATAAAACAGGATATCAGTACAAAGATATAGATTATATATTTGGAGGTGACTTATTAAATCAATGTATTGCATCTGGATATTGCATGAGAGAATTTAACATACCCTTCTTTGGACTATTTGGTGCATGTTCTACATTTGTTGAAAGTATGATACTTGCTGCTTCATTTGTTAATGCTGGTTATGCTATAAGATGTATAAATACTGCATCTTCACATTTTTGCTCTGCTGAAAGACAATTCAGAATGCCTTTAGAACATGGTAATCAAAAATCTCCTACATCTCAATGTACAGTAACAGGTGCAGGTGCTGCTTTAATTACTTCTAACGATACTAACATTTCTAGTTCTTGTGTAATTACTCATGCTACTCCAGGTAGAATTGTTGATTTAGGACTTAAAGATATGACTAATATGGGAGCAGCTATGGCTCCGGCAGCTGCAGATACTATATTATCTCATCTTAGTGATTTAAATAGATCTCCTGAATATTATGACCACATAATTACAGGTGATTTAGGAACACATGGAACAGAAATATTACTTGAACTATGTAATAACAAAGGAATAGATATTAGTAAAGTACATATTGACTGTGGAATGAAAATATATGATTTAAACGAAAGAGATATAAACTCAGGTGGTAGTGGTTGTGGATGTATCGCTTCAACTTTTTCTGGATATTTTTTAAGTAAGCTTAAAGAAAAGAATATTAATAAAGTACTATTAGTTGCAACCGGAGCATTAATGAGTCCTGTGTCAATAGGGCAAGGTGAATCAATACCATCAATTGCACATGCTATAGTTATAGAAAATGAGGTGAAAAACTAATATGGAAATGTTTATGGAATATTTACAAGTATTTTTAACAGGTGGAATAATATGTAGTATAGGACAAATATTAATTGATAAAACTAAACTTACACCAGCTAGAATACTTGTACTATTTGTAACTTTAGGTTGTATATTTACTGCATTTGGAATATATGAACCTCTAGTTGAATTTGGCAAAGCTGGAGCAACTGTTCCTATTAGTGGTTTCGGATATGCCCTCACTACAGGTGTAATAAAAGCTGTTGATTCAGATGGACTAGTCGGTATATTTACAGGTGGAGTTACTGCTGCTTCTGCAGGTATATGTGCTGCTGTAGTATTTGGTTACTTAGCTGCTATGATTGCAAAACCTAAAATAAAATAACAATTAACTAAATAATTTTATTAAGCTTCAAATATGAATTTGGAGCTTTTTTGTCTGTTTTAACCATTTTTGACTACATAATTATACATTTTATTTGTTTTTTATTCTTAAGTATGCTATAATTTACTTGTAATAAAATTATTAAATTAAATTAATTAAGGAGATTAAAACATGGAATTAAAATTAATGCATGTACAAGGAAATTATGTAGACTGGATACATAATATTTTAGATCATACTGAATATTTAAAATCCACTCATGTAAAAGAACCAAGAGCTCTAGCGCATTACAGAAATATGAACTATACAATATCTACACTTTTAACTATGAAACATGATATTTTTAAAAGATATAACGTATATAATATGGATAATTTTAAAGAATTTGTACGTATATACTTACTAAGAAATATCAAAACTCAAAAATTCATTTCATTATGCTACTTTGAATCTACTGACAATTTTAACAATATTCATATTAATATTGATACTCACGAAACAGGTATGTCAGTTAATTACAATCAAATTATAGCAAAATGTGTTGATTTAATTAAAAGTGACTTTCCAAATTGCTCTAAAATCACAATTGTATACAAAGGAGATTTGCCAGTCATATTAAATTATCTTGATAGTAACAATTTTTTACCACATAGAAGCAAACCCAGTCATTACTCTAAAAATATTAATATGGAGGTATCTTTATGAAAACAAAACCTTATGTAAAATTATCTAAACCCAGCATTAAACTTTTAAGCATAATCGCACGTTTTGATGGATCATATGGCGGAAGGAAAAATAGTTATTATATTTTTTATTTTGATAATATAGTAAATTACAAACAGGCAAGAAGAAGAATAAACCTTATACACTTTAGAGGTAAGTAACACTTAAACAAAGCTCATTAATTGGGCTTTGTTTTTTATTGCTACTATTATTGCAATTAAAAAATATATATGATAAAATTTATATATACTTAAGGAGATGTAATTTATGAACAAAATTTTTGTTATTGAAGGAACTGATGGTTCTGGTAAACAAACACAAACAAATTTAACTTATGAAAAGCTACAGAAAGATTCTATACCTGTATATAGAACTTCATTCCCTAACTATGAAAGTAACTCTTCTGCTGCTGTTAAAATGTATTTACAAGGAGAAATAGCACCAAATGCTAATGATATATCTGAAAGAGCAGCTTCAACATTTTATGCAGTAGATAGATATATAACATATGAAAAAGATTTAAAAAAATATTATGAAGATAACAAGACAGTTATCTTGCTTGATAGATATGTATCTTCTAATCTATTACATCAAGGAGGTAAAATAATAGGAAGAGGAGATTCTTATACAATACTTGATGAATATCAAGAGTGGATTGAAAACTTCGAATTTAATGACATGGGAATTCCAAGACCTACATCTGTGTTTTTCTTATATTTGCCTGCTGAATACTCTATAGCAGCGATGAATACAAGAAAAAATAAAATAACAAATGAAGATAAAAAAGATATACATGAATCTGATTTTAAACATTTAGAAAATGCTTGTAAATCTGGATATTACTTAGCTAAAAAATTAGGTTGGAATATTATAGATTGCTTAGATAAAGATGGTAATAGAAAAACACCAGAAGAAGTTAATGAAGAAATCTATAGTATACTTAAAAATAACTTAGGAACTATTAAAAAAGACTTCATTATATAATAAATTGGAGATATACTAATGTATATCTTCTTTTTTTCGACAAATATACGACATTATTTGTCGAAACTTGTCGACATTTAGGAAGTTTTGTCGAACAGTGTCGAAAGGTTTGCATTAAGTATTTTCGTATAGTATAATACACACATAGATTTAAATACAGTCAGTTTTACTTTTAAAACTCAATGAGATTTAAAAATTTGAAATTTAAAACGTAAATAAAAATTTGAACTTTTAAACCTAAAGCGATTATAATAGCGTCTATTTATAGACATAATGAAGGCCAATCCCATATTGTGCTGAAAAGTGACTGAAATTTATTAGGGTAAACGCTTTTTAAGTAAAGCCTTTTAACAAAAAAATAATTATTCAAAATATTAAAATTTATTCATATAAATTTTATTCGAATGATTTTTATCAAATTAATTCCAAAAGAATTATATTTATTTCAATATTATTTTATAATAAGCTAATCTATATCAATGTGTATTATACAGATATTGAAATATTAAAGATAAAACTGACAAATTTAAATCTAAATTGAAGGGTTTGCAAAAATCTAACCTGTTATAATTAGTAGTTATGAAACTAAATATTAATAAAAAATATTTGTTTACACCTATTATACATGTTGTAATTAATAAAAAATTATGATGTCACTTTAATGGTACTTAACTAGTACTTATACAAATTCACAAATTATACTAAAAAATTAGCTTAAATTAATAAGCTAATTTTTTTATTTAAATAAATTATTATCTAAACTAAGTTCATCGATAATATGAGTAATACGTTTTATTTCTTTTCTAACTAAATCTTTAAAATCCTCTTCTGATAAACCCTCAAGATCTTCATATTCAAAAGAATCTTTTTCATTATTTACAGCTATGTACAATCTATTTAAATCGAAGAAAAATGTCATAGTATCTTCTTTATCAAAATCTAAATCTACTAAATTTTTCATTTTTTCCATGAAATGAGGAGTTAATATATAGTATGCTTCTTGTGTATTTTTAGCAATAACTTCAAACTTATTGTTAAACTCTTCATCTTCTAACTTAATTAAATGTTTTCCACTTTCTTTTGATTTAAATCTATAATTATTCTCAATAATTCGTATATTAGATTTAAATTCTTTATTAAATGAAAAACCAAATATTTGACCTTTAAAACTATAATCAGGTTCTCCATTTAATTTATCTCCAAAATGTGTATTAACATCTACTCGCATAATATCTATACCTTCATATTTAGCTAACATCAAGTTTTTTGAAGTATATATACCACTCAAATCTATAATTCTAAGCTCTCTAACAAAATCTTTTGAAACACCTTTATCCGGATAAAGTTTAACATCAGTTAAAATAGTATTTAGTGTATCTATTACTAATGTTTCACCATAACTAGCTTTTACTTTATTTATAACATCTAATTTAGTTTTAATCTCAGATTTATTTACATCTTTCTTTTTTACATTCTCATTTGTTTTTTTTAACATCCACACTAATAACACTGGTAGCAAAAAAATACTTGCTACACAAAAAACATATGTAATTTCAAGTGGTAAAATAATAAGCATATTAGGATTACTGGAAAGTAAAAGTACCCAAATAAGAATAATAACAATAGTAATAATTAAAATCTTATTAATTTTACTACTTTTTTTATCTTTAATTTTTTTTGCCTCATCTAACTGTTTAGCTTGCTCTTCATACTCTTTTATTTGTTCTTCTGTCATAATTTTTCTCCTATATCAATATATTCTATTTAAACAAGTCATTATCTAAACTAAGCTCATCAATAATATGTGTAATACGCTTTATTTCTTTTCTAACTAAATCTTTAAAATCCTCTTCTGATAAACCCTCAAGATCTTCATATTCAAAAGAATCTTTTTCATTATTTACAGCTATGTACAATCTATTTAAATCGAAGAAAAATGTCATAGTATCTTCTTTATCAAAATCTAAATCTACTAAATTTTTCATTTTTTCCATGAAATGAGGAGTTAATATATAGTATGCTTCTTGTGTATTTTTAGCAATAACTTCAAACTTATTGTTAAACTCTTCATCTTCTAACTTAATTAAATGTTTTCCACTTTCTTTTGATTTAAATCTATAATTATTCTCAATAATTCGTATATTAGATTTAAATTCTTTATTAAATGAAAAACCAAATATTTGACCTTTAAAACTATAATCAGGTTCTCCATTTAATTTATCTCCAAAATGTGTATTAACATCTACTCGCATAATATCTATACCTTCATATTTAGCTAACATCAAGTTTTTTGAAGTATATATACCACTCAAATCTATAAGTCTAAGTTCTTTAACAAAATCTTTTGAAACACCTTTATCTGGATAAAGTTTAACATCAGTTAAAATAGTATTTAATGTATCTATTACTAATGTTTCACTATAACTATTTTTCATTTCATTTACTAAATGTTTTTTTGTATAAACAGCAGAGTTACTCAAGTCTGTCATATCGATTTCTTTATTATTTTTTTGTAATAATGCAAAAACACTTGCAATAGCAAACATTGATACAAAAATTATCATTTGTGCAGATTCAGATTGATAACCAAAAATATCTGTATTATTACTTATTGCAAAATATATAATTGCAAGTAAGAAGAAACCCCAAAACATATACATATAAAATTTATTTTGCTTAGTTCTAAGTCTTTTATCTATATCTAACTCTTTAGCTTTCTCTTCATATTCTTTTATTTGTTCTTCAGTCATAATTTTTCTCCTATATCAATATATTCTATTTAAACAAGTCATTATCTAAGCTTAGTTCATCAATAAAGTTTGTTATACGTTTGGTTTCTCTAGCTACTAAATTTCTAGCATTTTCTTCTGTTAAATTTTTTAAATCAGAATGCTCAAATGTATTTTTATTATTTCTTAAAGCAATATATAATTTATTTTCTTTAAATAGAAATACCATTGAATCATTTCTATCAAAATCTAAATCAACTAATTTTTTCATTTTTTCCATAAAATGTGGTGTTAGTATATAGAAAACTGATTGTTCCGATTCGCCAGACACATAAAACTTATCATTGAAATCTTGATCTTCTAATTTAACTTGTTTTTCACCAAAAGCCCAATAAGCATTTGTAAATCTTTTTTCAACAATTTTAATATTTGCTTTAAATGGCTTGTTAAAAGTAAAACCTAATATTTGACCTTTAAAATATGTAACAGTACTACTTCTGCCTTCGCTATCTCTAGTCACATTTTGTATATGTACATCTGATTGCATAAAATCTACACCTTTATAGTTAGCAAGTAATAAATCTTCACTTGAATACACATTACCTATTCTTACCATATTTAAAGCAGATAAAGAGTCCTCTGATATTCCCTTTTCATAATTAAAAGAAACATTATCAAAAATTTCACTTAAAATGTTATCAACACAATATTTTTTAAAAGCATTACTTACTTCTTTATTCTTACCAGCTGTCTTAATTGATGCAGTAGCAAATACAAATATAAATCCAAAAAGAGTAAAAAACCCTAATATAGGTACTAAAGCAACTAACGCCTCTATTTCAAAACTATTACCACTTACCATAAATAGTATATTTATCCCTATTATAATTGCAAAAATTATACCAAGAATAAACATTCCTTTTTTTAAGTATCTATTGTATTCTGCCTTATGTTCTTTTTTTAAATTATCAATATCTTCTAATCTCATAAAATCCTCCTATTACTGTTTAAACAAATCATTATCTAAAGTTAGTACATCAACAAAATCTGTAATAACTTTAATATCTTTCCTTATGTTTGCTAATACTTTTTCTTCTACTAATTCTGTAAAAACAGAATGCTCAAAAGAATTAGTATTATTATATACAGCTACATATAACTTATTATCTCTAAAAAGAAAAGCCATCTTATCCGTATCTTGTCTTGCAAGGTTTTTTAGCTTTTCCATAAACTGTGGAGTTAAAATGTAGAAAGCATCTTGCTCACAAGTTGAGCTAACACTAAACATCCTATTAAACTCTTCATCCTCTAATTTGACCTTATCACCAGTAGCAGGACTATATCCATATGAAGAATAGAAACCTTTTTCAACAATCTTGATATTAGCTTTAAAATTCTTGTTAAAATCAAACTCTAAAATTTGTCCTTTAAATATCTGTATATATGTAGTACTTTTACCTGTAGAAACAACTTGCTGTATATCAACATCACTTTGTTTAAAATTAATATCTTTGTACTTAGCAGTTATATAATCATCACTACTAAAATTAGAACCCATAGCAACAAGTCTTAACTCTTCAACTTCTTCTTGAGTTAATCCTTGTTCAAAACAAGCACTAATATCTGTAAACTTTTCAGATAAAATATTTCTAAAACAATAATCTTTAAATGCCATTTTAAACTCTTTATCTTTTTTATGATTAATTAAGAAAGTTATTACAAGAGCAATAACAAAAGCAAAAATAGCAGGAATAACGATTGTAGATAAAAAATTAATTGTATCAAATGTATTAATAACTATTATACCAATAGTCGGTATTAACAGTAGTAAAAATGCTATTAAAAATATTTTTAAATATGAATTTGTTATATTTTTTCTTAATTTTTCTAATTCTTCTATATTCATAATTATTACCTCAATTTCATTATATCATATAATTTTTAAAATACATAGTAACTTATATTTTTAGACATAAAAAAATCAACTTATTTCTAAGCTGATTTTTATTGTTTTTTAAACAGTTTTATTTTTGAATTT
>CAYJMD010000010.1:0-33042 GCA_964371585.1 uncultured Clostridiaceae bacterium
TTCTAGTGCTAGTTTTTGCTCTGAAACATTATCATCACTTGTTGCACCTTCATCTGGAAGACCATGACCTGCATCTAAAACTACTACTTTATTAGTAGCAGGTGTTGCATTTGCATCTAGCAGCGTTTCACCTTTCATTTCTAATAAACTGTTTGCTAAAGCTATACTAATTAGAGTTATAATGATAGGAATAGTTAAATAATAAAAATTTTTATTTATTTTTTTAAACACTGTGCTATATTTAAATTTAGTTTTTTTATACATTATAATTTTCACATAATCACCTTTTAAATTATATGATTTAGTTATTAATTTATTCTACTTAAGAAAATTCTTTAACTCTTATGTACTAAAAAAATACTTGCTATTTACAAGTATCTTTATTGTTTATTAATTTTTTATATAGTACCCTTTTGTAATACTATTAATTATCATTTTTATCTTTAAACCTTTTATGATTCACTAGAATTACTAATCTTTTCTTCTTCTAATTCTACTTCTTTTATTTTTTCTAGTTTAAATGAATCTTTTGATTGCAACCCAGTCTTCAAACTTGAGAGTGCTTGCTTAGGTTCTTCACGTAAGTAAATCAAATAATTATATGCACCTAAAACAGAAAGTGGATAATTCTTTTTAAGTTGCTGTGCTGTATACCCTTCAACTTCAATTGGATCTTCAGTAAATTGTTCTGAAAGGACATAATAATAAAACTCATAAAATATGTCACTATATCTGTTTAGTTTCTCAATAATTGCAATAATACGTTCCTGTGAGTATGTTCCAACCGAATTAAGATAATCTTTTATTAATGTATTTCGCGCAGTATCTGGTGAGCAAAGATTTCTATTCTCATAGTAGTTTATAACACTTGTCATTGTAATTTCATTTTTTAAAACTCGTTCAAATTGTTCATTTGTAATTCTTATTTGAAGAATAATTGGACATATTCCTCCTACATCATATTGAATATATTTGTTTCCATATTGTTCAAGCATTATTATTCCCATTTCATTTTTTACAATATTCATAATTATATTTCACCTCTATTTGAATTATATCATACTATTTTTATTTTACAAGCTCTTACTTTAACAACTAAAAAAAGATACTTGCTATTTACAAGTATCTTTCATATTTGATAAATTTTTATCTAGTACTATTTTCATTATAACTGTAATTATTATCATTATAACTGCCATAATCAAATACGATTGGTTAATATTGTAGTTATCCATAATTATACCTAAAATAACCCCAAATATTCCACCAAATAGTGTTGATGATAAACTTAAGTATGATAATATTGTTGCTCTTTTAGCTGATGGTGAATTCTTATTAACATACTTATTAATAGTAGTGCTTGATATACCTCTATAAACTTGTTGGAATATAATACCAATAATTCCTATAGGTATACTTACAAATCCCAAAATTAAATATGATATTATAAGTATTATACTCAAAAATATAAGAGAATTAGATTTTGCAAACCTTATATATTTATCATTATATCTAGAAGAGATTAAAGCTATTATATTAAAGAATGCAAATATTACTCCAAAATATTCTTCTTTTATTCCTACTGACAAAAAGTATGGTGCATATGTATGGACTAGCGATAAAAAGATCATATTTATTAATGATGAGTATAAAATAATAGTTCTAATCTTTTTATGATTAAATATGTACTTTCCAGTCTCTTTTATTTGATCAAAATACGATATTTTACTTTCTTCTTTTTCATTACTTTCAACATCTACAAATTGAGAAAATATTATAAAACCAACTAAAGTTAATATTCCAGATATGAAAAATGGAAACATTGGATTAATGGTATACAATATAGAAGAAACTATGGCACCTATAAATTGCGATAAAAATGCATATTGCTTAGCTCTTCCAAGTAATGTTGTATATTCTTTTTCTCTATCTAATTTTTTAAGTGAATCATAAAATAATGATTCATCTGCACCACTTAACAGTGTTGCTCCTATAGCTAGAAATGTTTCAATCAATATGAAATACCAAAAACCTGAATATACTGGATATGCTATAAGTCCAATCCCAAACACTATTAGCCCAAGTAATACACTTTTCTTATGACCATACTTATCTGCAAATGCACCTGTTGGTACTTCAAAAAATGCTACAGCTATTTTATAATAACTTGCTATAAGAAATATCTCTGTAAAAGACAATTCATGAAGTAAATAAAATAATGTAACAATAGGTGCAATCCATATTGCATTTTTACAAAACAAATAATATTTGTAAAATTTAACTACTCTATTAACAGCTGTGACTTGTGTGTTTATATTATTCATATATACCTCCTATAATTTCACCTTTCTTAGTTATTTCAAATTTTATATAGTCTTAATTATAACATAATTTACATAAAAAATCAATTGATACTAAAAACAGAAAGACTATTTAAATAATCTTTCTATTCTTTAACTTATTTTCAATATTTGGCCTATGGTAAGTATATTATTCTTTAACCCATTTAACTGAATCAACTTATCAACAGTTGTAGAATACTTTTTAGCTATTCCATATAGTGTATCCCCAAACTCAACAGTATAACTATTTTCTATAAGTTTTACTACTTTTAAAATTTGATTAATACTAATGACATCCAAATTTAAATCATTTATATCTTTTAATTCTTCTATAGTAATATTAAATTTTTTAGCTATAGAATATAATGTATCTCCTGATTTAACTATATATTCTTCAGTATTTAAACTAGGTATTTCTTCATCATTTGTTTTTGATACCTTCAATTTTTGACCTATACTTAAAACATCACTACTCAACCCATTAATAGTCTCAAGCTCTTCTACACTCATACTAAATTTCTTAGCTATAGAATACAATGTATCTCCTTTTTGAACAATATACTCTGTTATATCCAAATCATCATCATTATCAACTATTTTAATATTTTGTCCAATACTTAATGTATTAGATTCCAAATTATTAATTCTTTTAAGTTCCTCTATAGATATATTGAATTTTTCAGATATAGAATATAATGTATCTCCAGCTTTTACAATATAAAATTCATCATTAAACGTTTTACAATTTGATAATGGATTATATAGTGTGATTAAACTACTCCATGTTGATGTATCTATTATACCATTAGGAATAAGTTTATTAATAAATTGAAACTCTTCTACAGCCCTTTGTAACTCAGCATCAAAAATAGTATTAATCTCACCCATATAGTATAATAAAGTTTTTAGTTTTTCTTTAACTTCTTTTACATCTTCACCTTCATCACCCAGTTTTAAATTCCTTTTATCTAAAACAGAAATAGTGATTGGTTTTACTGTTAATTCATAAAGTTTATTCCATGTCTCTTTATTAACAATACCTGTTACAATTAAATCATTGTCTCTTTGAAAATTTTTAACATATTTTTCTAAATCAGGACCAAAACTTCCAGTTATACTAGCTGGAAAATAATTATTTATTCGTAACATTTGTTGAAGAAATGTTACTTCCTGTCCTGTATCTCCTATTTTCAACTCTTCCATTTTATTTATTTCATTCATTTACTTATACCTACCTTAATATATATATATTCTTCTAATAATAATTAATACATATGATAAATATTCTATTACAAATTGAATATAATCAAATAGGAGTTGATAATATGAATGAAGGATATCTATATGTAGCTGTATACGCTGATAATATAGCTCAACCTATTACAAATGCTAAAATTGAAATAATAAATTTAAATGTTAGTTTTATTACAGATATATATGGTAAAACTAGTAAAATATCTCTTTCTACCTCTAATATAAATAATAGCCTATCACCAGACAAATTAGATCCGTATACTGTATATGATATATTGGTAACAAAAGAAGGTATGATGCCTGTAACTATTAAAAATATTCAAATATTTGATGGAATCACTTCTATGCAAACAATTATTATGAAATCAGAAGATGAAACTAAGATTTCAAATTCTGAAACTACTATAGCACCTAATACATTAAATTCAAATTATGCACCTAAGTATGTTCAAGAAGAACTTACATCTTCAACTTTTGTCCTAAAAGAAGTAATTATACCAGAATATATTATTGTTCATGATGGTAATCCAGATGATGATAATGCTCCAAATTATTATGTTCGATTTAGTGATTATATTAAAAATGTTGCTTCAAGCGAAATTTACCCAACATGGGAAAAAGAAGCTCTAAAAGCTAATATTCTTGCTATAATGTCATACACATTAAATAGAGTTTTTACTGAATGGTATCTATCAAAAGGATATCCATTTACTATTACATCAATCATTTTATATGATCAAAAATATACTCATAACAGAACTATATTTGAAAGTATTTCACTCATAGTAGATGAACTATTACTTAAGTATATAAAGAGAATTGATAAACAAGAGCCACTATTTGCACAATATTGTGATGGAGATAAAACACAAACTGCTAATTGGCTTTGGCAATGGGGATCTCAAGATTTAGCACTTCAAGGATATAATGCTGAAGAGATACTAAAATACTATTACGGTGATAATCTAACACTTGAAACAGCACGTTATGAAGAGGGACTACCAACTTCTTTTCCAGGATACAATTTAAAATTTGGAGATTGTTCTAAAGAAGTACAAAAAATACAAAATGAACTAAATATCATTAGAGGTAATTATTCAGGATTGCCAATTATAACAAATACTAGTGGTGAATTTAATAATGAAACTGAAAATGCAGTAAAAGAATTTCAAAAAGTGTTTAGTTTAAACATAACAGGAATAGTAGATTATGCGACATGGTATAAAATATCTTATTTATACCTAGCTGTTAAAAGAATGATCTTTGGTGTTACGGATAGATAAAATAAAACCTATAGGATTGAATTTTTTCCTATAGGTTTTATTTTATAATATTAACATTACAATAGTAAATATTAATTTGGCTAATTTACCTGCAATTAATGTGAATATAAATAAAGGTAATAATTTTTTCATTTGATTTGAGTATCTATCTATTAAATAAATTTTATCCTCATTAGAAATATATGAATATTTATCTAAATCTAAATATTTTTTAGAAATAGTCACCGAAAACATAGTTGCATCCATTTCTAAAAACAATCTAATAGTTACAGATAATAGATTTGATACTATATATCCATAGTAAATATAATTACTTTCAAAATTAAATATTATACTACATAGTACAAGTAAGAATCCTAGCAATTCTATATTTGCAAAAAGAAAATTTAATATTTGAATCACTTTACTTTGAATAGAATGTCTGCACTCATGAGATATTACACATAATCTTTGATTAGAGTTAGTGAACTTTTTATTATCTTTAATATAAATAGTATCATTTAAAAACACATAATAATTCCCATTAATATTTTCATCTGATTTCATTACTGTTTTTTCATTACCTAGCATTAACAATATATCTTTACATAATTCATTATTATTTGGTAATTTATCTACTATTTCATTTAACTTATCCGATTCTTCTTTAGATACATATTTTTTTTCAATATATTCTGCAATTTTCATAATTAAAATTCAAGTATATCTTTAATACCTTCTCCTACAATTTTTTGCATATCAACAAGCATTACATCTATTTTTATTTCTGTTTCTAATATAGTTCTTACTTTTTCATTTTGTATTAAAATTGAATACATATTTTCTAAATCTTTTTTTATCTCTTCATCTACTGTACCAGTATTCATATATGCTATTTGTTGCTTTTGTTGTTTTTCTTTAAAATCTTTTAACATAGCATATACTTCTTTTTCTTGGTCATTAAGCTGCTTTTTTATAGATATATAATTTTTATACTCCTCTGTTTCTCTCAAACTTCTTACAAGTTCATGTACTTTATCATAAAAATTCATTATAATTCCACCTTTCTATTCTTTATAATTTAAATCATTTTTATATTCATTTAATAATTCAGACATTGTTTGATATACATTCTTATCTAAATCCAATGTTCCATTTTCATAGTCCCCTACAACTTTATTTAAATTGTAAGTTTTTTCTTCTGTTTCTTCTAAATCTGTATAGTAAATATTTGGATTATTTATTTTCATTACAACTTTTTCATCAACTAAAATTCCTTTATTATCAGTTGATATTGTTTTTTCTATTGTTATATTTGCAGCAATAAATACATTATAATCTTCAATTTCAGAAGATACAATATTACCTGATGAATATACAACATAACCATGATTCTCAGTAGAATCACTTTTCACATAAATGTCTTCATATGTTTCTTTAACATAACTACTTCCAGTTTGAATTACTATATTAACTCCTGATGTAAATAATTTTTCAGCTACTTCTTTTTGTGTATTAGATACGCGTACTGAATCTTCATTATCAATATCCAAATATACAAGTATAGTATCTACATCTTTTTCATTTAAAAATTTGATATCTTCATTTAAATTTTCATCTGTTAAATATCTAACATTTTCATTATAATCATCTTCATCTTCTTCATACGTATATGAAATTATACCTATTTTAATACTTTGAACTTCCTTAACTATTGGTAATGCATCATTAATACCATGTATATCAAATTCACTAGTTTTTAATAGTTCTTCAATATCATCTAAATCTTTTTCAGTTTTTTTAGCATACTCTAATTGTGAAGTTGCTACTACAGAAACATTAAAATCTTTTAATAATTTCATAGCTTCATCATTAAACTCATCATATGAAGATGTTTTCACATTTTCATTATAACTTGCAATAACTAAATCATAGTTATTAAAATCATCCATAATACCAGAAAATGAATCTACCAATTCATATCCAGATGTAGTTTTATACTCTACTGCTGATGTATTTGATGATTGAAATTCTCCAAGTGCTAGTATATTTGCTTCATGAACCGTTTCTGTTACACTATATCTTGGAAAAACTTGAACTATTAAATCATCTACTAATTTATATAGCATAACTTTTTCTTTAGGAATATTTCCTAGAGTATATAATGTTATTAGTGTTACTTGATATATCATAAACATACAAACTATAATCCATATGCAAAGTATTATTTTTCTTTTATATTTATTGTTTGTAGAAGTATCTTCTACACTTATATTTCTTCTTTTATTCACTGTATCACCACAATTTATATTATACTATATATATTTTATTTTTCAAGAAATAACATAGTTATTGGCACAAAAAAAGAAAATTAAATAATTTCTTATCTAATTTTCTTTTATTATTATTGTACGCTATATGGTATAGTAGCAATATGTCTTGCTCTTGAAACAGCTTCAACAACTTTTCTTTGGTGTTTTGCACAAGTTCCTGTAACTCTTCTTGGTAATATTTTACCTTTATCACTTACGAACTTTTTAACTCTATCTGTATCTTTGTAATCAATAGAATCAATTTTTTCTGCACACATCACACAAACTTTTTTTCTTGGTTTTCTAAAAGGTTTATCTTTTTTAACTCTTTTTTCTTGCATTATGTTCTCTCCTTTTTCTAAAATTTAGAATGGTAAATCAGCCGAATCTTCGATTGTTATAAATTCACCATCATCTGAAGGAATATCAGAATTTATCATTTCACCTTGACTGCTTGAATCTCTTCTAGAGTCTGCAAAATATGACTGTTCAACTATATAATCTGTATAGTACTTTTTTTGTCCATTTTGATCTTCCCAAGTTCTATTTTGAATTCTACCTTCAATTAATACTTGGTTACCTTTTTTAAAGTATTTAGAAACAAATTCTCCAGTTTTACCAAAAGCTGTTAAATTAAAGAAATCTGCTTGTCTTTGACCATTTTGGTCTGCAAATCTTCTATTAACGGCTACTGAAAACGAAACAACTTGTGTTCCTGTATTTGTACTTCTTTCTTCTGGGTCTCTTGTTAATCTCCCCATAAATTGAAATTTATTCATGATGTTTCCTCCCTTATGCTTCTTTAATTAATTATAATCTAATGTTAGATTATTTTTTTATTACGATAAATTTTAAAACAGATTCATCTAATCTTAATTGTCTTTCTATTTCAACAATAGCATCTGGTTTAGATTCAAATGTAAATATAACGTAGAAACCTTCATTTTGCTTTTTAATTTCATAAGCTAAAACTCTTTTTCCCCATTCGTCAACATTTGTAAGTGAACCATTTTGAGATATTAAATCTTTCATTTTTTCTGCAAAAGCAACTTTTGTTTCATCAGTAGCTTTCATAGAAAGTATTGTTACTAATTCATAATTATTCATTTCTTACTCCTCCCTTCTGGACCTATGACCCTATATATAAATATAGAGTAAGGAAATTAACAGTACTATTATAACATATTATGTAATTAAAATCAATTTTTTTAACAATTTTATAGATATTTTATTTCCTTTTTATTGTATATGGAACTATTTTGTAATTTTTTTTATTTATTTGAAAATACTATACTATATATATGTAAATTTTTAACCTTAATTTTACTTTAACATATACTATAAGTATCTGGAGGTGTAATTATCAAAGTAGAACAATTAAATGCTGATCAAATAAAGATAACAATGAATAAAGAAGATTTATCACATATAAGTTTAAGTATTAATAAAATAAATGAGAATCCTACTATTATTGAGTCTTTAGCAATAAATATATTAAATAAAAATGTAGATTGTTTAAAAAATTTTAAAGATTCGGACGAAGTTTACATTGAAAGTTATATAGATTATAATAATTTAGTTCTAATAATTACTAATCTGAATTCAAAATATTTAGAAAAAAGTAATACTTACTTTGATAATAAAATAAACAAAATTATGCAATTTGAAAAATATAATAATATGCACAGTAACCTTTATATGTTTAATAATATTGAAGATGTAAAACATTGTAGTGAAATCATAGCCTCTACACATTCTTATTTTAAAAAAAATTCTCTTTACAGATATAATGATTTATATTTCCTTATTTTTAGCAAAAGTTCCACTAAAAACATTAACTTTAAATCCACTCATCTCGTATTGAATGAATTTTCTTTAAATCATATCAGAACAGATATTTTAAATATTTCAATAGAAGAAAAAGGCGAGTGTTTAATTAAAAATTCTGCTATTCAAGAATTAATTTCTAATTAACATTATAGATTTATTTTAGAGAAACTATTTTTTCTTACTGAAATTGTAGTTTCTTTTTCTTTATATTTAACCATAAGCCCTTCTAGCACTACTTCTTTTTTCATAATACCATAGGTTATATTAAATTCAATTAGTTCACCATAAGGCTTAGGACTATCTGGATATTTTAATATTATTTTATTACTATCAAATCCCTCTACTTCTAATTCATTGATCAAATTCAATTTTTCATTTTCTGTTAAATAACCAAATTTTTCAATAACAAATAAATATTTATTAGAAATTGTATTTAATTTCTCATAGTATACAAATGGTAACATTAGATTGATCATATGATATCCTACTATAATTAACATTGTGATTGTTATTACTATTATAATTGGAGTTATGAGAATGCTATTTCCTTTTTTATTATTCATTACTTACCCCCAACATTTCTAATCTTAAAATATCAGATATTTCCATATTATATTTTTCATTTCCATTTAAATTTATTAATGGAATATACTCATATGATAATAAGATATCAATTTTATTATCTACATAGTAAAAAGATTTTATTTCTATAATTTCATTTGGATAATTTAGATTAATTAATTCTTGAGATTTTATTTTCATTTCTTCTAAATCATATGTATAATTATTATATTTTAAAAGTTCTGTATTTAGCTCCAAATAGCTATTTTGAACTATGTAAAATAAATCCTTTTTAATTCTAGTAATTCTAAAATTCAAATCGAACAAATTAATAAATATGATAAACAGTGTCAATAATATTAACAATATAATAACTATACATACTATCACAATTCCTGATTTTTTGTTCTTATTATCGTTATTATGTAGCAATATGAATTACCTCATTTGTTCTATAAAAACCATCTAAGTAATAGTTGAAATTATAATTTAGTTCATCTATAACATCAATAAAAAATTCATATTTTTGGTTATTTAATAGTACAACTATTTCATTTGGAGAACTTACTCTAGATCCTATATCATCAAAATTAATATCAAAATAATTTAAAGTTTTATCTCTTAAATATTTCCAACTAGCTAAACTATTTTCAAATAAATCATTAACCTCTATTTTAAAAACTGTTATTTCATTATTATTAATTAAAATATCATGTTTAGCGATCTTGTTATTAATTATTATCTGAGTATTCTCACAATCTATTTTTTTATTTGTAGTAAATGTCAAAGCTAAATATCTAGATTTTTCTACGACTCCTAAAGAATTTATATTATTATCCTTATTTTTCGATTTTATAAGTGAAGTTAAAATATAATCTTCTTGTTTTTCTAATATATATAAAGATGATGACCTTATGATTTCTTGTTTTTCTGATGTTAAATATATTGTTTTGTTTGTTTCATCTTTAAATATACCATCTACTTCAAACTCTGTATAAAAATAACTTTCTACTTTTATATCCAGTGGGGTGTTTGAAGTTTCACTTAAGTCTTCTCTTTTTACTTGAAAATCATATGTTTTATTAATATAATCTTCTCTAGAAATACTTATTTTAGAAATCTCAACATTATCAATATATAATATAGATACTAACTCTTTTATATTGTTTTTTGTTGCAAATTCATTTAATCCTGTAATATTAGCACCAAAATTTATTGGTATTATAATTGATTCTTCTTTTGAATTCATATTATAAGAATCATTAACTTTTAAATTAGAAACAACATTACAATTACTTGCCATTGGCTTTGTTGTATAAATAGCATATCTTATACTTCCATTTGGAGCTATTCTACTTGCAGTTATAATGCCACTTGTTTTAAAACTAGATGGTGTATTTAATACTGCTTTATCTAAACCTATTTTATTTGCAGTTATACCATAATCTATTTGGTTATACGGATTAGTTTTATTATTTACAAAATCAATTTGTCCAAATAGCATTGGAGTATTTATCATATACTCATAACCATTTTTATCAATATTGTAATAATCATTCCAACTGTTATATGCTAAAGGTGAATAAATAAAATTCCAATTATTTGGTGTGCTCTCTGGAGCAAAATCAACAGGAAAATAAAAGTTATGCACAATTCCACCATTATAGTTGTATCCAAGCAAATTGAATTCCACATTATTAGAATTATAAATGTACTTTCCATTTTCTACTATCTTATATCGCTGACTTTGATTATTAAACAATAACTCTGGCTCTCCATATACGAAAATATTATATATATTATATATTTTTTCAGATATACAATTCCCATGTACATTATATTTTGGAATACCTATAGTTTCTATCATAAACTCAAAATCACTTGAAATGTTTTGAGCATAAACATTTTGATTAGATAAGTAAATTGTGACAATAATAAATAAAACAAAAAACTGTAAATATTTTTTCATATTATCCCTCCTTAATCACTAATACCAGCATTGTATTTTCTATATCAAATGTAATAATAAAATTACTAATAACTATTTTTAGTTCCTTTTCTAAATTATAATTATTCTTAACATTTACAAATTGTTCTTCTATTTTTTCAATAATAATATTAGTATTTATATCTAAAATAATATTATCATACGAAACAGAATTCTCAATAGTATTTAAAATCTCTTGTAAGTAGTTTAAATCCACTAAAGCATTGGGCTGAATATCTTTAACTAATTTGTTCATAGTCAAAATTATCTCCTTTTCAGATATATTTATTTTTACATCATAATAACCATTTTTTATTTCTTTCTCAGTTCTACCTATAAATATCCTATTATTTTCTCTATCAACATAAATAAATCTATCTTCAACATTAAATTTATTATAGTCACATTCAAATCTAGTATAAGTCATTGTGTTATTACTTATATTAGAGTTATAATTTATATTACTCACTACCAATAAGAATAATATAACTATAGAAATAGTGAAAAGCAGAAAATATTCTTTATTATTTATAAATTTAATTCTCATATAGTATTTTTTTAAGTTGATGTGATAGTTGATAATCCGTAGTATAATAAATAAGATACCTTGATAAATCGAGTACTTTTTTTATTCTATTTACATTTAATGTTTTAAGCAGACATATCACATCTTTTTTATTTATAATAAGAGGTTTATATTTTTCTAAATCAATACTTTCTTCTTCAAAAAATATGTAATAATTTTTGAAAACACTATTATCATTAATAGACAATAATACATCAGATATTATATTTATATCACTACTTGTAATGTTATTTAATATTACTAATTTTATGTTATTTTTTTTTAATATTTTCATTTTATAATACTTGCACTAAAACTACCTTTTTCTTTTAAACTATTGTACATTATCGCTTCCTCCTTTTTTACATTAATTAGAATACCTTCAATTTTATTTGAAGAGTTTGAAGTAGTGTTTTGACCTTTTCCTGAATTTGTGTAGATATCTATCACTTGTACATTTTCAAAGAGTTTAATCATAACTGATGTAGAAGTTCCTTCTCCAGTATAATACTTATTTTGACTAAGTGTATCTATAAAGTTAGTAACCTCATGTAATTTTGCATTATAATATATATTCACAAAATCATTCTTACCTAAACTGTATCCAACACTGTCTTCTATATTACTTAAAGAGATAGCAATAATCTCCATATCATTTTCGGAAAAATTTTCTTTAGAAATAATCATATCATTAGTAATTATAGTATTTTCCAAATAATTATTTACAAATACATAATTCTCATTTATAGCTAAATCAAATTTACTACTATCAATGTTTATATCAGTTTGTATTTTTAGTTTTGTAAAATTATCTATAGATACACTATCACCTTTCATTGCAGAATCATTTAATATATATGCATATGTATACTCAGTATTATTGATATACATATTGTAAAAATAATTTAGAGTAAAATATATTATTACTGCTAATACTAAAATAATTAAATTTTTTTTAGATTTCAAATTAAACTACACCTAATTGACTAATTGCATTTGTAAACCAGCCATCCATTTCAGTCATAAGCGTAGTGAACATTTGAGAGATTTGTGGATAAAACAATAGAATTGTTACTGCTATAGATATTCCTATTAACAGCATATTTTCCACTAGTTCGGATCCTCTTTTTCTTGATTTTGAAGATTTGTTTTTTTTAATTTTTATGAAACTTATTATTTTTTTTAACATTTTTCCTCCTTAAATAAATAAATTAGTTATATTTTCAGTTATTTGCATATACAAAGGGAATAACGTAATTAAAGCAATATTGATAATACAAAATAAACAAGAAATAATAACCACTGACATTCTTTTAGACTCCTTATATTTTAATATTTTAAAATATGATAAATCTAAAGTTTTAGAAAACATTTCTAAGTTTTCCAAAAGTTTTCCATCATTCTCTCCTTGTAATAATAAATCACAAAACATATTATATTCTAAGAAAGAGAATTTTTTGCGCATAGTTTTCATTGCTTTTTGCATATTTAAATTATACATCTCATAATTTGTTAAAAATTTTTCAAACTCTTTTTTAAACTGCTTGTTAGTTATAAGAATTAAGCATGTTCTAAGAGATTCACATATTGTCATTTCAGTGCTTGTCGTTAGAATCAAATTATTTGTGATTTTAGATAAATCACTTAAAATATAAATATATTCTTTTTTTTTATATAGATATATAAATATATCTGGAATAAAGAAAAAAAACATGAAATAGAATAATGAAAATACAAGATTAAAACTTCTAATATAAATAATTATTAAAACAATAATAGGTATTATATACTTTATAAACACATATTTTTTTACAGTTAAATTAAATGGGTAATTTAAATTATTTAATTTATGATGTAAATTAGAGAAACACTTTATATTTGAAAATATTGTTTTTTGAGTATAAAAATTTAAGTTTAATGATTTAAATTTTTTTGATGAAACATTAATGGAATTTAAATTATATGCTATTAGCAAAGAAACTAAACAAAAAAATATTATATGAATTTAATCACCTCCTCATGCTCTTAATATAACATACCTAATTTTAAAAGTCAATAATTCTTATTATAAAGCGATTTACATATTTTGACAGTAAATTTGTTTTTTCTATTTTATGTAAAATTATATGTATTTATATTAACGCTGTACAGAAGTAGTAATATTTTTTTTACACAACAAAAAGCTTGAATTTTTTAAAATTTTATTATATAATTTAGTTGGTGATATATGTGAATTCAAACTCAACTACGGAAACAAAAATATTAATGATTGATGATGATATTTCAATGATGAATTTATTATCTGTTTTTATTGCAAAATATAATCATAAACTAATACCTTATACAGAACCAATATCAGCAATTGAGAAATTAAAAGAAGAACATTTTGATATACTAATTGTTAACTATATAATGTCACCTGTAAATGGAGATAAAATAGTTGAACTTGTTAGACAGTTTAATAAAGATATATATATTATTATGCTTTCTACAAACAAAGAATTAATACCGTCAATGGATATACTTCACTCTCTAGATATACAGGCTTATTATGAAAAAAGTTCTAGATTTGGTCAATTAATACTTGGTATAGAAAGTGCAGTAAAATATTCAGCACAAATTAAAAAAATAAAAGATATTAATGAACGCTTAGATAAACAAACTATAGATTTTGCTAAAGTATTATTAAATACTGTTGATGCTAAAGATAGATATACAGGTCAACATTCAATCAGAGTCTGTGAATATTGCTTACGTCTGGGTAAAGCACTCGATCTACCTAGTGAAGATATAGAAATATTAAGACTGGCTGGATTGTTCCATGATATTGGAAAAATAGGTGTTCCTGATAGTATTTTAACTAAGGCCTCAAACCTAACTAATGATGAATATGAAATAGTTAAGTATCATCCTGTAATCGGTGCAAATATTTTATCCGTTTCTTCTATTTTTAGAAATGTATCTGATACTATAATCGCTCATCATGAAAGGCTTGATGGTAAAGGATATCCATATGGTATTACAGAAAATCAAATACCATTCTTATCTAAAATACTAAGTATTTGTGATGCTTTTGATGCAATTACTACTAGAAGATCATATAAAGAAACTGGAACTATAGAATTTGCAATTTCTGAACTTGAGAACGCTAAAGGAACTCAACTAGATCCAGAGCTTACAGACAGATTTATTTCGCTTATTAAAGCTGATTTAAATAATTTCTTAATTTTAAAAGATGAATAATATTAAGCTAGAGCTTATGCTCTGGCTTTTACTATGACTTTTTACTCTATATATATTGCAATTGTTTTTATTACTTTACCTATTTGATTGTTATTTATACAAAACCCACAAATATTAATACTACACCCCATAGACTCAAGTAAATTAATATCACAATCTAAAATACTCTTTTTTAACCAAAAACATCTATTATTAATATTTATGAAAATATTATTACTATCAATATATTCTTTTTTTAAACTTTTAATGTTGCATATATTAAACATACCTCTATCCAAAAATAAATTATTAGTACTGTAACAATTTTTTTCTATATATTTTACAATATTATAGAAAAATTGATTATTTTTCATACCTGCAACATCTTCAATATTAATATATTTCATTTGAGTTTCTGAATTTCTAGTAACTGATTTACTTGTAGTGAAATTAACTGAGTTATCTAATCTATTTTTATTATTTTTTCTATATTTATTCTTTTTTTCAATACTGTCAGATTTTTGATTTTCTATTTCATACTCTTTCTCCAAGTTCTTATCTTTACCCATTTCAAAATTAGGAGAAAAAGACTTATTATCTGTTTCCATTTTACCATTTTTGATTGAATATGACATAATTTCTATATCAAAATTAATTTCATTCTCTTCTGCAACTAAATTCTTTATAAAATCTTTATCTATATAAACATAATACTTCATAGTAATATTATATGATGTAACTATTTTATTATTAAATATGCTTTCATATTTTCATATTTTGCTTCACCTATTCCAGACACATTTAATAATTCTTCTATACTTTTAAATTTATTATTTGTTCTATATTCTATAATATTTTCTGCTGTTACTTCACCAATACCATCTATATTCATAAGTTGCTGTTTAGAAGCAGTATTAATATCTATTTTTTCTGAATCTTCTTTAGATAAATTTTCTTCTAAATCATAAATTTCTAATCCTTTACTTGGTATTACTATTTTTTCACCATCTTTTAATTTCATATTTAAATCAATAATATCATAATTAGCATTTGAAGTTATTCCACCTATTTTACTTAAGCACTCCTCAAGTGTAATACCATTACTAAATTTATACATACCTTCATAATTAACTTCTCCAGATAAATAGACCCTTATCATTCCTTCTTCAAAATCCGATATATTATTATTAACTATAAAATTATTTCTATTATAATTATTTCCTAAATTATTAATAATGACTATTCCAATTACTACAATTAGTACTGTAATTAATAGTATTTTAACTAATTTAAACCTCATCATTTTTTGTAAATACTTTTGGAAAAAAACTAATTTCATAATTACCTCTCCTTTCACATTAGATTTTATCATAATATTATTTTTTTGCAATTTTATTTATTTTAATTTATTGTCTTATTTTAAAATAAAATAACTTTAAACAATTTAATTACTTAAAAAGTTTAAAGTTATCTAAATATATTTATTTTTATTAAAAGTTTTCTTTTATTATTTCTCTTGTTTCTTCTATATCCATTTTAAAATATGATATACCATCAATATAGGGAGTCGTTCCTGCTGCAGTAGTTGAATATATATTCTCTAAATCCATATTTGGAATATCAGATACATATTTTAAAGCTTCCCTTAATGTTACATTAGTATCTGTACTTGAGATTACAGCCGAAATAATATCATTAGCTTTTAGCACATTCTCTGGTTTAGCCAATGTTTGTATTAATGCTTTAATAAAATCTTGTTGAACTTTTACTCTATCAATATCCCCCATCAGGTAACCTGTCCCATCAGAGTTTTTTCTAAATCTTATTACTTGTTCTGCTTTATCTCCATCTAACAATTGTAATCCTGGTTGCAAATCTATTCTTAAATCTTGAGTTGGATCATAGTAATCCATTCTTATAGGTACATCAAATTCTACTCCACCTATTGCATCTACAAGATCTATTACTACATCTGCATCTACAACAATATAATAATCTATACTAACATCTAACATTGTCTCAACTTGATCAATTAAAGGTTCCATATCTATTTTTCTATATATAGAATTAATTTTATTTCCAAAAGCATATGAATTCGTCACATAAGTATCTCTAGGTATGGAAATATATGATATTTTACCGGTCTCTACATTAGCTTTAACATATATAATTGTATCTGTTAAATATTCATTTATTCCACAAACTAAAGCTGAAATTTCTGTCTTTTTAGGTGTAACAATATCTTCTATTCCTCCACTTAATCTGGAAGAATATTCATCTATTACATAATTAGCTGCATATAATCCTGTCCAAGAAATACATAGAACTATAGTCAGTATTACAAACAACCTTATTAGTTTAGAATATGGTTTTTGAACTTTATCATTCTCTTTATTTATTTTTTTCATTTAATTCTCCTTATTTGATACCAGAAAAAAGTATATTCATTAATATATTACTTTCATATAAAAATTTTGTTATATATGTTGTTTGAATCCATCCGTTTATTTCTGGCACTATTGATGATAATATTTGAAGTATACTTAAAATTACTAATATTTTTATAGCAGTAAGAATTCCACCAAACACAAATCCTAACATTGAATTTATATCACCTAGAATTGGAAGTTTAAATGCTAAATCAAGTACCATCTGTAATACTCCAACAATTAATAATACTGCTAAAAATACTGCAATAAACGCTAGCGCTTCGGCTACTATTAATATAATTGTATCAACTGCACTAGAAGCTGCTTCATCTATACCCATCATATCTATTATTTCCTCATAGAACATGTTTTGATTAGTTACTTCCTCATTTTCTAAACTTGTTTCATTTAAGCTATCCTCTATAGTTTGTTTAATACTCTCATCAAAGTCTGTATTCTCTATTATTAAATTTGCAATTGGAGTTCTTAGCATAAACGCAAGTACAATTGCAATTATGAAACCTAATAGTTTGACTAATATTTTTGCAAATCCTTTTTTGTGACCATATATTGCTCCAATTATAACTAAAGCAATTAAAATTATATCTATTATCATAATTCCTCCTATAATCTAATAAATTCTATTTTAGAACTATATACTAATACTGCTGTTTTTGATTCATCTATAATTATTATATCCCTTGGTGCATATGTAATATCATAACTACCTATGTATATTCCCCATTTATTATAAATCAATATTTTATCTTCTGTTACTAAATATGATATAAATTCACTACTTATTACCTGTTTAGGTAAATTTTCAACTACTATATTGCTTATTTTCTCTAAATTGAAATTATATGTGCTATAGTAATGAACTGATTTGTCTGTTGAGATTGTTAATAAGTGTGTAGGTAATACTTCTACAAAATTAACAGACTCGTCTGACATATTAATCATTTCTGTATATTCACCAGTCATTATATTAAAATCTATAACTCTTTTATCTGTTAATATTCTAAGTGAATCATCTTGACTATTTACATTAACTGCAATTTCATTTTCCAATTCCAAAATTATATTTTCACTTATATTAGTACTGTCTAAAGTTATTGTCTTTATAATTGTTGCAATATTTAAATTATCTGTACTTGCTTCAACAATAAGTAATTTTGAGGAATTATCAATAATTTTAGCATATATGATTATATTGTTTTCAATAATAATTTTATTTTTTTGGTTACCATGTTGATCAAATACATATAAAACTTTTTTATATCCTGATGTAGTTGTTTCAACAATATACATTCCATTATTATCTAAATATGTATTCAGTATTGTTTCTTCAAGTTTTGTTATTGAAATATGACTTTTACCTCTAAATAAATACACTGTTGATGTAGATTTATCTGAAATAACCATTTTATCACCATTTATAATGACATCTGGATCAATTTCTCTATCAAATTTATATTCCCATTCTTCATTACCATTTACATCGTATAGTAATATATCTCTATCCGTAACAACCAATAGTTTATCCAAATAATTAAAATATTGTGTATCACTATAATCTATATTTTCTATGGTATCAATACTAAGTACTTCAGTATTGAAAATTTTTATTCCAAGTATTGGTGCATACTCAAAAAATAGATATATTAGTATACTTGTAACTATTAGCAATAATACTAAAATTAATTTCCCTATAATATTTTTATTAGTATCGTTTTCAAGATGATTTACTCTAGCTTTTCTTTCGGTATTTTTTAAACTTTTATATTTCATTAATATAGTAATGCCCTCTTCTAAATTTTCATTACTAATTGAACCTTTTCCCCTTCTTTTCATATATCTTACTCCCATTCTTTAGGTATGTAATATTTTACATTTTTCATTTTATCTGGAAGATATTGTTGACTAACCCTTCCATTTGGATAATCATGTGGATATTTATATCCATTTTTATATCCTAAATTTTGCATATCTTCAATCGGAGCATTTCTTATATGCATTGGTATATCTCCTATATCCATATGATTAATATCATTTAATGCATGATTAATAGCAAGATATGAACTATTAGATTTTGGAGCCATAGCTACTGATATTGCTGCTTGAGACAGTATTATTCTTGATTCAGGCATACCTATTTGATGAACTGCATTCATTGCTGCAACTGCAGTAACTAAAACATTATTATCTGCTAGGCCAACTTCTTCTGAAGCTGCTATTACAATTCTTCTAGCTATGAACATCGGATCTTCTCCTGCTGCAATCATTCTAGATAAGTAATGAACAGTTGCATCAGGATCACTACCTCTCATAGACTTAATAAAAGCACTTATGGTGTCATAATGAACATCACTATTTTTATCATATAATACTTTTTTATTCTGTATACAGTTTTTTATTGTATCTAAATCAATAGTTATAATATTATTTTCATTTACTGGAGTTGTTAAAACAGCGAGCTCTAAAGCAT
Source organism: uncultured Clostridiaceae bacterium (assembly GCA_964371585.1). GTDB lineage: Bacteria > Bacillota > Clostridia > TANB77 > CAG-465 > RGIG5057. The sequence goes on from CAYJMD010000010.1 coordinate 20,253, forward strand.
TAAGAACACTTCTAACATCACCATTAGAATTTAGTGCTAAAAACTCTACCACTTCTTTTTTTATATCTAAATTATAATTTCCTAATCCTCTTTCTTTATCTTGTATGGCGTTCTCTAAAACATTTATTATATCTTTATTTTCCAGCGGTTTAAACATGAACACAGTTGAACGTGATACTAAAGCTTTATTTACTTCAAAATATGGATTTTCAGTAGTAGCACCGATTAATATAATCTCTCCTGTTTCAACATGTGGAAGTAATGCATCTTGCTGTAATTTATTAAATCTATGGATTTCATCAATAAATAAAATTGTTTTACCTTTGGGATTTACAAATAGATTTCTTGAATCTTCTAGTACCTTTTTAATATCATTTATTCCAGCTATTGTTGCGTTTAATTGTACAAAATTATATGATGTTGTATTTGCTATAACTCTTGCTAAAGAAGTTTTTCCGTGAGCCAGGTGGCCCAAAGAATATAACTGAAGCAAGCTTGTCCGCTGTTATTAATCTGTATAGCAATTTATCTTGCCCAATAATATGTTCTTGCCCAAAAAATTCTTCAAGTTTTCTTGGTTTCATTCTATGTGCTAACGGCTCCATAATTTCTCCTTTATATAAATTTTTCGACTATTACATCTGATGTTAAATTATACATTTTATAAATATCTTTATAATTCCCTGATTTACCAAATTTATCTTCAACTCCAATTTTTATTAATTTTTTTGGATATTTAGAAGTTAGAACATTTGATATAATACTTCCAATTCCTCCTATAACACTATGATCTTCAATGCTAACTAATATTTTTGTTTCTTTAGCACATTTTATTATAGTTTTTTCATCAATTGGTTTAATACTATATAAATCTATTACTCTTACATCAATTTTATTTTTAGCTAATATTTTTTGTGCTTTAAGTGCTATAGGTAATGTGTTTCCACATGTGAATATAGTTCCTTTTATTCCTGAACCATGAAATTTACTCTTACCTAATTCAAAAGTTTCATCGTCAGAATATATAGTTTCAACTTCATTTCTTCCAAGTCTAATATACTTTGGACCAGATAATTCAAGTGATTCTTTTAGTATAGCTTTTGTACTTATTTCATCACTTGGGCACATTACTTTCATTTCTGGTATTACATTCATAAGTGCAATATCTTCAATACATTGATGTGTCGGTCCATCTTCTCCTACAGCAAGTCCTGAATGTGTAGCTACTAAATTTACATCTGCACGAGAATATGCAATAGAGTTTCTAATTTGCTCATACGCTCTACCAGCTAAAAACATTGCAAACGAAGAAGCAAATACTTTTTTTCCTGCTAATGCAAGTCCACAAGCAGTACCTACTAAATCAGCTTCAGCTATTCCAATATCAAAGTGTCTATCCTGAAATTTCTCTCTAAACATATTTGTACATGTTGCTTCTGCTAAATCAGCATCTAATACTACTATGTTTTTATCTTTCATACCTTCCTCTACTAAAAATTCACCATATGCTTTTCTTGTTGATTTCATACTTTACCCTCTTTTCAATTCTTTGTGTGCTAAATTATATTCATCTTCAGTCATAGCTTTACCATGCCATTTATGATTATTTTCCATAAATGATACTCCTTTACCTTTAACTGTTTTAGCTATTATTATAGTAGCCTTATTTGATTTTTTAGCTTTTTTAATAGCTCTATCTAAGCTTATTAGACTATGTCCATCTACTTTTAACACGTTAAAACCAAAAGATTTAAATTTTTTATCTAGATCTGTTAATCTTTTTACTTCTTTAATAGTCCCATCAATTTGTAATCCATTATTATCTAAAAAAACAATTAAATTATTTAAATTGTACTTATTTATTGTCATTGAAGCTTCCCATATCTGACCTTCTTGTATTTCACCATCTCCAAGTATACAATATGTATAACCTTTTTTCTTATCTATTTTATTAGCAAGTGCGAAACCACTTGCTATTGATAATCCTTGTCCTAAACTTCCACTAGAAGCATCAATACCTTCAATTTTATTTGATGGATGTCCTTCAAGTATTGAATTAGATTTTCTTAATTTTTTTAGTTCTGACTTTTTAATATATCCTTTGTCTGAAAGTACAGCATACAGAGCCGGTGCTGCATGACCTTTAGAAAGTATTAATTTATCAATTCTGTTGCCATTTTCGTCTAGATTCAAATCCAAATGTTTATAGTATAGTACTGTTAATATCTCTACTATAGATAGACTTCCTCCTGGATGTCCCGATTTAGCATTATATAACATATCTAGTATTGTTGTTCTGATTTCCAATGCTTTTCCCTTTAAATTTTCCATATTTCCCCCTATATATCTTTAAAACCATTACCTATAACTTCATTTGCAGAAGTCACATAAATGATGGCATTTTTATCATAATTTTTAACAATCTTTTTTATATCTGAAAGTTCAGGAATTGTAACTAGACACATTATAATTGTATATTCTTTATTTGTATATCCACCTAATGATTTAGTTATAGTTACACTTCTATTTAATTTTGAAAAAATATCATTTACAATAAGTTTATTTTCTATTGTTATTATATTAACTATTCTTGTATAATTAATCCCCTCAAAGACAAATCCAATTACTTTACTTGAAACATATATTGCTATAACTGAGTATAAAACAATATTAATATCATTGAATGTCGCTATTAATAATAATATAATAGCTCCATCTATATACAGCATGACTTTATTAATGTTTATAAAGTTATTCTGCTTTTTAATAATTGATGCTATTAAGTCTGTGCCACCTGTACTAGCACCAGCTTTAAATACAATACTCAAACCAAAGCCTAGTATTATACCTCCATAAATTGCAGAATTAAAAAAATCTATACTTGTATTTCTAGTTATAGAAGCAAATGTAAATATATCTAAAAACAATGTAAATAACAATGTTGCAACAATACTCTTAAAACTAAATTTAAATCCTAGTTTAAATATAGCTATAATAAATAATGGTATGTTTATAACTAGTATGGTTAAACTCATATCTATTTCCATTAAATAATATAGTATTGTTCCAATACCACTTGCTCCCCCTGTTGTAATCTTATTTGGTAGTAAAAACATATTTATACTTATACTCATCAGTAATGTTCCAATAATTATCATTAAGTAGTCTTTAATATATACCATTTTTTTATTATTTAATAATTCTTTTAATGTCATTTTGTTACCTCTGACATTATTATGTGTATTTTTTATTAAATTATATTTTAAGTATAGTTGTTTTTAATTTTTCAATTTTAATTTTATTATTAGTATTATACTCCTTATAATTATTTAATTGTAATTGCTTTATTAAATCATCAAATTTAAGTGAATTATCATTTTCATTATAATATTCCAAATAATTCATATTCTTAAATTCTTTACAAATATCAACTTGATGATCATCTATATGCTCATTATACTTTTTAAGTCTTGGTATTGCAATAATTTTTTTCCTATGTTTTAACATAGAAATAATACTTCCAACTCCTGCATGTGTTATAATAAACTCTGCATCCTTAATATACCTTTCAAACTGTTCTTGTTCTAAAAATTTAACAAACTTTATTTTTTTTAGATTTATACCTTCTATATTAGTCTCGCCATACTGCATAACTATATCAAATTTTTTTAATAATTCACTATTATTTATTTCATCAACAAGTGATTTAAAATTTTGTTTTTGAGTTCCTACTGTTATAAATACCATATTACTCTCCTATGTATTCTGCTTTAGTATATTTTAATGCTAAAGATTCCCACTGTACATAAAACTTATCTGCAAATTTATATACAACTTTACCTGTTCCAGATAAAGTATTAACTCTAGCTAAACTTTCAATATATATTATTTTTTTACCAAATATTTTTCCTATAAAACAATATATAGCTCCAATACAAGCTCCAGTTGAAACTATAACATCTGGTTTATATTTTAAAATATCTACTATTGCTGTAAAAACATTAAACATGCCATTAACTAAATATTTAAGCATATTGCTTCTTGTCATATATTTTACAAATTTAATATTATATTTATTTACTAATTTAGATGTAATTTCTGTTTCTTCTGTTATCAAGCTATAATCAAAATCATTAAATATTTCATCATACTCAAGCATTTCTGATAAATGTCCACCACTATTGCATACTAACATAAGTTTTTTCATATTAATCCCCTTTAAATTTTATCTTAATTTTATATTTATTTTCTAAATACTTCTTATTAACTTTATTACTACCAGAAATAATAGAAAAATATTTATTATTGGTTTTTATAATTAGTTCATTAGTAGTTAATGACTTACAGCATATTTTTTTTATTTCATCATCAATATATGGTAATATCAGCTTAGAAAGTGCTATTTCACCAAAATTATCACAAACTGGACCATATATATTTGAATTAGATGATGTTATTTCATCTGTCGATTGTAATCCTATTCTAATTATCTTAACATTTGTGTCCAAACAAATTTTTATTACTTCAACTGTTCTATCTGACGCTTCTTCTAAATCTAAAGATGTATATTCTTTTGATATGTACATATTATAAAGTTTGCTTCCTTCTATAACATATACCGGATATAATCTTAAGTATTTAGGATTAAACTTAATTAACTCTTTCATACTTTGAATTTCTTTTTCTTTAGTAGATTTAGGAAGTCCTATCATAAGCTGAAATCCAAGCTCAATGCCATAATCATTTATTAGCTTGGCTGCTTTTTTAACATCATCAGATAAATGACCTCTTCTTGATTCAATTAATACTTCATCATCCATAGACTGCACACCAAGTTCTATAGTTTTGACATTATTAGATTTTAAAAACTTCAATATATCTTCATTTATATAATCAGGCCTTGTAGATATTCTTATACTATTTACTTTACCGCTTTCAATATATTTATTAGCAACATCTAAGTAAAGTTTTTGTTCTTCTAAAAGAAGTCCTGTAAAACTTCCTCCAAAAAAAGCAATTTGTACATTATTAGAATCAACTATGTATTTTAAATTTTTTTCTATTTCCTCTGTTATTTCTTTTATGTCTCTTGCCGGTGTTAATATTCCACTAATTTTCTTTTGGTTACAAAATACGCAATCATTATTGCATCCAAGATGAGGAATAAAGATAGGAATAATTTTAATATTTTCTTTATTTATAATATTTTTTAAAATAGATTCTACATTGAAATTAATTGTTTGTTTCATTTGTTCTTGTTTCATAAGCTTCCTTAGCAGCATTCTGCTCTGCAAGCTTCCTGCTTTTACCTTCTCCTTTTCCACAAATAATTGTATCAATTTTCACTGCACAACTAAATATTTTTTCATGATCTGGTCCATTCTCATCTAAAACTATATACTCTATATTCATATTTCCTTTTTTTTGTAATAATTCTTGTAGTTTTGTCTTATAGTCAGCAGATATATTATTACCTTTCAAAGTATTATCTATTTGAGTATTTAAAATTTTAAGAGCTACTTTTTTAGCAGTTTCATATCCAGAATCTAAATATATTGCTCCAAGTAATGCTTCAAAAGCATCAGCTATTATAGCATTTTTTCTTTTTCCATCTGTAGCAATCTCACATCTACCTAATAATAAATAGTTTTCTGCATCAATGCTTTTAAAAGCTTCAGATAAAGATTGTTCACAAACAATCTGCGCTCTTTTTTTTGTCATATCTCCCTCACTTAATAATGGAGTAACAGCATATAATTGTTCTGAAATAATAAGTTCAAGTATAGCATCGCCTAAAAATTCTATTCTTTCATTATACTGATCTTTTTCTACTCTTTTTTTCTCATGAGCATATGATTTGTGTGTAAAAGCAAGTCTAAGTAATGATTTATCTCTAAAAGCATATTCTATCTTTTTTTCAAGTTCTTCTAATATTCTATTTAATGCCATTTTATCACCTTTTTTCTATATATATATTATACCAATACATTATATACTAGTCAAGCTTTAAACCTTTATATATCACTAATATAACAGAAAAGTACCTAAGTAATATTTCTTAGGTACTTCTAAATTCTATATTGTTGTTGTCATCTTATGAATGTATTCTACTACATCTCCGATTGTAACAATTTTTTCTGCTTCAGCTTCAGGAATTTCAAGATCAAACTCTTCCTCTAAAGCCATTATTAATTCAACTATATCTAAAGAGTCAGCACTTAAATCATCAACAAATGTTGTTTCCATAGTTAAATTTTCAAGGTCTTCTACTCCTAGTTGTTCAGAAATAACTTCCTTTACCCTTTCAAATATTGCTTCCATAATTAGCACCTCCATTTATACTAGTATTATTCCATATTTGCCAAGTATTGTCAAGAGATATTATAAAAATTAGCAAATTATAATAAAGAATTTAAAGAGATATAATAAAAAAGCACTTCCTAAGAAGTGCTTAATATAATATTAAATATTATTTTATTACAGCAGAAACTGAACCTGAACCAACTGTTCTTCCACCTTCACGAATAGCGAATTTTAATCCTTTTTCGATAGCTATTGGAGTAATAAGTTTGATTTTCATAGTTACGTTATCACCAGGCATTACCATTTCTTTTTCTTTTGGTAATTCGATTATACCAGTAACGTCAGTAGTTCTGAAGTAGAATTGAGGTCTGTATCCTTGGAAGAATGGAGTATGTCTACCACCTTCTTCTTTAGTTAAGATATAAACTTCAGCTTCAAATTCTGTATGAGGTTTGATTGAACCAGGTTTAGCAATAACTTGACCTCTTTCAATATCTTCTCTTTGAACACCTCTTAAAAGTAATCCAGCGTTATCTCCACATTCAGCAGAATCTAATGATTTTCTGAACATTTCAATACCAGTTACTACAGTTTTAGTAGGTTCGTCTTTAAGACCAACTATTTCAACTTCTTCACCAACTTTAAGAGTTCCTTTTTCTATTCTACCTGTTGCAACTGTTCCTCTACCTGTGATAGTGAAAACATCTTCAACTGGCATAATGAATGCTTTTTCTGTATCTCTTTCTGGAGTTGGTATAAAGCTATCAACTTCAGCAAGTAAGTTTTTGATACATTCGTATTCTGGAGCATTTGGATCTGTAGATGTAGATTCAATTACTTTTAACGCAGAACCTTGAACTATTGGAGTAGTATCTCCTGGGAAATCGTATTTAGATAATAAATCTCTGATATCCATTTCAACTAATTCTAATAATTCTGGATCATCAACCATATCACATTTGTTCATGAAAACAACTATGTATGGAACGCCAACTTGTCTAGATAATAGTATGTGTTCTCTAGTTTGTGGCATTGGACCGTCAGCAGCAGAAACAACTAGGATAGCTCCATCCATTTGTGCAGCACCTGTGATCATGTTTTTAACATAGTCAGCATGTCCTGGACAGTCAACGTGAGCGTAGTGTCTGTTGTCTGTTTCGTATTCAACGTGAGCTGTAGAGATAGTGATACCTCTTGCTCTTTCTTCTGGAGCACCATCGATTTGATCGTATGCTTTAAATTCTGCTCCACCTAATAAGCTACAGTATTTAGTTATTGCAGCTGTTAAAGTAGTTTTACCATGGTCAACGTGACCTATAGTACCAATGTTACAATGCGGTTTGTTTCTTTCAAACTTTGCTTTTGCCATTTTAAATTCCTCCCTAATAATTAAAATTTATAAAAAACTTTATACAAGTCCCCTATATTTTACTATATTTAAGATGCTTTTGCAATACTTAAATATATAAATATTGCAAAACACATTAAATTAGTCTTGTTTTTTACCTCTACTTGTTACTATTGTTTCAAGTATTGATTTTGGAACTTCTTCATAATGAGAAGGTTCCATTGCATATGTTCCTCTACCTTGTGTTTTAGATCTTAAGTCTGTTGCATATCCAAACATTTCTGATAATGGAATAAGAGAACGTATTACTTGTGTTCCGCTTACTGCATCCATACCCTCAAGTCTACCACGTCTAGAGTTTACATCACCAATAACATCTCCCATATATTCTTCTGGTACAGTTATTTCAACTTTCATTATTGGTTCTAATATTATAGCTCCACCTTGACGACAAGCTTCTTTAAATGCCATAGATCCAGCGATGTGGAATGCCATTTCAGAAGAATCGACATCATGGTATGAACCATCGATAAGTGAAACTTTTACGTCTACAACTGGGTAACCAGCAAGTATACCAGTTTTCATTGCTTCTTGTATACCTTCATCAGCAGGTTTAACATATTCTTTTGGAATTGATCCACCAACGATTTTAGATTCGAATGTATATCCTTTTCCTTGTTCGTTAGGTTCAACTTCAATCCATACGTGACCATACTGACCTTTACCACCTGATTGACGTACAAATTTACCTTCAACTTTAACTGGTTTTTTGATTGTTTCTTTGTATGCAACTTGTGGTTTACCAACATTTGCTTCTACTTTAAACTCTCTTTTCATTCTATCAACAATGATATCTAAGTGTAATTCACCCATACCAGCTATGATAGTTTGACCAGTTTCTTGATCTGTAAATGTTTTAAATGAAGGATCTTCTTCAGCTAATTTTTGAAGAGCGATACCCATTTTTTCTTGATCTGCTTTTGATTTAGGTTCAATAGCAATAGAAATAACTGGTTCTGGGAACTCAATTGATTCAAGTATTATTGGATCAGCTTCATTACATAAAGTGTCTCCAGTAATAACATCTTTTAAACCAACTGCACAAGCGATATCTCCAGCATAAACTTTATCAATATCTTTTCTTGTATTAGCGTGCATTTGAATTATTCTACCAATTCTTTCTTTTTTACCTTTGTTAGCATTAACAACATATGATCCACTTTCAAGTGTACCAGAGTATACTCTAAAGAATGTAAGTTTTCCTACATAAGGATCTGTCATTATTTTGAATGCTAGTGCAGAGAAAGGTTCTTCATCAGAAGTTTTTCTTTCTCCTTCTTCACCATCATCTGTTACCCCTTTTATAGCTGGGATATCAAGTGGAGATGGCATAAATGCTATAATAAAATCTAAAAGTTTTTGAACACCTTTATTTTTATATGAACTTCCGCAAGTTACTGGAATTATACTTCCTGAAACTGTAGCAGCTCTTATAGCAACTAATATTTCGTCAGTTGTTATTTCTTCACCTTCAAAATACTTATTCATAAGTTCTTCATTAAATTCAGCAATAGATTCAATTAATTTTTCTCTATATTCATTAGCGATATCTTGTAAGTCAGCTGGAATTTCTTCAATTCTTACATCTTTACCTAAATCATCATAATGAACATTAGCTTTCATTTCTATTAAATCTACTATTCCTTTAAATTCATCTTCTTTACCAATAGGTAAAGCGATTGGAACTGCATTTGCTTTTAATCTTTCTTTTAATTGTTTTAAACAATTATAGTAATCAGCACCTGTAGTATCCATTTTATTTACATATACCATTCTTGGTACATTGTATTTGTTTGCTTGTCTCCAAACAGTTTCAGATTGTGGTTGAACTCCACCTTTTGCGCAAAGTACAGTTACACTACCATCTAATACTCTAAGAGATCTTTCAACTTCAATTGTAAAGTCAACGTGTCCTGGTGTATCAATAATGTTTATTCTATTGTCATTCCAGAAACAAGTAGTAGCAGCAGAAGTGATTGTGATTCCTCTTTCTTGTTCTTGAGCCATCCAATCCATTGTTGCTCCACCATCATGAACTTCACCTATTTTGTGATTTACACCTGTATAGAATAGAATTCTTTCAGTTGTAGTTGTTTTACCAGCATCTATGTGAGCCATGATACCAATATTTCTAGTTCTTTCAAGAGGATATTCTCTTGCCATAATTTAATTCACCCCTTTATTTTACCATCTATAATGTGCAAATGCTCTATTAGCTTCTGCCATTCTATGAGTGTCTTCTTTCTTTTTAAATGCACCACCAGCTCCGTTTATAGCATCCATGATTTCTCCTGCTAATTTTTCTTCCATAGTGTGTTCATTTCTTTTTCTAGCATATTCAACTAACCATCTAATAGCTAATGATTGTTTTCTATCAGCTCTTATTTCGATTGGTACTTGATATGTAGCTCCACCAACTCTTCTAGCTTTTACTTCTAGCATTGGTGTTACATTAGTTAAAGCTTGTTGGAAAGCGTCTAAAGCTTCTCTTCCTGTTTTTTCAGCAACAGTTTTGAATGCTCCGTAAACGATTTTTTGAGCTGTAACCTTTTTACCATCCCACATAACTTTATTTATTAACTTAGTAATAACTTGTGAATTATATATTGGATCTGGCATTATTTCTCTTTTTGCAATATGTCCTTTTCTTGGCACTGTTCTTCCCCCTTTCATAAATTTAAACTAAACAGTTTTTAAGGTACTCAAAAATATTCAATTTTTGTAAGTGCTATATAAGTATTAAACTTAAGCACCTAGTTAATGACTATTTTTTCTTAGCTTTTTTAGCTCCGTATTTAGATTTAGATTGTACTCTATTTGCAACACCTGCAGTATCAAGTACGCCTCTAACAATGTGATATCTTACCCCTGGTAAGTCTTTTACCCTACCACCTCTAATTAAAACAACACTGTGTTCTTGTAGATTGTGTCCGATACCTGGAATGTAAGCTGTTACTTCCATTGTATTTGTTAGTCTAACCCTAGCAACTTTTCTTAAAGCTGAGTTAGGTTTTTTAGGAGTTTGAGTTTTAACAACTGTACAAACACCTCTTTTTTGAGGAGAAGATTGGTTAGTCGAAACTTTTTTTCTAGAGTTATATCCTCTTTGTAAAGCTGGAGACTTAGATTTTGTAGTTTTGTCTTCTCTTCCTTTTCTAACTAATTGGCTAAATGTTGGCACTTAAGTTCACCTCCTTTTAATTATGTCATAAGCGACATATATATTATACTAAAATAACTAGTAAAAGTCAATATTAGTAGCATAATTTTACATAAAATATTTTGTTTTTTATTACTTATTAATTAAGTATAATATATGTGTCGTTTTGTTTATAATATTTTATCTCTAAATCAACTCTATCAGTTCTGTATTCTTTATAATCTAATTGATACATTGCATCAAATATACTATCTGTTACGTCTGATATATTTACAGCTTTAAATTCAATTATAGGATTATCTTGTTGCTCTTTAATTATATTTTTAATTTCATTTACTGTATTATATTTATTTAAAACACTAAATCCCATAACGTTATAATAATTTAAATCCTCATCTACAGCTTCTGGAATCATTTCTTTATCAGCAATATCATGAGTTTCTTTTATTTCATTTTCTGTGACATTAAAATATGTATGAACAGGAGCAAGAATATTGCCATCATCATCTTTTACATACATATCCGAAGTAACATCTAAGTGATACCATGATTTGTTTATATTTACCATAAGCCAAGCATGATCTTCGTTTTCTAGTACTCCTGTAACTAAGATAGACTCTATACCCACTTTGTCTAATAATATTTGCATTGTTTTAGATAAAGCATCACAAACACCTGTATTTTCAGTTAAAATCCCTTCTATAGTGTGATATTTTTCCGCTATATCTTCTATATTTTCATATTCGTAATATGTGGAGTTAGATACTATATAATCGTGAAAGAATAGTTCTTTTTCAAAATCTGAAATACCAATGTTTCTTAAAACAATCTCTTCAAGAATAACATCTAATTTCTGAATATCCACATTTAAATCGTTAATATTATCAAAATCATAAGAAAGTTCCACTACAAACATATCAATAATAATATTATTTATAGTATATAAAGAGTATGAATTATCGAGATAATAAACTTCAGGATGATCCATGAAAAAATAAGTGATTGCATTTTTTACAATTTTTTCATTTTCAGCTATATCATCTGTAATTATTTTGGATATATCTATCCTTGTATCAAGTATTTTCACCGCATTTGCTATTAATTCATAAACATGTTTTTCACTATCATTTAACTGATTATAGTAATAAGTAGAAGACGATACTGTAAGTTCATTTATAATAAAATCTTCATTGTATGCTAAAACTTCTTCATTTCTAAAATATGTTTCAAATATCATATCAAATGTCTGATTAAAATCTGAGTCTTGCATTAAAATAACTGTAAGCGTTGCTACAGAAACAAAAACAAATATTATTACATATGCAAATATATTTAACAATGTTTTAAATATTTTCATTTATACACCTCTATTAAGTATATTTAATTATATAATATATACATTATATTTTCAATAAAAAATCAAAGTAAATAGCAATTAGATAAAAAAAAGAGTATTACATAATACTCTTTAATTGTTTAATTTGCAAATGTTGTGTTTTTTACTTTCCATTTTTCTAGTGCTATAAAAAGCCAAAAACCATAGATTCCAAATGTTACTATGCATAGTAAAAACCATTTAATCCAGTTACCAAATAGTCCAATTGCTGAACCAGTAAATTTAAGTCTTCTACCATCAACAACTGTATGGTCTATTTTCCAGCCATACACCATACACAAAGCCCAAGGATAACATATTCCAAATGTACATACAGTAAGTAAAGTACCTAGAATATTCCAACCTATCCAACTAAGTAATCCTCCATCAAAATACGAGTTATTCATTAATATTCCTCCATTCATTTTTTGTTATATTATATCACTTTATGTATAACTAATCAACACTTTTAAACATAAAAAAACAGACCATCTCTGATCTGCTTGTTTTGGCTCCTCAAGTTGGACTTGAACCAACGACCCTG
>CAYJMD010000011.1:0-21801 GCA_964371585.1 uncultured Clostridiaceae bacterium
AATGGAGAAAGAAGACCGTACAACTCTGATAGACCAAACTATAATAATAATGGAGAAAGAAGACCGTACAATTCTGATAGACCAAATTACAACAATAACAATGGAGAAAGAAGACCGTACAATTCTGATAGACCAAATTATAACAATAACAATGGAGAAAGAAGACCATACAATTCTGATAGACCAAACTATAATAACAATAATAATGGTGAGAGAAGACCATATAATAACTTTGGAAGACAAAGAGCTCCTCTTAGTCAAGTAGATAAATTCATGAAACAAAATGATGAAGCTACTGTGGAGAAAAAAGAACAAAGAGATTATTCTTTAACATTAATTGATAAGAAAAAATATAATAATAGTAATAATAACAATAATGATGGTAAAAAAAGTCAAATCAATAAAAATGACTTAAGAGAAAAAAATACTAGAATATCAACTACTAAGCTTCGTGGACTTGAAGTTAACTCTTCTGGTGGTATGCTTGATCTTTATGAAAGAGATGGAGATAATCTAAGAAAAAGAAAGAAAAGAAAAGATAAAAGAGAAATAACTACAAATCAAACTAAAATTATTCCTATGACTGAAGTAAAACTTCCAGAAATAATGACAGTTAAAGAATTTGCTGAAAGTATTAAAAAACAAGCTTCAGATGTTATTAAAAAATTATTTGCTCTTGGAATTCTTGCTACTGTAAATCAAGAAATTGATTTTGATACAGCATTCTTAGTTGCAGAAGAATTTGGGATTACAGCTGAGAAACAAGTAATTATAACTGATGAAGAAATATTATTTGATGATTCAGAAGATAATGATGAAGATTTAAAACCAAGACCACCAATCGTTGTTGTAATGGGACACGTTGATCATGGTAAAACATCACTTCTTGATAGTATACGTAATGCTCAAGTTGTTGATAAAGAAGCTGGTGGTATAACTCAACATATAGGTGCATATAAAGTTAAATTACATGATAAAGAAATATGTTTCCTTGATACACCAGGTCATGAAGCGTTTACTGAAATGAGAGCAAGAGGAGCTTCAGTTACAGATATAGCTGTAATTGTTGTTGCTGCTGATGATGGTATAAAACCTCAAACAATTGAAGCAATCGATCATGCTAAAGCTGCAAATGTAAGTATTGTTGTTGCTATAAATAAAATAGATAAACCTACTGCTAATGTTGATAAAGTTAAACAAGAATTACTAGAACATGGTTTAGTATCAGAAGATTGGGGCGGAGATACAATATGTGTTCCAATATCTGCTAAAACAGGTGAAGGTATAGATCAATTACTTGAAATGTTAATATTAACAGCTGAAATGAAAGATTTAAAAGCAAATCCAGATAAACAAGCTAAAGGTACAGTTATTGAAGCTAGACTTGATAAAAATATAGGTACAATAACATCATTACTAGTTCAAAGAGGACAATTAAATATTGGTGATACAATTGTTGTTGGTGATATTATAGGAAAAGTACGTAATATGAAAGATGATAAAGGTAAAAAAATAAAAGTTGCTGGACCTTCAACTCCAGTAGAAATTATTGGACTTTCATCTGTTCCTTCAACAGGAGATATTTTCTATGAAGTAGAAAATGAAAAAGTAGCTAAACGTTTAGTTGATTCTAGAAAAGCAGATGTTAGACGTAATCTTATTAAACAAGGAAGCAAAGTGACTTTAGATGATCTATTTGGTCAAATAAAAGAAGGCCAGTTAAAAGATTTAAATATCATAATAAAAGCTGATGTTCAAGGTACTTTAGAAGCACTTAAAAATTCTTTAGAAAAATTAACTAATGAAGAAGTTAAAGTTAGAATTATACATAGTGCAACTGGCGGTATTAAAGAATCTGATGTTACTCTTGCTGCAGTGTCTAATGCTATAATAATTGGATTTAATGTAAGACCTGAATCTATTGCATCAAAACAAGCTGAAAAAGAAAATGTTGATATGAGATTATACAGAGTAATATACGATGCTATAAATGATGTTGAAACAGCGATGAGAGGTATGCTTAAACCTACATTTAAAGAAGTTTTACATGGAACAGCTGAAGTTAGAGCAACATTTAAAATTAGTAATGTTGGAACTATTTGTGGTTGTTACGTTAAATCAGGTACAGTTATGAGAAATAAAATGGCTAGACTTGTTAGAGATAATGTAATAATTGCTGATGTTAAACTTGATTCTTTAAAACGTGAAAAAGATGATGCTAAAGAAGTAAGAGAAGGTTATGAATGCGGAATTAAACTTGAAGACTTTAATGATGTTAAAGAAGGCGACATGATCGAATGTTATGAAATGGTAGAAGAAAAGAGATAAATTATGATAAGAATGGAAAGATTAGAGCAAGATGTAAGACTTGCACTTAGTAAAATTATTTCTGAAGAACTTAAAAATCCTGCAGTTACAGGTTTAATATCTGTAACTACAGTTAAAATAACTCCAGATGAAAAATATGCTAAAGTATATGTAAGTGTATATAATTCTAAAAGTAAGAAAAAAACAGTTGAAGCTTTAACGAAAGCTGCTAAGTTTATTCGTGGTAGTTTAAGTAGAAAAGTTAAAATGAGAAATACTCCAGAACTTACATTTGTACTTGATGATTCTTTAGAATACGGGTCATACATGGATAAAGTTATTAATGAATTAAGTAAAAATAATTTTAAGAGTGATGAAACAAAATAAATAATATGACTAAATAAAAAAGTAACTATGAGTTTTAATTAAACTTATAGTTATTTTTATTGACAAAAATTACTATTAATGATATGATTAATCTGTAAATTATAGACATATAATAAGATTTAAGGAGGAATTATGGTTAAAAGAAAAAATGGTAGATTTAGTCTATTTGCAATTGTTATTCTAGTAGTTGTTACGCTAGCAATTATTATTGGGGCAGTTGTATTTAGTCTAATGAATACACCACAAAGAATTATTATTCAAACAATGAGTGGTATTGGTGAAAATTTTGAATATTTAAGTAAACCTTTTGAAGGTAAAATATATGACGATTTTTCATCAAACGTTTCTATTGATGGTAAGGTTTCAATGGAGGTTGATTCAAGTGATGAATTAATAAATAGATTGGTTAATGGTCTTGATATAGCATTTGATATTAATTCATCTACTACATCAAATATTTCTAGCTCGAGTGTAACACCATCATTTGAATTTGAAGATATTTTTGATTTAAAAATGTATACAGATTCATCTAATTTATACTTTACAGTTGAAGATGCTTTTTCAAGTTATTATAAAATGGAATTACCTACAGAAGAAAATGGACAAAATAAAATTGACGAGCAATTATTTGAAATTATAGAAGAAGTTGTAAATTTAATGCCAGAAGTAGATTTTAAAAGTGAAAGTGTAACTTTAAATGAAGTTAGTGCAAAAAAATCTTCATTTATAATTACTCCAGAATTTGTTAATAAACTTACTGAAAAAATAATTGAAGTTTATGAACTATCTGGAGATGTAAAAAAGTCTTTTGAAGATTTTGCATCTGAATATGAAGAGTTAGAAAATAACTTAGAATTTGCAGTATATACAACAGGTTTATTTGATGATTTATATAAAATTGAAGTGTCAGGGAAAAATACTGAATATGTAAGTGATAGTATATATTATGATCCTAGTGATTTAGAAGAAGTTGAAGTTATTTCAAGTGTATCGTATATGTTTGGTGGAAAGAAAGATATAATTGAAATTGTAGATGGTGAAGATATATCTACAATCATTATAGACAAAACAGATTCAGGATATATGGCATCATTTTATGATACAAAAGATTTAGAAGAAGTAATATTTAGCCTTAATGTTACATCTACAGATAATAAAGCTACAGTAGAATTAAAATCAGTAGAAAATGTAAATCAAAGTATAGTAATTGAAATGCTTGTTCATGAAGATATATCAACATATGTATATTCATTACAAATTTCAAATTCTGATAGTGATGAACTTAGCAGTGCAAATATTACTGTTGAATATACAGTTAATCCTTTAGAACAAGAAGTTACATTAAGTGATGAAGCAAAAAATGCAAAATCAATTGAAAGTATTACTGAAACAGAAGTAAATAATCTTATGATGAAAATAATGGAAAGTTCATTTTTTGAATTTATTCAGGAAAACTCATAATAGTATGAAGCATGTTATACCTAGTGTATAGCATGTTTTTTTAGTTTTATGAATAAAGATATAATTATGTATTCTTAATTCTTTTTGACACTCTATTTATAAATAATTATTATTGATTTTGTGTTATTATTATGGTATAATATATTGGAAGTAATAAAAAAACTAACTTTTAATAAAGGAGGAGAAAATGAAAATTAATTTAAATTATTTACACCATGCAGTTCAAGTGTCATATTTCTTTGCAATATTAAGTGATATCAATAGTAATTCTTTTGAATATCTATTTATGTATACAGCATGTACATTGTTAATAATTACAAGTTTTGTAACAAGATATAAATTAGACAAAGAAAACAAGAAAATAGAATTAAAACTTTTGATAAATTTACTAATTTCAATGACACTTTGCTCTACATATATTTGTGTGAATATTTTTTAGGAGGGATAGTTATGAGTTTTTTAAAAGACAAATTAGAAGAAGTTCAAGACTTACTGATTAGAAAACTATTAAAAGAAATTCTTTATTAGGTAATAAGAGAAATCTACAAATTGTAGGTTTCTTTTATTTGATTAAATAGGTAAAGTGTGATATAATATATTGAAATTAGGAGATATAAATAATGATAGTAAACGTTATAGGAGCAGGACTTGCAGGATGTCAGTGTAGTGATATTTTAGCTAGAAATGGTATAAAAGTAAAATTATATGAAATGAAAAAGTACAAAAAAACAGAAGCTCATGAAAGTAATAATTTTTCTGAACTTGTATGTAGTAACTCTTTAAAATCTGAAAATATTACTAATGCTTGTGGATTATTAAAAAAGGAAATGTCTTTTTTTAATAGTATTTTTTTAGAAGCGGCATATGCAAGCAAAGTAGAAGCTGGACAAGCTCTTGCAGTTGATAGAGAAGAATTTGCTAGTTATATTACAAATAAAATAAAACAAAATACTAATATTGAAGTTATAGAAAAAGAAGTTATAGATATAAACGAAATTTTAAAAGATGATGAAATAACTGTAATAGCTACAGGGCCACTTACTAGTGATGAGTTATCAAAATCGATACAATCAATACTTGGTAATGATAATCTATATTTTTATGATGCAGCAGCTCCAATAATTGAAGCAGATAGTATTAATATGGATATAGCATATAGTATGGATAGATATGGTGAAATAGAAGGTGGAGATTATTTAAATTTAGGTATGAATAAAGAGCAGTATCTTAATTTCTATAATTCCCTTATAACTGCTGAGGAAGCAGATAGACATGAGTTTGATGATATTAAACTATTTGAAGGTTGCATGCCTATTGAAGAAATGGCAAAAAGAGGAGAAAAGACTTTAACTTTTGGCATGCTTAAACCTGTAGGATTAAATAATCCAAAAACAGGTGAAAAATATTATGCAGTAGTTCAATTAAGAAGTGAAAATAAGGATAAGACAGCATATAATTTAGTTGGATTTCAAACAAGTCTTAAATTCAAAGAACAAGAAAGAGTGTTTAAAATGATACCTGGACTTGAGGATATGAAATTTTTAAGATATGGTGTAATGCATAGAAATACATATATAAATGGTAGTAAAGTTTTAAATGATAAGTTTCAGCTTAAATCAAATACTAATGTATATTTTGCAGGACAAATATCAGGTGTTGAAGGTTATGTTGAATCTGCAGCTTCTGGGATGCTAGTAGCATTAAATATAATTGCCACGCATAATAATAGTGAAATAAAACTTGA
Organism: uncultured Clostridiaceae bacterium; assembly: GCA_964371585.1. Classification (GTDB taxonomy): domain Bacteria; phylum Bacillota; class Clostridia; order TANB77; family CAG-465; genus RGIG5057. The sequence continues at coordinate 5,900 of CAYJMD010000011.1, forward strand.
TAATACAACTATGCTTGGATCTTTAAGTCAGTATATATCTACTGAAAATAAAGATTATCAACCTATGAATGCTAATTTTGGTATTATAAGACCACTTGAAAATGTTGTAAAAAAAATGGATAAGAAAACTAAATATACTGAATATGCTAGTAGAAGTATAAGTTATATGGAAAAATTAAGAAGTGATTTAGAATATATTAAGTAGGGAGGAATATTATGATTTATGTACTATATGGACCAGAAAAATATGAACTGTATAGATTTGTAGATAGTGTAAAATCAAGTTTTGATACTTTAGAAAATGGTATTAACTATTTTAATATTAATTTAGACAATATTAAAGAATTAGATAGTATATATAATTCTATGACTTTCTTTTCTTCAAATAAGCTTGTAATTATTAAAGATACTAAACTGAAATTTGATGTTACTAAATTGCTATTAGAAGCTGATGAAGAAGATACATATATCATAATAGAAGATTCACTTGATAAAAGGCTAAGTGTATATAAAGAACTAAGTAAAAAAGCTCAGGTTAAAGAATTTAAGGAATTAACACCTAAAGAAATGATTTCATATTTAGTTACAACTTTTAAAAAATATAAACTATCTATGAACTCATCTGTTGCTGAGTATATGGTGTTAAGATGTGGAATTGATAAATCTAATATTATTAATGAAATGAAAAAAATAGTTTCTCTTAAAGATATAAATTCAGTTATAACAAAGGAAGATATAGATAATATATGTAGTAAAACATTTACTACTAAAATATTTGATATGTTAGATTTTGCTGTTAATAAAAATAAAAAAGATGCTCTAAAAATGCTTGATGAACTTATAATACAAAAAGAACCTGTTGTTAAGATTTCAATCATGTTATATAAACAAATAAAACAGATGTATATTATTAAATATATGAAAGTAAATAATATGCAAAATGCTAATGAGATTTTAAAATTAAATCCATACGTGTTTAATAAGCTTTCTTCTTGTGCACATAAATATGAATTAGACAAATTAAAATTATTAATATATAAATTTGGAGAGTATGATGAAAAAACTAAAATTGGACTTTTAGATTTTGAAATTGGACTTAAACAAATTATTTGCTTAATGTAAAATATAAAACATTTTTAGATACATATGTATTTAAGAATGTTTTTTTTGTATAAAAGAGTGTTTAAAAGTCATACTAAAAAAGGTGATAATATTGAGTATGAATAAAAATTATTTGAATTTTAAAACAGATATGGCAGATGAAAGAGTAGATACATATAAACGTGTACATAATATGAGTGATATTGATGGTATTATAGTTACTAAAGAAGAAATTGATGGCATAAATATAGTTACTGTTGAAGTTATAAATGAAAATGGAGAAAAAGCTATAGGTAAAGAAATTGGTAAATACATAACTTTAGAGCTTTACGATGCAGATTATATAAGTGAAGAAGGCCAAAATGATATTATAGAAAATATATCTGAGGTACTAAAAGATTTAATCAAAGATAAAAAAAGTATATTTGTTGTTGGGCTTGGAAATAGTCAAATAACACCAGATGCTCTTGGTCCTAAAGTTATAGAGTCTTTAGAAGTTAATAGACATCTATTTACTTTTGCTAAAGAATTGGTAGATGAAAATGAAAATGAACTTTCAGCAGTAAGTCCTGGAGTTTTAGGAACAACAGGTATTGAAACATCAGAGATAGTAGAAAGTATTGTAAGTAAAATAAAACCAGACATAGCAATAGTTATTGATAGTTTAGCATCACAAAGTATGGATAGAGTAGGTAGAACTATTCAAATTAGTAATACTGGAATAAGTCCAGGAAGTGGAATTAAAAATAAAAGAAAAGGTTTAAATAAAGAAACATTAAATATACCTGTAATAGCTCTTGGAGTACCTACGGTTGTTGATATGGCAACTATAACAAATGGAGCTTTAGATAAAGTAATTGAGCAAAGTAAAGATGAAGTGGAGAATTATACAAACTCAGAAATTAAAGAAGGTAATATTGTTTTTAATTTGTTAAATTCCGATAATAGATACCAAATGATTGCTAATACTTTAGATACAGAAAATTATATTGTTACACCTAAAGATATTGATAGTGTTATAAGTATTATGTCTAAACTTATTGCAAGTAGTATAAATAGTATTAAATAATAATAAATATTAATAAGTAAGTCTAGTAAAATAGATTTACTTATTTTAATTGACATATAAGCAAAAAAAATGTATAATAACATTAATAGTTAAGGAGGAAAAAACTATGAATAATGAATTAATAATTAAAAGATGTAATAATTGTTTAGCTATGGTTAAAGTACTTGTGGATTGTAAATGTGATAATTGCCCTATGGTATGTTGTAATGAAGATATGGTAACTTTAAAGGCTAATACATTTGATGCAGCAGTAGAAAAACATAAACCTGTATACGAAATTGAAAATAATAAATTAGTTGTTACAGTAAATCATGTTATGGAAGATGTACATTACATTGAATGGATTACATATATAGCAAATGGTAAAGAGCAAACTATTTCATTTAAACCAAATGAAGAAGCTAAAGTTGTGTTCAATTACTTAGGAAATGGAATTGTATACTCATACTGTAATAAACACGATCTTTGGAGTAGTGAGGTAAACTAGTGAAAGAAAAATATTTAAAATTACTTAATAGCGTAAAAAGAGAAGGTATGGAAAACTTAATTGACTTCATAAACAAAACAGATTTTTTTAAAGCACCAGCATCAACTAGATTTCATGGTAGTTTTGAAGGTGGACTTGTAGAGCATAGTTTAAAAGTTTATGAAATTCTTGTAGAAAAAGTTAAACATCTTAAATTAGATATTTCTGAAGAAACACTAATAATAGTTGCACTTTTACACGATATTTGTAAAGTTAATTTTTATAAAGTTGATTATAGAAATGCTAAAAATGAGCAAGGTAATTGGGAAAAAGTCCCATATTATACTGTAGAAGATACGATACCTTATGGACATGGTGAAAAATCTGTAATGATGCTTACTGAGTATATAAAACTTACATCTGAAGAAAAATATGCTATAAGATGGCATATGGGATTTACAGAACCTAAAGAATTATATGGAACTTTAGGTATTGCATATTCTAAATATCCACTTGCACTTTTAACTTTTGAAGCGGATTTAGAAGCAACATATTTCTATAATGTTTAATAATATTAAAAAATAAATAATAAATACAAAAAAACAATAAAAAATAAAATAATAGATAAGTAAGATGTATACATTTGTATATATCTTGCTTTTTTTCAAATAATAATAATATGATGATTTTAATAGGATTTATTGCTGGAATATTAAATGGTATTTTTGCAAGTTTTGCAGGGCAGCTCATTATTTTATATCTTGTTTTTATTAAAAAAAATGATTCTCACATTATGAGAAATATTAGTCTTTCAGTTATGGCAATTGCTTCTTTTATAACACTTTTAACTTATAATATATTTTTGGAACTAGATATATTAACAATAGTAACTATTATATTACTTGCTATAGTTGGCGGTTATATAGGAAATAAATTAATGGAAAAGGTAAACTCAAAAGTTTTAAATTTAGTAGCTGCTATTGCGACATTTACACTTTCTATTTATGGGGTAATTAATTTATGATGATTTATATAATTTTATTTATTTGTAGTATTGTTTCAGGTCTTGGTATAGGTGGAGGAAGTGTATTTATACTTATAACTACCACATTTGGACTACTTAAACAAAAAGAAGCAATGTTATATACACTTACAATGTTTATTGTTGTAGGAATAGTATCACTTATTAAAAATTTTAAAAATAATAATAAATTTGATAAAAAAATATTTTTTAAGCTTATAATTTCAGTAGTAATTGGTAGTATAATAGGAAGTATTATAAATGCTAGTATTTCAGAGGAAAATTTAAAGTTTTATTTTACAATTGCTATTTTATTAGTTTCAATATATGAAATAATTGTTAGTATTTTATCTTTTAAAAAACAAAAACTATAATTAGTGAAAGGAGTGATATCTATGGGATTTATTAAAGGAGCTCTAATGGGTGCAGTTATAGGAACAACTGTTGCTTTTATGAATCAAGATATGATGAACAAAATGGTTCATAAAGGAACAAAAGAAATTAACAAATTAAAAAGTAAATGTTGTATGTAGTATAATAATAAAATACTCTCTCTAAAAAATATTTTGAGAGGGTATTTTTATGTTTATAATTTCTTTAGTAAATGTAGTAATATCAATAGTTTATATGATAAGATTAAAATTAAATTAAAAAGTTATATAGAAATGTAAAAAAAAAAATAAAAAGCTTGCTATTTTAGTATAAATATAGTAAAATTATAGTAAACAAAATAAGGAAAATGGGGTAATAACATGATTTATAAAAAATTAGTAATGATAGCAATGTCGATAGCAATATTTGCAACAATACTTTCTAGTGTAGTATTAGGAACGAGTGTAAATTCTTCAGATCAGATATACGATGGTTTTTTTGAAATTTTACTATTTCTACAAAGATATTCTTGGCCAGTAATTATACTATTTTTCATATATGCACTATATGAATTTTACGTAGTAGGGACAGAAGTTGTAGATCATAAAGCAAAAGGACAAAGAATGATTGTTGGTATAGCAATATTTACAGCTATATTCCAATGTCTACCTTTAGTGTATGCATTTATGGTGGTTTCTTAAAAATTAGGAGGTAAAGAGAGATATATGAAAATTTTATTTGCGATAAATAATGATGAAAACGTAAAAGGAATATCTAAATTTTTTGAGGAGAAATTTGGAGAAAAGCTTGAATATAAAAGTGTATACTATTTTAAAAATCTAGTTATGGAAGCAGAAGCTGGAGAATATGATAGAATAGTATTACTTGAAGAATTAGAAAAATTCCCTACTGACAATATAGCTAAAATAGATGATTACATATTTGCTAATATAGATGCAATAACTGATGTATTTGATTCTAAAAGTATAATATATATTGCTTCAGATAGAAGAAAATATGGAGATGAATTCTTAAGTAAATTATTTAATTTAGGAATATACTCAGTACTTACAGGACAAGATAGAACAAAAGGGAAAGTTTCAGCATATATAAATAAGCCAGCAATTAAAAGAGATGTAAAAAAGTACTATGAAGATAGAGTTGGGGAAAGTGTGTATAAAACTGCACAAGTTTCTGAAGTTGAGCTTCAAAGAATAGTATCATATTACAACAATTTAAATGGTGTAGCGGATAAATATAATGAAATTTTTGATAGAGTTGCATCTCAGTATACAGATGAACAATTATTTGTTATTGTTAATTTCTTACCACCTGAAGTGAAACAGTATTTATCTTTTAACAATAATAAGTACAAAGAACTTATGGAAAATGCGCAAAATGTGAAAATACCAGAAAAAGAAACTGAAGTTGTTAATGAAAAAGAAAAAAGCAATTCAACATTAGAAATAAGAAAAGAACCTGAAATTATTGAAAAAATAATAGTAAAAGATAAAACAAAAGCTGCAGCTGTTGTAACAGAAGTTTTAGAAAAACAAGTATATGAACAAGTATTTGAAGTTCCAAAAGATTATAAAAAAGTTGTTTGTTTTATAGGTGCTCCTAAAACTGGTACAACATTTTGTATTAATGCAATAGCTACTCATTTAGCTAAGAAAAAAATTGATACAGCAATTGTTGATATGACAAGAAAAAGAGATACATATACTATATACACATATGATAATGAAGGTAAAAGAAGTATTGCTGCAGAAAGTTCTAAATATGCATCTAAGGGATTTAACGAACCTTTAGCATATGATAACTTAAGCGTATATACAGCAATGCCTGGTGAAGATAGAAAATCATATGTTGCAGGTAGATTAATTGAAACTGTTATGAATAATAATAACGTTATATTAATAGATGCAGATTTCACAACACCACTTGATTATTTTAGGTTATGTCAAGAAATATATGTTATCCAAGATATGGATACTTTAAACATAGGTCAAATAACATTATTCTTAAGAGAGCTTAAATCAAGAGGATTACCTATGAGTAAGATAAGAGTTATTATAAACAAACATATGAAATGTTCAATAACAGCAAAAGATATTTTAGAAGGTATTGCAACATATACTAGTTATGATCTTAAAATGTTTGACGAATTATTTTCTTCTGGTAGTATACCATATTTTATACTTCCATTTAGTGAAGAAAATTATAGAAAATATATTGACATGATATTTAAATATACTAATACATTTTCGACATTTACACCAGAGTTTAAAGAGTCATTAAATACAATAATTAACTCTATATATCCGGTTGGTAGTATATATAAAACTGAGCATGCAGCTGTTCATAAAAAACAAAAGAAATCGAGTTTTTCAAATCTATTTAAATTAAAAAAACAAAATGATGCATATATGGCTCATGAAGCTGAAATGGAATTTGAAAAAGAAGTAAAATAATAAATTTAAGATAAAGTAATATTAAAATAAATATTATAGGAAGGTTAAAATATGGATATATTTTTAGTTATATTATTAATGATTATGATTGTAGTAGTAGGAATACTTGCAATATCGTTAGTAATTAAATCTAAACAAATTGAATACTATAAGATAGTATCAAAAAATTTATCATCTATGAGAGTAATTCAAAGTATGTTTGAAATAATGGGTGCTAATATAAATGCAAATGATAAAGTAGAAGAATTAAATAAAGTTATAATTGATACATATAAGTGTAAAAACTCTACTATAGTTATATATGATGGTTCTTCATATATAGTTAAAGCAACAAATGTAGAAAAAGAATATATAGAAGCTATATCTAAAATAACAGAAGAACCAGATTTTAAAGCAAATGTGGCTAAAAATGTTTCTAAATACATTACAACAACATCAGCTAAAAATTTAAATTATAAATCAGCTATTGAAAGAGGAATCAAGTCTTGTATGTTTTCTCCAATATACCATTTATCTACATTCATAGGTTTTTGGATTATTGAAGATGATGTTATAAATGCTTTTGATAATATTTCTAAATCTGAAATAGCAAAACTTAAAAATAATATGGGAGTATTTTTAGAAAATACTATTAATGAAAATGTTTTAGAACTTGCAGAAAATACAGATAAACAAACAGGTTTCTATAATAATATTTACTTATATTCTAAAGCTAGAAAAACTATACTTGATCATGAAAATAGTGCTGTAGCATTATTATGTTTTAACAATCTTTCAGAAGTTAATAGCATGTACTCAAGAGAAGTAGGAAATAAGTTACTACTTAAAGCTGTAGGCGTTATTAAAGAACTTACAGGAAGTGATACTATTCATATAAGATATAGTGGAGCTAGAATATTAATAATTGTTCCAAACACAACAGTAGAAGCTGTACATCCAAGTTTAGAAAGAATATTGTCACGTATTAAAAGTGATGCTATTGAAGGTGTAAATGATGGATTTGTAGCTCTTACAACTCAAGTTGTTTTAAAAACAATTAAAAAACAAAACAATATTGAAAGTGAGTTTCAGAAAATGTTAAACTATATTGATAACATGCCTGATACTGACACAATAAAAATTATTTAAGGAGGAATTAAAATGGATCAAAATACGACGGTGTTTACACCACAAAAAGATGAATCATTAAAAGTTAAGGAAATTATGCATCAAGTAGTAGAAGCTTTAAATGACAAAGGTTATGAGCCTGTTAGTCAAATTGTCGGGTATATATTATCTGGTGATCCTACATATATAACTTCTCATAATGATGCAAGAGCTCTTATTTGTAAAATAGAAAGAGATGATCTTTTAGAAGAAATGATTAAGAATTATATAGGTTAATCATGAGTAGAGTTTTAGGAATAGATTATGGAGATGTACGAGTTGGAATAGCTATAAGTGATGAACTTAGAATGATTGCAACTGGTCTTGAAAATCTAGTTATAAATGGCAGTGATAAAAATTTTATATCTGGTATTAGAAAATTAATAGCCGAGTATAAAGTTGAAGAAGTTGTAATTGGTTATCCTAAAAATATGAATGGTACAATGTCTGAGAAGACTGAGAAAGTGGAATCTTTAATACCTAAGCTAGAAAGTTTAGGTGTTACTGTTCATAAAGTGGATGAAAGACTTACAACTGTTAGTAGTTATAAGACTATGAAAGAACTTGGTATAAGTCAGAAAAAAAAGAATACTTATGCAGATAGATTAGCAGCAACTTACATATTAGAAAGTTTCTTAAATAGAAGATAAATTTATATACGGAGGATGAATATGAAATTCAAAAGAGGTGTGAGTGTTGTTACTCTTATCATCACAATGGTAATTATGTTGATTCTTTCTGGAGCGGTGATACTTGCTACTATTGAGAATAACCCTATTAATAACACATATGATTCAATTGATTTAGTTATGAAAAGAAATCTACTTGAAGCTTCTGAAAGAATGGAAACGGATAATATTGTAAATAAAGAGTTAAACATTCCAGTTAAAGTAATTACTATCGAAAGTTTAGCTGAGCTTATTAATACTGATCCTTTAGATATAACTAGTCAAGGGTATAGTATTAATAATACCAATCAGTTAATTATTACAAATCAAGATGGTACAATTGAAGTGTTATACACATATATACATAGTGTGAATTAATGAAAGACTACATTTTTTAATGTAGTCTTTTTCCTATTCAACATAAGTGTTTTCAAGTGGATCTATTTTCTTTATGCTTGTAACTTTAATAATAGGCATATTACCATTATAGTCAGTTTTTTCTAAAACACCTATTATTTCAACCCATTGATTATCTTTTAAAATATCTGCATCATCACTTTTACATAAAATACCAGCAACACTTTCTAATGATTCTATAATCATATTTCTTCCACAAACAAAAATATCGTTATCAAAATCATCATTCCTATAAACAAAGCCCGTCAGACTAATAGTTTTACCAATATTACTATCTATGTTTTCATGTAATAGCTTAAGGTTTTCTACATAATTTTCAGTAGTTAAAACATAATCGTGTTTGCTACTAGAGTTAACTGTTGAAATTAATGAATTGTTACTAGAAAAGATATTTACTAATAATGCAATCGTTATAGAAATAACAATAATTACAGCAACTATTTTTTTGAAATTTACTTTTATATTAAATACAAACATACTTCACCTCAATGTATCTTTAAGACATATTATGCAGGCAATTAAATATATAGAATAAAACTTTAATAAATACTGCTAAAATAAAAAAATATACTTAATTATTTTTGTATAACTATTTAAAAATGATGTAAACTATGATATAATATACGATGTAATATAAGGAGTGATTATGGGCTTATTAGAAAAAATATTTGGGAAATATTCCGATAAAGAAATTAAAAAAATAAATCCTTTAGTTGATAGTATTTTAGGTTTAGCAGAAGATATGAAGAAATTAACTGATGAGGAACTAAAAAATAAAACTAATGAATTTAGAGATAGATATAAAAATGGTGAAACTTTAGAATCTATGCTAGTAGAAGCTTACGCTGTAGTATCTGAAGCTAGTAGTAGAGTTTTAAATATGAGACCATTTAGAGTTCAGCTTATTGGTGGTATAATTCTGCACCAAGGTAGAATAGCTGAGATGAAAACTGGTGAAGGTAAAACTTTAGTTGCAACTTTACCTATATATTTAAATGCAATTACAGGGAAAGGTGTTCATTTAATTACGGTTAATGATTACCTAGCTAAAACACAAAGTTTATTCATGGGTAAACTATATAAATTCTTAGGTCTTAGTGTAGGACTTGTTGTTGCAGGTATGAATCATGCACAGAAAAAAGAAGCATATGCAGCAGATATAACGTACGGAACTAACAATGAATTTGGATTTGATTATCTAAGAGATAATATGGCTCCAGCTTTAGAAAATATGGTGCAAAGGGATTTAAATTTTGCTATAATAGATGAAATTGATAGCATATTAATAGATGAGGCTAGAACTCCTCTTATAATCTCTGGCAGTGTTAATAAAAAAAGTGACATATATGAAAAAGCAAACTCTTTTGCTAAAACTTTAAAAGCTAGAGTAATTATAGAAAAAAATGAAAAAGAATTTGATGAAGAAGATGATAAATATGACTATATTATAGATTTAAAAGCTAAGTCATCAGCACTTACTGAAACGGGTATTAAAAAAGCTGAAAGTTACTTTAATATTGAAGATTTATCAGATGCTAGTAATCTTGCAATTTCGCATCATATAAATCAAGCTATTAGAGCTTATGGACTTATGCATAAAGATAAGCAATACATAGTTCAAGATGGAACTGTTGTAATAGTTGATGAATTTACAGGAAGATTAATGAATGGTAGAAGATATAGTGATGGACTTCACCAAGCTATTGAAGCTAAAGAAGGTGTTAAAATAGCTTCTGAATCACAAACTCTTGCTACAATAACATTTCAAAATTATTTTAGACTATATGGCAAGCTTGCTGGTATGACTGGTACAGCTAAAACAGAAGAAAATGAGTTTAAAGGAATATATAAATTAGATATAGTTGAAATTCCAACTAATAACCCTATAAAAAGACAAGATTTAAATGATAGTATATATCAAACAGAAAATGCTAAGTTCAGAGCTATTATTAAAGATATAAAAGAGTCATATGAAGTTGGTCAACCAGTACTAGTAGGTACTTCAACAATTGACAAATCAGAAAAATTAAGTATGATGCTTAAAAAAGAAAAAATACCACATCAAGTGCTTAATGCTAAGTATCATGAACAAGAAGCTGAAATTATAGCTCAAGCAGGTCATTTTAAAGCAGTAACAATTGCAACTAATATGGCAGGTAGAGGAACAGATATAATGTTAGGTGGTAACTTGGAATTTAAAGTTCGTATGGATCTTACTAAACTTGGATATTCTAAAGAAGTAATTGAAATGGCAATGACTCCTATACATTATGATATTGAAGAAGTAAATGAAGCTAAAAAACATATCCCAGATTTAGAAAAGAAATATAAAACTGAAATAGAAGAATCTAAAAGAAAAGTTATAGAAGCTGGTGGACTTAAAATCATAGGTAGTCAGCGTCATGAATCAAGAAGAATAGATAATCAGCTTAGAGGACGTTCTGGTAGACAAGGGGATGTAGGTAGTTCAAAATTTTATCTTTCGTTTGAAGATGATCTTTTAAAACTATTTGCTTCAGATAGAATAACAGCTATAGCTGGAGCTATGGGACTTGAAGAAGATACACCAATAGAACTTCCTATTTTAACAGCTACAATTGAAAATGCTCAAAAGAAAATAGAAGGCATAAATTATACTATGAGAAAAAATGTACTTGAGTATGATGATGTAATGAATGCTCAAAGAGAGATAATATACAAACAGCGTAGAGAAGTTTTAAAATCTGAGAGTACTGAAGATTTTATACTAGGTATGACTAAATCTAAAATAAATGAGATAGTAGAGTTACATATAGGCCCAGCTGAAAATATTGATGATGTTGATATTTTCGGAATTAATACACTACTTAATGATGTATTTAAAATTGAAGATATTTTAGCTAAAGAAGATATATCATCGTTAGATGAAGAGATTATATCTGAATCAATATATAATAAAGTTAAAGATAGTTATATGTCTAAAAAGAAGAGAATAATAAACGGAAAAGAAGATGTTAAATCTGTTATAAATAAAGTAGAAAAAAGATTTATACTACGTGTTGTAGATGAAAAATGGATGGATCATATAGACAATATATCAGGATTAAAAGATGGTATATCACTTAGAGCTTATGGTCAAACAAATCCTTTAGAAGCATATAAAATGGAAAGTTTTAAACTATTTGATGAAATGAATTATTCAATTAAAGAAGATAGTTTAAAAGCAGTATATAGTATTAAAGAAAAAACTACTGAATCAACAAATGTTGATATAAAAATCACTAATATGGATTTAAGCAGTGGAAATCCTAAAGTAACAAATGTAACAACAAATGCTCCTAAAGGTCCAGTTAAAAAAGAACCTGTAAGAGTAGAAAAAAAATTAGGAAGAAATGATCCATGTCACTGTGGAAGCGGAAAAAAATATAAACATTGTCATGGAAAAGATGAATAGATTACAATAAAAATTTATTAAGGCATAATTAAGTAATATTACTATTTAATTATGCCATAATATACCTGAAAGGAATGAAAAATTATGAACAAAGAATGGAATGAATTTAAAGAAGGAGAATGGACTAGTAAAGTTGATGTTAGAAACTTCATACAACTTAACTACACTCCTTATGAAGGAGACGATAGTTTCCTTGCAGATGCAACAGAAAAAACAACTAAATTATGGAGTAAAATATCTGAATACATTAAAGAAGAAAATGCAAAAGGTGGAGTATTAGATGCAGAAACATCTATACCAGCATCTATAACTGCATATGGTAAAGCATATATTGATGAAGATTTAGAAATAATCGTAGGATTACAAACAGATAAGCCTTTAAAAAGAGGAATTATGCCAAATGGTGGTGTAAGAACTGTATATAAAGCGTTAGAAGAATATGGTTATCATTTAGATAAAACTGTAGAAGATACATTTATGAAATACAGAAAAACTCATAATCAAGGAGTTTTTGATAGTTATACTCCAGCAATAAGAAAAGCTAGAAAAACAGGTATTATAACTGGTCTTCCTGATGCATATGGTAGAGGAAGAATAATCGGTGACTACAGAAGAGTTGCTCTTTACGGTATAGACTTCTTAGTAAATGCTAAAGCTGAAGAGAAAAAATTAACTGATGATTTAATGATGACTGAAGATGTTATTATGAAAAGAGAAGAACTTACAGAACAAATGAACAGCTTATTAGAACTTAAAGAAATGGCTGCAAGCTATGGATTTGATATTTCTAAACCAGCTGCAAATGCTAAAGAAGCTATTCAATGGACATATTTTGCATACTTAGGAGCAATAAAAGAACAAGATGGTGCTGCTATGAGTATTGGTAGAACTTCAACATTCTTAGATATATTCATTGAAAGAGATTTAAAAAATGGTGTTATTGATGAAAAAACAGCTCAAGAATACATGGATCAATATGTAATGAAACTTAGAATTGTTAGATTCCTAAGAACAAAAGCATATTCTGATCTTTTTGCAGGAGATCCTAACTGGGTAACTGAATGTGTTGGTGGTATGAGTGATGATGGAAGAACTTTAGTTACTAAAAATGCTTTTAGAACATTACATACATTAGTAAATTTAGGGCCAGCTCCAGAACCAAACTTAACTGTATTATGGTCAAATAATTTACCACAAGGATTTAAAGACTTTACAGCAAAAATATCTATTGAAACATCTTCAATACAATATGAAAATGATGATTTAATGAGACCTCATTATTCAGATGATTATTCTATTGCTTGTTGTGTTTCTCCAATGAAAACTGGTAAACAAATGCAATACTTTGGTGCAAGATGTAATATTGCTAAAGCATTATTATACGCATTAAATGATGGTAAAGATGAAAAATCTGGTGATCAAGTTGGACCGAAAACAGGTGAAATAACTACTGAATACTTAGAGTATGATGATGTTATGAGTAAACTTGATGTAACTTTAGATTATGTTGCAAAAATATACATTGATGCTTTAAATATAATTCATCACATGCATGATAAATATGCTTATGAAAAATTAGAAATGGCATTACATGATAGTGAAATACATAGAACAATGGCATGTGGTATAGCTGGACTTAGTGTTATAACTGACTCTTTAAGTGCTATAAAATATGCTAAAGTAAAACCAATAAGAGATGAAAGAGGAATAATTACTGAATTTGAAACTGAAGGTAAATTCCCTTGCTTTGGTAATGATGATGATAGAGTTGATGGTATAGCTTTAGATATTCAAAAAATATTTATGGATAAACTAAGAAAATATCCTACATATAGAAATGCTGAACATACAATGTCAATATTAACTATTACATCAAATGTAGTTTATGGAGAAAAAACAGGTGCTACTCCAGATGGAAGAAAACTAGGAGAACCATTTGCTCCAGGTGCTAACCCAATGTACCATAGAGAAAAATCAGGTGTTATATCTGCTCTTAACTCTGTTGCTAAACTTGATTACGAAGAAAGTAAAGATGGTATATCATATACATTCCACTTTATGCCAAAAAGTTTAGGTGCTACTTTAGAAGAAAGAGTACAAAAACTAGTTGTATTACTAGATGGTTATTTTGAAAAAACAGGACAACATATCAATATAAATGTAATTGATAAAGAAGTATTATTAGATGCTATGGAAAATCCTGAAAAATACCCACAACTTACAATACGTGTATCAGGATATGCAGTTAACTTTATAAAATTATCTAGAAAACATCAATTAGATGTAATTTCAAGAACATTCCACGATTAGGAGCTATATTATGATCAATGATAGTAGTATGTATATACACTCTATCGATAGTCTAAGTATTGTAGATGGACCAGGAACAAGATTTGTTGTATTTACGCAAGGTTGTAACTTAAGATGCAAATTTTGTCATAATCCAGATACATGGAAAATGCATATTGGAGAAGAAGTAGAACTTACTGATTTATACAGAAAGATTCAAAATGCTAAATCGTTTTTTACGAAGCTAGGTGGTGGCGTAACCTTTACAGGTGGCGAGCCACTTATGCAACTTATTGCACTTACTAAAATTTGTAAAAAACTAAAAGAAGATAATATACATGTGACTATTGATACAGCAGGTAATTTTAAAATAACAGATGATGTTAAAGAACTTTTAAAATATGTTGATTTAGTTATGCTTGATATTAAGCATATTAATGATGATATTCATAAAGATTTAACAGGTTTTTCAAATAAACAAATATTAGAATTTGCAAGATATTTATCTGAAAATAATATTAAAACAAGAATAAGAGTTGTATATATGCCTACTATTACTGATTCTAGTGATGAAGATTTAGTTAAACTTAAACAGTTTATTTCTTCACTTAAAACACTAGAAAAAGTGGAAGTATTACCATATCATACAATGGGTATAAAAAAATGGGAAGATTTACATATGAATTATGAACTATCTCATGTAAAAGTACCAACAGATGAAGAAACTAGTAAGTTACAAGAATATTTATTAAAATAGTAAATTAAGGCTATAATCACTTGATTACAGTCTTTTTTTATTATAAAATATAGAGTAAATTATTATGTAGAAAGGAGTATATAATGTAAATTCACTTGCATTATATAAGAATTATGAATTTAATAGTAGCAGTAGATGAAAAGTGGGCAATAAGTAAGGATAATAAATTACTAGTAAATATACCAGAAGATAAACAGTATTTTAGAGAAATGACAAAAGATAATATAGTTATCGTAGGGAAAAATACACTTGAATCTTTTCCAGATGGTAAACCTTTAGAAGATAGAGTAAACATAGTAGTAGCCTTAGAAAAACATTATATTAAAGAAGGTGTAGTTGTTGTACATAATTTAGAAGATGCCGTTAAAAAAGCTAAAGAATATGAAGATAAAGATGTATATGTAATAGGTGGAAGCTCAATATTTAGACAATTTCTACCATATTGTAAAAAAGCATATATAACAAAGATATATAAAACTTTTGAAGATGCAGATACTTTTATACCTAATTTGGATGAATTAGAAAATTGGGCTGAAATGTGTGAAAGTGTTAAAAAGGTACATGAAGGATTAGAATATACGTTTGTTACATATGTGAATAAGAAATTAGAAAAGTTAGTGTAATAGAGTAATAAATAAACTGCCATTATCAAATTGATAGTGACAGTTTTGTTTTATGTATGGTATGCT
>CAYJMD010000012.1:0-18091 GCA_964371585.1 uncultured Clostridiaceae bacterium
ATTGACATAAGATAACTAGTGTGATATAATAATCCACAAGCAAAAATTTAAATATACTACAAAATTTTGTGTATATATTGCTGTTAGAATTAATATTTAACTAAAAAGGAGATTACTATGAAATTATTTGAAACAAAAGATGGGAAAATTGTGAAGGTGTATGTTCAGATGCAGGACATTATGCATGTAAATGATACAGAGATACCAATACCTGCTACTATTTATATGAAGGTTTTGCAAACCCCAAGAGTAACGGACGAAAACAGATTTGATTTTGTTGAATTTGATCAAGAGAAGGAAATAGAATTTTTTAAAAATTTGGATTTTATTATTGATTTTGATGAGTACAATAAACTATCTGCAGAAGAACTTGAAAAAAAATTTCAAGAAAGTGTAGAGGCGTATAATGCAAAAGTTGCTGAATGGAATAATTTAAAACCAGAAGAAAGAAGAAGACAGTATCATTTGATGCAAGAAATAGAAAATTTAGAGTATATAAATGCATTTACACTTGAAGTTGTCTATATAAGAATTGGAAGAACTACTCGTAAATTACCTAAATTCGTAGTAGTTAATAAAATCAAACTAGATCCAGAAAAACAATAGGATATATAAATTATTGTTGCTAATATTGTTTTGTTATGATATAATTAAAGTGAGTTAAAAATAACTCTTCGAAATTAATGAATCGGAGGGGAACCTCCGAAGAAAGTGGAGGTAAACATGATTAGATTATTTGCAGTTACTGAAGAAAACATTAATCAATTAGGAGAAAAAATTGGAGAGGATAAATATTATATAAAAGGAGGTAGATTTATCAACATTGGAGATATCATGGTAGAAAATTTTGTGCTAAGCTATCCACTACCAATATATTTATTAGATGAAACAAAAGTTCTTGAGATTATAGAAAATGATGCAGAAGATTACGAAAATGCAAAAACTGGTTCATATGTTGCAAATCCTAGAAAATTGGATTCAATACATTTTACAGAAGAACTTGCAAAACTTAAAAACTCTCGTTATTGTCCAACATTTAAAACATTTAAGGAATTATACGAAATAGAAGAAGATACAGGAATAAATCTAATAAATGATTTATTATTGTCCCGAATACCAGAAGTAAGGGAAATGGAGGACATGATAGAAGATCTTATATTTGATAATCCAGAAATGGGAAGGAAAAAAATACTATTGACACTAGCATAGGTAATTAAAACAGTTAGATAAATCTAGCTGTTTTTTATATATTAAATAATTTATATAAGTTTACATAATTGTTGACAAGGGTTGGTAAATATGATATAATGTTACACGTGAGTTAAAAATAACTCTTCGAAATTAATAATTCGGAGGGTAATCCTCCGAAACTATAGGAGGAAAAATTATGAAATGTATTTTTACTAATGGTGAGGTACTTGATGAGTTTGGGTATGATACAAAAATACCTGGAGTTTATACTTGCAGAGGAATTATATTTACAGAGTCAGATCCGATAGTGAAATTTGACAATGGTGAGCAAATTCCAGTTGCTTGTTTAACAGAAGAAGAAGTACTTTCTTTTATTAAAGAGAAAATGGATACACTTATTAAAACTGTATCTAAAAAAGAAAGATTGTATACAGAAGATCCAGAGTGTGTAGACCTTATAACACATTTAATTCAAAATCCATTATCTCAGTACAGGGCTACACCTGATTCTGTAATAACCATGCTTGAAATTGAAGAAGAAGCAGGTTATAATTCAATTTTTGATACTATGATGG
Organism: uncultured Clostridiaceae bacterium; assembly: GCA_964371585.1. Taxonomy (GTDB): domain Bacteria; phylum Bacillota; class Clostridia; order TANB77; family CAG-465; genus RGIG5057. Next base: position 1,767 of record CAYJMD010000012.1, read on the forward strand.
AGATTCCATCAGTACAAGAATGGTATAAAAAGACATTAGAAATAGCTAAAATTGAGTATGATAAAGATAAAGATGATGATGTGACAAATTCTGAACTCAAAAAAGTTGCTCAAATGCTTAAAGACATTATTAAATAATTAAAAAAGGTAGTTAGATTTTTCTAGCTACTTTTTCTATTTAATACTGTAGTAATACAAGATAAAAACTCTATCTAATGCAGATAGAGTTTTTTGTTATTAAAAGCAATCTTGATAAAAATCATATAAAAAACAAGGAATAGTAAAGTATGCTTCATTAGTAGTATGTTTGTTAGTTATACCATTTTTTTCTAAGTAATAAATACCTTCTGGTAATGTTAATTCACTTGGATTAATGTCAGTAAGTAAATACTGAATACTTTCTTCAGAAAGTTTGATTGTTGCCTCTGGGTTTAATTTTTTAATTTCACATATTAATGCTTTGTTCATGTTTTAATCTCCTTTAAAATTATTTTTAGTTAACTATTTGAATACATATATATTATACCAGATATTACTATATATGTCAATTGAAAAACTTTATCAAAGTTGACATAATTACAGAAATGTGGTATAATATATAGTGTAATAATAAATAAATTTTTTCAAAAAACTAAAAGAAAAGGAGATTTAATAATGAGTATTATTGAATTAAAACCAAAAAAACTAACTATATACGAGGGAGAGTATTTAGATTTTAAAGTTATAGCTAATCCATATGGTATGAAAGCTATTACAGATATACCTAAAGAGCAAAAATGTTATATGAGAGGTGATCATCAGGTCATTATTATCAAAGATAAACTTGAAAGTAATGGATTAAACAGTTTCTATTATTTAGAAAGAATCGAGTATAACCAAGTAGCTGTGCTACATATAACTTCTGAAATGGAGCTAGTAAATTTAGATGATAGTTTTGATGAAACTGTTATAAATAAGCTTTTAGAAGCAAATAGATTACTGCTTAGAGTAAACAATTATAATGGTTATGTTGGATACATTAATAAGGCAGGTAATATTTGCACAAGAGATATGTAATAAACTTTCAAAATAGTTAAAGAGATGTTAATTAATTTTAGCATCTTTTTCTTTGTCATAAAATATAACAAAATGTAGAAAATTGCATAAAATAATGATATAATATACTCAAAAGAAAGAAGGTAATGTAATGAAAAAAGGTTTAAAAACGGTTATTATAATTATTATTGTTATTGTATTTTTTGGATGGCTATTTTCAGATGATGAAATAGTGAATGAAGGAACTAGTACATATACAGTTATGATGTATATATGTGGATCAGATTTAGAAACAGATGGTGGATATGCAACTACAGATATACAAGAAATGCTAGATAGCTATATAGATGAAAAAGTAAATGTAGTTATACAAACGGGTGGAACACTTCAGTGGCAAAATTTTGATATTTCTAATGAAAGAAATGAAAGATACATTATAGAAAATGGTGAACTTATACTGGTTGATGATAGTTTAGGTCAACTTGATATGTTAGAAGCAGATACATTAACAGACTTTATTAATTATTCTAAAGAAAACTATCCAGCAGATAGATATTCACTTATCATGTGGGATCATGGTGGTGGAGCTATAAGTGGATTTGGATACGATGAAACTCAAGATGATGATGACACATTATCAATAGATGAAATGAATGTAGCTTTAAATAATGCTGGAGTTAAATTTGAGTTTGTAGGTTTTGATGCTTGTTTAATGGCAACTGTTGAAACTGCATATATGCTCAAAGATAATGCTAATTATTTAATTGCTTCAGAAGAGTTAGAGCCAGGAACAGGATGGAACTATACTGAAATATTAAATAAATTATCTAGTAATACAGATATGGATACTGTAGAGCTTGGCACCACTATAGTGGATTCATTTATTGAATCTAATACAGGATTTATATATGATGAAGAAGCAACACTTAGTGTTATAAATGTAAATGAAATGGATTTAGTTATATCTGCTTTAACTGAATATATGAAACAGATAGATGTAAATATGTTACAAACACAAAACTTTAATCAAGTTGCAAAAGCCATAGGTAAAACAAAGGCTTTTGGTGAAGGAGAAATGGATACAATCGATTTATACCATTTAGCAGATAATTTACCTACAGATGCAAGTAGTTCTCTTAAAACAGCATTAGAGGATGTTATAGAGTATAATAATACTACAACTATAATGGAAAATTCTAATGGACTTTCAATATATATTCCATATACGGATTTAGAATACTATACTAAAATGTTAGATATATATAATAATATAGGAATGCCTACAGAGTATATTGATGTACTTTCTAAAATAGCAAATACTGTTGCTGGTGGTAAAGTTGCAACATCAAATGTAACAGGTAGTGAATATTCTACTGATTATTATGAAGATGAAGTATGGTATGATGAAGATTATATAAATGAGTACGAATCATATTATAATGAAAATACATATGAAGATTTAGAAATAGTAGATTATGGAGATTATTATGTTTTAGAACTTAATGAGGATGATTGGGATATAATTACAGAAATAACTTGTGAAGTACTATATGATGATACTGAAGGATATATAGATTTAGGTAGTGATGACTATTTTGAAACTACGGAAAATGGAGATTTAATAGTAAGTTTTGATGGAACATGGATTTCACTAGATTCAAATATTGTACCTTTTTATGTTATTGAATCAACAGATGTACATACTAAAGCTATAGTACCAGCATATTTAAATGATGAATATGTAGAATTAATTGTAGTATGGGATGATAAAAATCCAGATGGAGCAGTTATTGGAGCAAGACCAGTTACAGACTATGGTAATAATACGATAGAAACAAGAAGATTAATTGAACTTGAATATGGTGATGTTATAGAGTTTGTATTTGATTATTATACATATGATGGAGAGTATGAAGATAGTTATATTATTGGTGATCCTATGATTGTAGAAGACCCAAATGATATTACAGTTAGTTACTCAGAAGTAGGAGATGGAGAGTTCTATGTATATTATAAAATAACAGATATATATAATAATGAATATTACACAGAACCAGTTATAATATATTAAAATATAATTAAAATTAAAGGATATCAAATTTTATTTTGATATCCTTTTATGTATAATTTTAATTATTCTTTTTCAGTAGATGGTGGAGCATAAATTGAAAAACATTTTAAAGGTATAGCACCTGTATTTACTAAATCATGATATGTTCCAGCAGGAACTATAATACAGCTTCCAGGAGTAACAACATTTTTATATGTTAAGTTATTTTCTGAATCTCCCATTACACACATTCCTTGACCTTCTACTATATGTATAAATTGATCTTGCATAGGATGAGCTTCAAGCCCAAGACTTTCATTAACATTTAAATGCATTACATATACTTGCATATGTTTACCTTTCCAAACTTCAGTTTTAGGACTCATATTATTAATACTCATTTTTTGTATATTAAATACAGTAGGTTTATCTGTAACAGACATATCACTATACATATTCATCATATTGTGCATACCATTCATATCCATATTATGATATGCTCTAGGATAATAATTTAAAGAATTGTAATTATTATACATTTAATCACCTCCATAATATATTAATATGAAAAAATATGGATATGGTTACTAAAATTTTAAATAGAGTATTTTGTACAAATTATTTAAGTTGACATAATTAATATAATGTGGTATAATTAATATGTGAGTATTTTTAAAATATTCTCGAAATTTCGAGGATATTTATGTCCTCGAAAAATAAATTTATTTTGGAGGAAGAAAAAATGATTAAAATTAGAGCAATCAGCAAAAAGAACATTGGAGAGATTTGTGAACAAATACCAGGTTATGAACGTTATTATTTCAGAGGAGTACCAGTATTTGTAAATGGCAAATATGTTATTATGAATGATGATAAAAAAATACCTGTTGTAGCTTTAACTGAAGAGGAAGTTGTATCTTTAATTATTAACGATATTAAAGAGTATCTGAAAAAAGGTGGTAAATATGAAAACAGTAATATACCTTTAGATACATTTGAGCTTATTGCTGCAATTAAAAGTACTCCTTCTAGCACATATAGCGCTAAATGGGATACAACAATTGAACTATACAGATTGTATATGGAAACAAAACAGCACATTATAATGGATGTCATGGGATCTATTCCTGGAGTATTTAATATACTAGAAAAAGCTAATTTTGTAACAGAGTTTACAATAGCACTTTCACATACACCTAGAGTGGATTTTGAGGAGAAAGTTTTAGAAAAACTTTATACAATGAAAGGTTTAAATCTAATGTAATAAAAAGCACCTATATTAGGTGCTTTTTTTATGCTTAAAATAGTATTGTAATACTTTTTTAATTTAAATTTGTAAATAAATAATATATATTTTAACATATTAATAAAAATATGATATAATGTATAATATATATAAACATGTAAAGGAAGAGGATATTTATGAATGACAATGAATTTAGAATGATTGCTCATAGAGGATTACATGATAATAATATTAAAGTGCCAGAAAACTCTATACTTGCATTTGAAAATGCAATATCAAATGAGTATGATATAGAGTTAGATGTACGAATAACTAAAGATAGAAAAGTAGTAGTTTTTCACGATAAAAATTTAAAAAGAATGACTACTATAGATAAAGATGTACATGAGGTTACATATGATGAACTTTTAAAGTTAAATCTTAAAAATACAAATGAAAAAATACCACTTTTTAAAGATGTACTAAATTTAATAGATGGTAAGTGTTTAGTCAATGTTGAACTTAAGTCTGATATAAAAAGAAATATATTAGAAGTAGAGGTAAGTAAAATATTAGATAATTATAAAGGTGAATTTTTTGTTAAGTCATTTAATCCATATACAGTGTGGTGGTTTAAAAGAAATAGACCAAATTATATAAGAGGACAACTTGCGTGTGAGTTTAAATTTAGTAAATTAAATAAATTTGAAAGGTATGTATTTAAAAATATGTTATTTAATTTTATTACTAAACCACACTTTATTGCCTATGATATTCATTGCTATTCAGATAAATTAATACAAAAACAATTAAAAAAAGGTATTAAACTAATAACATGGACAAATAAAACTGATGAAGATATAGTACTTTCAAAAAGTATAGGAGCAAGTGCTGTAGTTTTTGAAAATATTATGCCATAAATATAATAACAAAAGATAAGAAGGATGTGTTTACAATGAAGTTATTACTATCAATCCCACAGCATATTTTAGATGTTTTACCATTTAGAGATATGCAAAGTATTATAGTAGCAAATAATGATAAAATAGATGGAATAGAAGCAGCAACAAATAATTATGAAGATATGAAAATGATACTAGATTTTTGCATTAAGCAAAATTATGTTTTTCAGTGTCATAGACCACTTTTAAATAGTGAAGAAGAACTATTTGAATATTTAGATAATGTACATAATTTATCAATTAAATATGGTAAGAAGATACATATTGTATTTCATAGTTTATTTAAGGATAATAAAGAAATATCTAAAATAGAGACGAGCAATTATTTAAATAAAATATTTGAATATGTTAATCAAAATAAACTTAATATAATAATTTCACTTGAGAATTTAAATGAGATTCAAAATATGCAAAGAATAAATATAGAGGAAATTGATGATTTATTAAAAGAACATGATGAACTATTATTTACATATGATATAGGACATGAGATACATCAATATAATAAGATATCTAAATTATCGAATGTACAAATATCTAAACTAAGTAATGTTCATATTCATAGTGTAAAAGAAAAGCAAGATCATTACTCTATAACAAGTGATAATGTAGATTTTAAATTAATTAAAGAGGCAATTAGAAATTTAAAAGATATTAAGTATGAAGGGAATATAGTATTAGAATATGCGATAACTGAAATTGAAGGTAGTGCTATTAAAGATAAATTTTATAACTACATACAGTCTGTTAAACCTTTCTATGATATATATATAGATATTTAATATGTTAAGTTTAAGTATTTAAATAAAGTTTTAGTAGTTTGAAATTAAACGGAGGATATAATGGACTATAAAATAGAAAAAGTTAAGTTGCAAGATAGAGAGTTATTATATAAACTATTACAATATGCTCTTTATGATGGAAGTAAGTATACTCAAAATAATTTAAATGTTAATGGTGATTTTGAATATAAATGGTTTGATAATTATTTTACAGATGCAGATAGAGTAGCATATTTAATTAAAACATTATCCGGTGAAGTAATAGGATTTGTTATGATTAATTCATATGTTAAATTTAATGATAAAGGTAGTAGTATCGCCGAGTTTCTAATATTACCATCATATAGAAGAAATCATATAGGGCAAAAAGCAGTGTTTGATATATTAAATATGACAAAAGGATACTTTGAAATAGAGCCAATAGAAAATAGTAAAGAAGCATTTTGTTTTTGGGAAAATACAATAAAAAAATATACTAAGGAATATACTGTTAAAGAAAATGTTTTTTGTTTTAATATAAAATAAATCAGAACAAAATTTAATAGTTAATGTATTTTTGTATGAAAAAATAGTGTGAAATTATTCACACTATTTATTTTTACATTTGAATTTGAATTATATAGTTAACTTCTTCTGTTATTACTTGAAAAAGGTTAACATTGAGTTCTTTTATCTTAAGAACTTCGCTTGTTATAACTTTTTCATTTGCCAAGTAACAAGTATAAGTTTTACCAATAGTAGGCATATAATCGGAATGCCCTAAACATGTTAGTATAGCTTTTTCAAATAAATCTGCTGAAAAAGAAAATTCATCTGATTCTTTAAGTTTAAAAAAACTATTTTTTTCATTGGTTATACAACTCGTTATTTCGTATAATTTACCTATAGATATAGGTAAGTTTGCACTATTGTTTTTAGGTAGTTTTATACACCTAACAATATCGCCTTCTTTGTAAACTGGTTTCATAGTCTAATCCTCCTTAGGAATTATAATAGTTGAGTTTGGAATATTACTTATTTTTTCACGTATTTTATCTGCATAGTCAATACTTATATCTCTAAGTGAAAGTTTAACTTCTGTAATTTCATTATCAAAAGAAATATTTGTAATATTAGAAAGTTCAGATTCAACAAATTCTTTTTCCACATCACCAAATTTTTCTATAAATTGAAATCCTTCTTGTGATAGAGTATAAAAATCATTTGTACTTGTTTCTATATTTTCCATACTTACAATCATATTTGTAGAAGTTAAAAAGTCAAAGTGTAATTTTCCAAGTAAATAATAGCTACCCTCTTTTTGTATTATTGATTCAATAGGAAAGAAAAATAGTTCATTAAGCTGTTTTTCAAGTTCATATATTTCCTCAAAAGCATCAATATTTGCGATATTAATAATTTCTATAGGTGTCCCATGAGTATTAATTGTTGATTTAAAAAAGTAACTAAAGTTACCTATACTTATCATAGCGTAAGAATCATACATCCAAGAGTTATAGTCTATACTACCATCTTTTTTTATAGCAACGTATCCTAAGTCTTTTAAAGATGTTTCACCAGTATCTTGCATTACATTAATTATGTACATGATATCGTCAGAATATGCTTTGCTAATCTCTAGTTCTTTTAGTCTTTTTTCCTCATCAATAAGATACATCATAGTATCAGTATCACTTTCATTATCAACTTCATCAGTTATAACTTTAGTCGTCAATTTTTCTGCTAAAACAATATCAGTGTTTTGACTTAAATTGGTAATTTGTGCATTTTGATTTTCAATTTGTTTAGTTGGTAAATTGAAATCATCTAAGTACAAACTACTATCAGAAGTTAAAATAACTCCGCATAGACTGATAACTAGCAATCCACTAATTATACCAAAAATAGTTTTAAATAAGTTTTTCATAAAATCTCCTCCAAAATTTTAATTATAAAATAATAGTTTTATATTTTTGCTCATAAAATTATAACACACTTTACATAAAAAGTCAAGTTGATAAAGAAAACTATAAAACAATAAAGTTGTTATTAACAAAATATTAAAAACAAATTAAGTTTTTTTGTAATAAAGCTTGCAATATAAAAAAAATAGTGTATAATACTTATATAAATAATAAAAAATAACTAAATAATTATTGTGGTTATGTAATATTGCTTAATGATTTAAGTGATGTGTAAAGTATTAAAAGTATATTTTTTTTAAATACACTTATTAACAATTAGATAATAACAATATATTTAGTACAAAAATTAAGGAGAATTAATATGAAAAAAGGACTAATAATCGTTGATCTATTAGATGGGTTTGTAAATGAAGGGCCTCTTGCAGACAAAAGTATCAATAAGATAGTTTTAGAAAATGTAAGATTAGCTGAAAGTTTTATTAATGATAATCATCCTGTTATATTTGTGAAGGATTGTCATAATGAAGATTCTACGGAGTTTTTATTTACAAGCGATAAACATTGTATTAAAGGTACAAATGAAGCTAATCTTATTAAAGAGCTTAGAATATTTGAAGATAAAGCTATTGTAGTAGAAAAAAATGCTATAAATGCATTTTGTTCTTTGGATTTTCAAAAGCATCTTCCTTTATTAGAAAGCTTAGACGAGATTGTAATAACTGGCTGTGAAACAGATATGTGCGTATTGTCGCTTGCAATAACATTAAGAAGCTATTTTGATGAAAATAATATCAAAAAATCTATAATAGTTCCAACTAATGCTGTTGCGACATATCACGTAGATGGTATACATGATGGCGAGTTTATGCAAAATACGGCACTTAAATTTATGAAAAATTTAGGTATACAAATAACTGATAAATATTAAGGAGAATTACTATGAACAAATTACCTGTTAACTACGGACTTACTAACAACACTTTGGTTACTGACATGTATCAGTTAAATATGGCATATACATTATTTTGTGAAAATGAACATGAAAAACTTGCTGTGTTTAATATCTTTTTTAAATCTATTCCAGACAAAGGTGGTTATGCTGTAATGGCCGGACTTGAAGAAGCAGTTTCTTTTATCGAAAATTTTTCTTTTAAAACAGATGAAACAAGACAAACTTTAAGTAAGCTGAGCTGTATGTATTCGCAAGAGTTTTTAACATATCTTGATAATCTTAAATTTACTGGTAAAGTAACAGCTGCTTTAGACGGAACACCTGTATTTGCAAATGAACCTATACTAACAGTAGTAGCGCCAATTATTCAGGCACAGCTACTTGAAACAGGTTTACTTAGCTTATTTAACGGATCTATGCTTCATGCACTTGGGGCAAGAAAATCAGTTGAAGCAGCAGGTGAAAATATTTCTGTTGTAGATTTTGGTGTAAGAAGAGCAAATGGCCTTATAGATGCTGTAAACTCTTCAAAATATGCATATATTGCTGGCTGTTTATCTACAAGTAATGTTTATGCTGCAAACATGATGAATATTATGCCTGTTGGCACTATAGCACATTCATATGTTACTGCATCAGAAAATGAATATGAGGCTTTTGTTAAATTTGGTAAACATACAAAAGGAAATATAACATTTCTTGTAGACACATATGATACATTAAAAATCGGAGTTCCAAATGCTATTAAAGCATTTGACTACCTTAAAAGTATGGGTAGAAATTTAGACAATATCGGTATTAGGATTGATTCAGGTGACCTTGCATATCTTTCTAAAAAATCAAGAAAGATGCTTGATGAAGCTGGATATCCAAATGCTAAAATTGTCGTAAGTAACGGGCTTAGATATGATACAATTGAAGCTTTAAGAAATCAAAAAGCTCCTATCGATGTAATTGGTGTTGGTGATAATATAGCAAGACCTTCAACTGGTGGTGTTAGCTGTGTATATAAGTTAGTAGCTATCGAAGATGATAGTGGTAATTTAAGACCGGTTATTAAAATAAGTGAAGATGTTATAAAAATTACCAATCCAGGTTACACTGTTGTATATCGTATATTTAAAGATTCTAAAGCGGTTTGTGATGTGATTGAACTTGAAGGCAAAGAAGTTGTAGCTAATAATTTAGAAGTTGCAGATATAATAAATCCTCTTCTTGCTAAAGTTCTTAAAAAAGAAGGTTATTCTATACAACCTTTACATGAGGATATATATATTGATGGAAATCTTGTATATAAACTACCTTCTATTTTAGAGTCAAGACAGTATTGCAATTGTGCAATGGCAACAATAGATGAAGAAATTAAAAGAGCTGTAAATCCTCACAAATACTATGTAAATGGTACTAAGTCATATATAGATTTTAAAATCAATATGATTAAAAATGCACAAATAAACTAAATAAATATAGGGAGTAGTAATAACTGCTCCCTATAATATTATAAGGAGAATAATTATGAATATAGGTAATAATTTTATTAAAGTCGCAGCAATCTCACCAGAAATGAAACTTGCAGATACTAAATTTAATGCAAATAGTATTATAAAAGCAGTAAAAGAAGCAGTTTTAGATGGTGTTAAAGTTGTTGTTACTCCGGAGCTTAGTCTTACAGGATATAGCTGTTTAGATCTTTTTTTACAACATGAACTTCAGCAGTCATGTTATGATGCTTTAAAATGTGTTATTGATGAGACTGAGGAAGATGAAGTAGTCACCATAGTAGGTATGCCAGTTATGCATGAAAGTAAACTATATAATGCAGCAGTGGTTATCTATAATGGTAGTATTTTAGGTGTCATACCTAAAGTAAATATCGTTTCTAACAATGAGTTTTATGAAAACAGAACTTTCACTTCAGGCATGCACATTAAAAATACTGAAATAGAAATTTTAGGCCAGAAGACTATTATTAGTCCAAGTTTACTATTTAAGTCTGATAACTTTATATTCGGTATTGAAATATGTGAAGATTTATGGGTTCCAAATAATCCATCAATTTCACATTCTTTAAATGGAGCTAAAGTTATATTTAATCTTTCGGCAAGTCCAGAAAGCATTGGTAAAGCTGATTACAGAAGTAAGCTAGTTGAAGTTACAAGTGCAAAATTAAATGTTGCTTATGTATATGCTTCAAGTGGTATTTGCGAATCTTCGAGTGATTTAGTGTTTTCAAACCATCTTATGATTTGTGAAAACGGTACAATGCTTAATTCTAAAAGAGAGCAAACATTTAACACAACTTCTGTTATAGCAGAAATTGATCTGCAAAAACTAGATTATGAAAGAAGTAATAATACAAATTACTATCCAGATGATTCAAATTATGAAATAGTAGAATTCTATTTTAATGCAGCTGTAAAACCTATTACTCGTGAGTATAGTATATATCCATTTGTTCCTCAAGATATTTCAAAAAGAGCTTTAGTTTGTGAAGAAATCTTAAAGCTTCAAAGTAGCGGACTTGCTACAAGATTAAGAGCAATAAACTGTACAAAAACAGTTATTGGAATTTCTGGAGGATTAGATTCTACACTTGCATTTCTTGTTGTTATAGAAGCATATAAACTACTTGGTATTGATACTAGTAATATTATTGCAATAACAATGCCAGGTTTTGGTACAACAGGTAGAACATATACTAACGCTTGTGATCTTGTAAAAGAGTATAATGCTACTTTAAAAGAAATTAGTATTAAGGGTGCTTGTATACAACATTTTAAAGATATCGGTATTAATGAAAATGATAGATCTGTAACATATGAAAATTCACAGGCAAGAGAAAGAACACAAATACTTATGGATGTAGCAAACAAAGAAAATGCTATTGTAATTGGTACTGGTGACTTATCTGAGCTAGCACTTGGGTGGTGCACGTACAATGGTGATCACATGAGTATGTACTCTGTTAATAGTTCTATACCTAAAACTTTAGTAAGATATATAGTTGAATATGTATATACTAAAACTTCATCTAAAGTGCTTAAAGAAATACTAGATACTCCAATATCTCCAGAACTATTACCACCTGATGAAAATGGTAGTATATCACAGTTAACTGAAGATAGTGTAGGACCATATGTATTACATGACTTTTTTATGTATCATTTTCTACGTTATGGCGCAAGCCCTTCTAAAATATTTTATCTTGCTGTAAATAGCTTTAAAGATATGTATAGCAAAGAAGAAATACTTAAATGGCTTGAAGTATTTTTTAGAAGATTCTTTACTCAGCAGTTTAAAAGGAATTGTGTGCCAGACGGTGTAAAGGTTGGATCGATTTCGCTTAGCCCAAGAGGTAATTTTAAAATGCCAAGTGATGCAAGTTGTGAAGTATTTTTAAAATCAATAAAAAATTTAATGTAATGAGGTAAAATCATATGGAAAAAATAGCAATGTATGGAGGATCATTTAATCCTATTCATAATGCTCATATAGCATTTGCTGAAAATCTACTTGATAAAGGATATTTAGATAAAATCGTGTTTGTTCCAAATGGTAATGGTTATGTGTATAAGTCATTACTTGAAGAAAAACATAGGCTTGAAATGGTAAAACTTGCAATTTCATCAAATGATAATCTTGAAGTATCTTCTTATGAATTTGACGATGTTAAATACACATATCAAACTTTAGATTACTTGCAAAGTATAAATAAAGATGATACAATATATTTAATCATGGGCTCAGATAATTTCAAATGGCTTGATGAGTGGAAGAGATATGAATACATTCTTGAAAACTATAAAATAATTGTAGTACTTAGAGAGTCACAAACTGTTACAGAAGAATTAATTAAATACAGAAAGTATTCTTCTAATATAACAGTTGTTGAAGATTTTTCTTCACCTATTTCTTCAACTATCATACGAGATAAAATATATAATGGATTATATGATGAAGTAAATAAATTAATTCCTGATAAAGTTTTTAATTACATTACTGCAAATAGTCTATATATATAGGAGGTAATTTAATGACTGAAATATTAAATAAATTAATTTTAAACGGTGAAACTATAAGTCTTTTAGAATCATGTACAGGAGGATATATAGCTAGCTGTATTACTGATAATGAAGGTTGTAGTAAAGCATTTAAAGCAAGTGTTGTTACTTATTCTAATGAGGATAAGATTAAATATGGTGTAGATCCTTTAGTTATCTCTAAATACACTGTATATAGCAAAGAAGTTGCAAAAGAGATGGCAAAAGCTGCTACATCATTTCCTGCTAGTAATGCTGATTACGGTATAGGAATAACAGGAACTATAAATAGAGTAGACTTAAATAATGAAGAAGCATCAGACAATAACATTTATATAGCTGTTTATTCTTTGAAAAAAGATTCATATTTTGTTAGTGTGATAGAAGCTGTTTCAGATGCAAGTAGAAATGAAAATAAGCAATATGTATATACTGAAGTAGTAAACATGCTTAAACAAATTATACTTTAAACACATTTAAACTCGTAGAATATTTTCTACGAGTTATTTTATTTAATTTTAATAAAATCCTACAATATTAAAGTATAATATGGTATAATATATATTGTAATAGGAAGTGATAATACGTGCATAAAAGTGAAGAAGAATTTTTAAAAAACTATGACTCAAGTATATTTGAAAAGTTATCCATGACAGCAGATGTACTTATATTTTCAATATCAAATGAAGAAGTTGAGAACTATCGTAAAGTTTCAACTAAACATATGAGTGTATTACTTGTTAAGAGAAGTAATTATCCGTATAAAGATAAATGGTGTCTTCCAGGAGGATTTATAGATATAAATGAAGATTTAGATAAAAGTCCAGAGAGAATACTAGAAAAAGAAACTAATTTAAAAGGAATATATTTAGAACAATTATATACATTTGGTAAAGTATCAAGAGATCCTAGAATGAGAGTTGTATCAACTGCATATATGTCTCTTATAGATAAAAAAATGTTTAATCAGAAATTGAATAAAGAGGCTAAATGGTTTAATATTTCTTATACAGTTAAAGATAATATCGTAACTATAGTGTTTCAAAACGATGAAGATTGTTTTAAAGTTAAAGTAGCTAAAAAATTAATAAATAATACTACAGATAGATATACTTTTGAAGCCATAGAAAATGAACATTTAGCATTTGATCATCCAGTAACAATACTATCTGGAATTGAAAGACTTAAAAATAAATTAGAATACACAGATATTGTATTTAATATGATGCCTAAATATTTTACATTAGGAGAACTTCAACAAGTATATGAAATTATACTTAATAAAAAATTAATAGCACCAGCATTTAGAAGAACTGTTGCAAATAAAGTAGAAAAAACAGATAAACTTAAAATAGGTAAAGGTCATAGACCATCAGCACTATTTAAGTATAAAAAAAGAATATAAAAAATTCCCTTAGCTAGCTCTAAGGGAGTTTTTTTGTACTTGTCTGAAAAAACCAATATTATATTTATATGTTTCGTTTTTTCTTAAAACTAAATTGTAAATTTTAGATGACATATTGTAATCATCTAAATCAGCAATTAAAGCAGCTTTTTTAAAATGTTTTGGTAATACTTCAATTTGCATAGTATAAAAACTTCTTTTGTAAAACTTACTTCTTATTAAATGTTTAGTTATATTTTTTTTGAATATAACTTTATTAAAAAAGTGTTGCAAATTTTGTATTTGTAAATCAGTTAAGTCATGTGCATCATCAGTTAAATGATGAATGAGTTCGTTGATTAAGTTAGTTTTTGTTTTTTTAGCTGGATTGTAAATTGTCATGAAAATCTCCTTTAAATTTAAAATTGATATAATATTTTTTATGTTCAATAATTATAACATTATTTAATGGTTATGTCAAGTTTTATGTGTACTAAATTAGATATAAGTATTAAAGTAATAAATAAATGCAATAAAAAGCCTCTAGAAATTTCTAGAGGCATAGATTATAAAATCGTATAATTATCAATAACATAATTATGAGAATCATTCTTAATTAAATTAAGGATAATAGTAGTATCATGGTCAAATGTAGGTTTTAAACTCACAATAGCTCCTATTTGCTCAATATCTTTAGAAGCAAAATAAATTTTTATACTGTATTTATTTTTAGTTCTAAAATTACTTGCTACCAAGTGGTTTAATGCTGATTTAGTCATAATTTCATTTGTAAATGCTATATCTAAGTGTTCAAGTTGAATTGAAATATCAAACTTTTTATAACAGGTTGGATTAAAATTAATTTTAATTAGCCTTTTACTTAAATTAGCTAAACAATCGTTATATGCAATATGTGGACTAGTAATAGCGGTTTTGTTCATAGTAAATTAAACTCCTTTAAAAATTTCATAATTTAGTAATGTGATATTATCGTTTGGTAATAACTGTATTGTTAATTTTAGCTTAATGTCTTCAATGTATACAGTATAAACATTTATACTTTTCATCATTAAAAAAAAGTCAAGACAAGTAAGGGTACAATTAACAGTGTATATAGGTTTTTTAAAAATTTTTGCTATGAGATGTTTAATACTAGATTTAAAATGGATTTTTTTAATTATTAAATCTGTAACAGTGTTAATTAGTATTTTCCGCTGTTTTTTTGTTATAGTAAGAGAATTCATTTCTAAAACTATATCAATTATATCACCATGTAATGTTGCAAAATCTTGCATGTTGTTTCCTCCTTATTTATTAAAATTTAGTCTTATTAGTATTTTGCTGTATTAATTATAACATAATATATACTTTAAGTCAATTTAGTAAAAAACAAAACCTAGAATTACCTAGGTTTTTTAGTGGTGAAATACTTAAGTATGTAAGTACCTTTTTTGTTTGTTTTTTCAAAATAACAAATAATTGGAATATCATATTTAATTTCAAGCTCAGATCCTTTTATAGTTATATTTACACTGTATTTATCCTTAGTTCCAAAAAAACTTGCTAATGTTGACTTTCTTGTTGACTTTTTTAAAATAAGATGCTTAATAGTCTGCCTTATTTTAGTTTGTCCCATTTTGTAAAGTGAACCGTAAGTAATACCTAAATAATTATCATATATTTCAGATACAAGCATATTTAGCGAATTAGTAGTAGGGATAATTGTTACCTTTCTCATAATAAAACTCCTTCTTTTAATTAAAATTTGGTTTATTTCTTTTTATATAGTATAACATGATATTTATTATATATCAATTGTAATTTAAGTAATAATCAAAATATATTAAAATTGTATGTGAAAGTATTAAAAATGTACACGAAAACGAATAAATACTTGTACGCTATTAAAAAAGGGTATTTTGTCACATTTTGTTGAATGTTGTTTTTTAGAAATGATATAATAATAGTTGATAGTCATATGTTGTAGAAAAA
>CAYJMD010000013.1:0-15462 GCA_964371585.1 uncultured Clostridiaceae bacterium
AACTGTAACAATAATTACAATTGTTATGGCAGTTATAGGACTACTTATGTTTATTATTAGAATTAAGAATGTAAAACAAGATTACAAAATAGAGTCAGATAAAGAAGCAGTAGTAAAAGTAAACTATATGAATATATTTACAAATATTTCATTTATATTTTTCATACTATTCTATGTTATAATGACAATATATACATACATATTATTTTAGTATATAATACTTAAAATTAAATAAAAACTAAAACAACTTAGGGGATTAAAACCTAAGTTGTTTTTTATTTTGAAGTAGATAAATAAAATAGGTAGTTGATAGTATATAGTGTATATACACGAATTTATATGAAAATTATAAGTTTTAAATTATTTTTTAAAACAATAATTATTGATTAATTTGTAAAAATATGTTAAAATAAATGCCTATGTATTTATATATTTTGTAAATAATTTTATAAAATGATTACTTATATATAAGTATAAAAAAATATGAGAGGATTGATCTATATTAAAGGAGAAATAATTTTTGGAGTAGGTGTAATTGTAGCTATATTAGTTATAATTATGATTTTTATGTTATTAGAACATTTGTTTTATAAGAAAAAACATAAAAAAGCAATTGTAAAACTTTCTAAATCTAACTATGTAAGTAGGAAAAGTGTATATGTTGAAATGAGTAAAAATAGGCCATATTTTTCGTTTTTTGATAAGGTACTACTCAAGATAAAGTTTAGTGAACTTGATTCTTTAAAAAGACCTGGAGTAGCAACTGCCATTTTAAGCATTAAAACTATGCCTAAGGAAGAAAGAGAAAGTATTTCACACATAAAGCCATTAGGTTTTGAAAAACAGATGAGATACAGACATTTAACTGGTGAACATCTATTTAATAGATGTCATTTAATTGGACATCAACTTATAGGTGATCTAGGTGGTAAATTAAACATTATAACTGGTACAAGAGCTTTTAATACTGATGGAATGCTTGAGTTTGAAAATAAGGTTGCTAAATACCTTAAAAAGAATAAGAAAAATAAAGTTTTATATAGGGTAACACCAGTATATTATAAAAACAATATATTAGTTAAAGGTGTACTTATTGAAGCATTGTCTTTTAAGAAAAAAGATATCTGTTTTAATGTCTTTATATATAACACTCAAGGATCTGTTAAAATTAATTATAAGACAGGAGATTCTGAAGCTATAATCAAAGGGATTAAACTACCAAAAGCTGTTAAATTTAAACTTAAAAAGACTGTTAAATCTTCAAAGCCAAAAACTTCTAAAAGTGATAATAAGAATGATGTTAAAAATTCTAAAACTAATCAAGTAAAAAAGCCTACAATTAAAACTACTGATAAAAAAGAGGTTAAAAATAAAGTAGAAAAAACGGTTAAAAAAGAAGCTCCTAAAAAACAAGTTTCTAAAACTCTACCAACTTCAAAGTCTAGAACTACTAAAACATCAGCACCAAAATCTAAAAACACTACTTCTAAAAAAGCTAAAAAAAGAGTTAATAAAAAATAGTTAATGAAACAACTTCTATATCTATAGAGGTTGTTTTTTATTACTTCAATTTTAATAGTTGTTTGTTGACATAATTTGTGTGTTGTGATATAATTATATATGTATAAAATAATTAAAAGTTGAAAGTAATATTTTAACTTGGTTTAATTAAAATAATTTTTGATTTGGAGGAACATATTATGATGGGATTAATTAAAGGATTTTTTACATTTATAACAATTATATGTCTTGTATTCTTTATTTTGCTAGCTTTAGAAGGTATTACAATGTTTTTATTAAACGCACTACTTCTAATAGGAATTATCATAGGTATTTTATCAATAATTGGTATGATTTATATTATGATATTAAAAAGCAAATTATAACTTCTACTTTGTAGAGGTTATTTTTTTATGCAAATATAAATTTACTATAGTCAGCAGGGATTGAATTAAGTTTCATTAAATGATATAATTTCCATATATACAAATATATAAAGGAGATTACAATATATGAATACAAATAATAATATTACAGAAAATATGATAAATAAACTTGCTAAAGAGCTTAATATATCAAACAATCAAGTTAACTCAGTTATATCATTAATAGATGATGGAAACACAATTCCATTTATAGCTAGATATAGAAAAGAAGTTACTGGTAATTTAAGTGATGAAATTTTAAGAGATTTCTATGATAGACTCACATATTTAAGAAATTTAGAAGAGAGAAAAAAAGAAGTTTTAACTAGCATTGAAAATCAAGGTAAATTAACAGATGAATTAGTTGAATTTGTAAATAAAGCAGATACTTTAAGTGAAGTTGAAGATATATATAGACCATATAAACAAAAGAAAAGAACTAGAGCTATGATAGCTAAAGAGAAAGGATTAGAAGATCTTGCCTCTTTATTAATTATCCAAGATACATCTGTAGATATACTAAAAGAAGCAGAAAAATATGTTAATCTAAATAATAACGAAATATTAACAGCCCAAGATGCTGTTATAACATCACTAGATATAATAGCAGAAGATATTGCAGATAATAGTAATTATAGAAAATATATTAGAGTAAATACCTATTTAAAAGGACTACTTAAAACTGAGCTTGCAAAAGAAGCAGAGAAAGTAGAAGGATATAAAACATATGAAATGTATTTTAACTATAGTGAAAGTATAAATAAACTGCCAAGTCATAGAATTCTTGCAATAAATAGAGCAGAAAAAGAAAAGGTTTTAAAAGTTAAAATTGAAATAGACAGTGAAATATTTACAAACTATCTAGAAAATAAAATAATAAAAAAATCTAGCATCGGAACTATATACGAAATATATTTAAAACAATGCATAAAAGATTCATATACAAGACTTATAAAATCATCAATAGAAAATGAAATAAGAAGTGAAATAACAGAAAAAGCATCTGATAAAGCAATCAAAGTATTTGGAACTAATCTTAAAAGTCTATTTATGCAACCATGTATAAAAGATATGGTAATAATGGGATTTGATCCAGCATATAGAACAGGTTGTAAAATAGCAATAATAGATGAAACAGGTAAACTACTGGACTATACTACTGTATACCCTACAATGCCTCAAAATGATGTAAAAAAAGCTACTGAAGTATTATTAAACTTAATACATAAATACAAAGTAACAATGATTTCACTTGGTAATGGAACTGCATCTAGAGAATCAGAAGAGTTCATAGCCTCTTTAATAGAAAAATGTAATCATAAAGTATACTATGCTATAGTAAGTGAAGCAGGAGCATCAGTATATTCAGCATCTAAACTAGCCTCTTTAGAATATAAAGATATTAATGTATCAATAAGGGGAGCAATATCAATAGCAAGAAGACTTGCAGATCCTTTAGCTGAGTTAGTAAAAATAGATCCTAAAAGCATAGGAGTTGGACAGTACCAACATGATGTGAATCAGAAAGCATTAGAATCATCACTAACAGGAGTTGTTGAAGATAGTGTAAATACTATAGGGGTAGATATAAATACAGCTACAATGTCTCTTTTAAAATACGTATCAGGTATTAATGAAAAGGTTGCAAATAATATAGTAGCATATAGAGAAGCAAATGGAAGATTTACTAGTAAAAAAGAACTACTAAAAGTTGAAAAATTAGGAAAGGCAGCATTTGTACAATGTGCTGGATTTACGAAAGTACCGGAAAGTACGAATGTTCTAGATAATACAATGGTGCATCCAGAAAGTTATGACATAGTAAAGAAACTATTTAATACTATAGGAGTAAAAGATATAACTAAGGAAAAAGATTTAAATTTAGTAATAGCTAAAACAAATGAAATAGAAACATTGGATTTAGAAAATATATCTAAGGAATTAAATGTAGGGTATTTGACATTACTAGACATTATAAAAGAACTTAAAAAACCAGGTAGAGATATACGTGATGAAATGCCTAAGATAATACTTAAATCTGGAGTAACAAAACTTGAAGATCTATATGAAGGCTTAATACTTGAAGGTACAGTAAGAAATGTAACTGATTTTGGAGCATTTGTTGATATAGGTATTAAAAATGATGGACTTGTGCACATATCACAATTATCAGACAGATTTGTTAAAAATCCTTCTGATGTAGTTACAACAGGTGATATAGTAAAAGTAAGAGTATTAAGTATAGATAAAGAAAAAGGCAAAGCTTCACTTAGTATGAAAAATATATAGAATATAATTTAATTTAATTTAATCTATATATAAGTAAGGAGAGATAACTATGAATGATAAAGATGGAAGAGTTAGAAGTAATATATATCCAGGTCTAAATGTAGGTATAGTGCTTAAAAAAGATCAAAGAACTGGTATTATTACTAAAGGTATAGTAAAAGATATACTTACAAACTCAAGCATACATCCAAGAGGTATAAAAGTAAGACTTGAAACTTCAGATGTAGGAAGAGTTCAGGAAATATATTAAATAATAGAAAAACTAACATTTGAGTTCAAATGTTAGTTTTTTGTAATATTGATTTTTATCAAGGGTTATGGTATAATTGTATCTACATAAAAAATATATGTAAATAATAATTTATTTATAAAAAGGAGTAAAAATTATGAAAAAACAATCACCATGGTTCCTTACCGAAAATGAAAAAGAAAAAATTAGAGCTATGTACAATGAAGATAATGATGAAAGGTGTTCAACTCTTAAGATTGCTCAAACACTAAATTTAAATCATTTAACTGTAAGAGGGTATTGTGGCCTTATTAAATATCAAACAAACCCTGATCTTAAATCATTTTGGGAAGTTAAAAAGGAAAAAATTAATAAAATGTATTTAGCTGGAAATAGTACAAATTTTATTCATGCAAGACTTAATATAACTCAATATATTTTAGCTATGTATCTAATGGAAAATTTTGGAAATATTAGGTTAGAATTTGATAAAACAATAAAATTAACAGATAAACAAATTCAAAAAGCACAATATTTATTTGATAGAGGATATAAAAAAACACCTGTTGCTGAAGTAATAGGTGTACCTATTAAAGAATTTACTACATTAATTAAAGACAATAATCTAAATTATAACCCAGGTACATATACTGCATGGAATGAAGATGAAGAAAATAAATTACGTCTTCTTGTAGCAGAAAGAAAATATACTTTAAAAGAATTAGCTACTATAATGGATTTTCCGTTCACTTTTATAAGAAGGAAAGTTAAAGCAATGGTTATATTACCATTTGGAACTTGTTGGTCAGATAATAAAAAGGAAAATAATATGCTTTTAACAAGATTTGTGGAAAAAAACATGAGTAATTTTGAAATAGCTATGTTTATGGGATTTCCAGAATATACTATATTAAAAGCAAAACGTGATTTAGGACTTACAAAAGATATTATAAGATAAAATGTAAACAGACTATTATAATTTAATAGTTTGTTTTTTCTTTACCCTGGTTAACTTTAGTAAAATTAGTATAATAAATTTAATAAATGTAAATAATGTTAAAAGATAGTAAAAAATATAAAATATAGTTGTATATTTTTAAGTTTGACTTACCGAAACTAATTAAATTTATACTATATTAACGTAGTTTGTAATATTTAGTATACATAATTATTGTAAAAACTATTGATTTTGAAGAAATATTATGATATAATGTAGTGGAATAATAAAACAAGGTAACTAAGGAATTTTTTAGTTACAAAACCAATTTAAAATTAAAAAGGAGAATTACTATGCCAAAAATGAAACCTATGAAGCCTAATTCAATGGAAACATGTACTAAATTAGTTGATTTGTATGTTGCTTTCTTAAGACAAGCAAGTTCACTTGGAATATCTACAGATGGACAATCTCTTTTGAAAATCCGATTAACTGATGAAAAAGTTAATAGGATTAATGAAACATCTAATGACTCTGAAATTTTTGAAATACTATTTGAAAGTGTTCCAGAGCAAAATGTTACTTGTTTTAAAAACTTCATTAAAAACCAAACTAGACTAATTAATTTTTAAACTAATTGTAAATGCCTCATAAATAAAATGAGGTATTTTATTTTCAAAAGGAGAATTACTATGGATAAAGATACAAAAAGAAAAATAAACCTCATTAATCGCTTTACAAATGAAGGATATACACCAATTCAAATTTCTTGGCTTGCTGAAATTCCGCATACTACTGTAAATAAGATTATAGATAAATACAATTTACCTAAAAATAGGAAAAAAACAAAAGAAATACTAAACAGAGTCTACAAGAAAAGTCCATGGGATCCAATTACTGAAGATAAAGTTTTAGTCAAACTACATAATAACTCTGTTCCAACAGACATTATATCTAAAAAAATGCAACGGAAACCTAGTCAGATTACTAAAAGGCTCAGAGAATTAAAACTAAATATTTCTAGACCATGGGATAATACAGACGATGTATTATTAAAAGAACTTTTATGTGAGCAAAATATGCTTCCAAATGCTATAGCTAAAATCATGAGAAGGTCTCCCACTAAAATTAGAGATAAAATAATTGAGATGGATTTAGAAATTGTTTATAAAACTCGCAAAAAATTAAATCTACAAACTATTAAAGAACATATTGTAAAAGGTTTAACTTTAGAAGAAATTGGTGAAAAATATGGTTGCACTACAAGAGCTGTTGCTGCTTTTTTATATAGAAGTGGAGTAAATACGCATAATGTCAGAAAAGACTTTTTAATAGATATGCTAATTAAAGATTCATATTTCGATGAAATTTGTGTAGCTATGGACTTAGATTCTAATCAACTTAAAAATAGATTAAAAAATATATATTTTAATTCTTTAAAAGAACTTTTGCTTAGTTTTCCAGACCTAAAAAAAGATATGGCTTTTACTGATATTCAGTATTTAAATCCTATAAATAAATTTGTATTGATATTTGAAACAAATAGAGATGCTATTTCAAAAAATGATTTATTACTACTACAAAACACTACTGATAATAGAGTACTATCTTCTGCTATAACAAAATTTCTAGTAGTTTAAAACTAAACACTAATAACTGTAATTAATTTTGCAGTTATTTTTATATCTTATTTACAAATTATATATTTTCAATTTTTTTACTTAATGTCATTTACATGTCACTTTAAACAAATATAATAAATATATAATCAATTAAGATTAATCTTTATATATGAAAAGGAGTATGTTATTATGGAAATATTAAGAGTAGAAAATTTAACAAAAACATATGGTAAAAAAGAGAGTTTAGTTACCGCATTAGATAATGTTTCATTTAAAGTAAATAAAGGAGAATTTGTGGCTATTGTGGGCGCAAGTGGTAGTGGTAAATCTACTCTTTTACATTTACTTGGTGGAGTGGATAGACCAACTAAAGGCAAAGTGTATATTGAAGGTAAAGATATATATAGTTTAAGTGATGATGAATTATCTATATTTAGAAGAAGGCAAGTAGGTATTATATATCAGTTTTATAATCTTATACCTATCTTAACTGTAAAAGAAAATATTACTTTACCTATAAGTTTAGATAAAAAAGAAGTAAACGAAAATTCATTTAATGAGATTATAGAACTATTAAACTTAAAACATAGATTAAATCATTTACCTAATCAATTGTCAGGAGGTCAGCAACAAAAAACTTCTATTGGAAGAGCTATGATTACAAGTCCTAGTATTATTTTTGCTGATGAACCAACAGGTAATTTAGATGTTAAATCATCAGATGAAGTTATGCATCTTTTACTTAAAGCAAATAAGGAATACAAACAAACAATTATAATGATTACACATAATATGGAAATTGCCTCTTTAGCAAGTAGAATTATAACAATCGCTGATGGGAAAATTATAGGTGATACAAATGAAGCTTCTAGATAAACTAACAATAATCAATTTAAAACAAAATAAAAAACGTTCTATAGCAACAATAATAGGTATACTACTTTCTGTTTCTTTAGTATGTGCAGTTAGTAGTATGGCATTTAGTTTAAGAGCTTCACTTATGGAATCTCAGATTGACGAAACAGGACATTATCATTATAGACTTCAAGATTTAACAGTTAGTGATAAAGAAGCTGTTTCAAGTAATGTAGATTTTGATAAGACGTTTGTAGCAAACTTAGGATATAGTCTAAGTGATTCAAAAAATATATATAAACCGTATTTTAATGTTCTTGCTATGTCAAATACAGATGATTTAAAAAGTTTTAATATAGAGCTTATTGAAGGAAGATATCCTACAAATGAAAATGAGATACTTATAACTGAGCACTATATGACAAATGGTCTTGCTAGTGTAAATGTAGGTGATACTTTAACATTAGAAGTTGGAGATAGATTACTAGATGATGGAACAATACTTAATGAAAATAATCCTGTGATTTTTGAAGATGGAAAGGAATATACTTATGATTCAGATAATGAAGAATTAATACGTGAAGAGATTTTAAGTAATAAAGCTACATATACAGTTACTGTAGTAGGTATAGCAAAAAGACCAAATTTCTTTTTTGAACCTTCTGTAAATCCTGGCTATACAGCAATAATAGTAGATGAAGATATATATAATAGTGCAGATAGATATAACAGTTATTTAAAAATAAAGAATATGTTTACATATAATGAAGATTTATCAAATCTACTAGATGTAGAAGATGCAAGTGATAGTAATAAAAATAAGAATCCGTTATATAATTATGAGTCTAATACTTTCTTACTTAGATATGAAGTATTTGATTTTTCAGATCAAACAGTATCTACAATATTGAATTTAACTATAATAGTAATAATTATAATTTTAGCAGTAAGTGTATATTGTATAAAAAATTCATTTGATATATCAGCTTCAGAAAAAGTAAAAATGTATTCAATAATTAAATCGACAGGAGCTACAAAAAGACAGATAAAATCTTTAATATATAAAGAAGGGTTTTATCTAGGATTAATAGGTATCCCTCTTGGAGTACTTGGAGGATTTTTAGCTTCTTATATACTTGTTAATTTAATTAATTATATAGGTCAAGATATGCTTACTACAAATAACTTTTTAATCTTTGATTTATCATATATTCCAGCTATTATATCAATTATAATTGCAGTTATAACTATATTACTATCTTGTAGTAAAACAGCAAGAAGAGTAGCTAAACAATCCCCTATAGAGAATATACGTAACTCAAGTGATTTAAAATTAAAAAGTAAAAAGTTAAGAACGCCTAAGTATATAAATAAAATATTTGGAATGGGTGGAGTTTTAGCACATAAGAATTTAAAAAGAAGTAAGAAAAAATATAGAACAACTGTAATATCACTAATTATGAGTATATTTGTATTTATAGCAATGAATTCATTTATAGGTTACATGGAAGAAACTTTAAAACTATCTTTTGGAGAAGCAGGATACAATGTATATGTGTATTATAATGATGATCAAGATACAGAGTATAGTGAAAAAGTTTTAGATACATTAATTACAACATTTAAAAGTGATTCTAAGTTTGAAGAGTACAGTGTACATTATACACCAGATAGTATGAGTTTTATGCTTAATAATGCCAAAGAATATTTAAGTGATAGATTTATAGAAGAAAAGAAAAAGATTTTTGAAGAAATAGATTTAACAACTATAAATATTGATTTTGTAATATTAGATAAATATTCATTTGATGAGTATAAAAAATCATTAAACATTACAGATTCAGAAGTTAAAACAATATTATTAAATGAAGGATATTATGCTACAGAAACAAAATATGTTGATATGACATATACAAATTTAAAAGAAGCTGATGTTATAAACGTAACAATAAAAGAAAACAATTCAAATATGGATATAGTACATGACTTTACAATTGACTATATTACTAAAGAGGCACCTATGGGTTCTTATGACGCTCAAAACCCTACACTGGTTGTATGTTTGGATAATTTCATACAAATTGTAAATAAAGAGCAACTAGATTATATACCAAAAGTATATGCATCATTTGAAGATACTGATAGTATACTTACTACATTTAATGCAGATACGCTGCTTACAGATAATTTTACTTTCTATGACCTTCAAGAGGTATTTGATGCAAATAGACAAATTATATTAATATTTTCAATATTCCTATATGGATTTATAACAGTTATATCCCTTATAGGTATTACAAATATATTTAATACTATAACATCAAATATAGCTTTAAGAAAAAAAGAGTTTGCAATGCTAAAAAGTATAGGTATGACAAATAAAGAGTTTAATAATATGGTAAATTTAGAAACTTTATTTTATTCAATTCAATCTTTAATAATAGGTATTGTACTTGGAACTTTATCTAGCGTATTAATTAGAGAAGCACTTAGCTCTCAGTATGATTTAGCGTTTATAATGCCATACACAGCTATAATTGCTGCAATAGTATTTGTACTTATACTTGTATATACTATTATGAAATATAGTATAAATAAGATAAATAAAGAAAATATTATAGAAGTAATTCGTGATGAAAATACATAAATAGAGTATAAATATTTTAAATAAATATAAGTTTGAATAATGTAGATTGTTTAGTAAATAATCTACATTATTTTTATATTACATTTTAAATTTTACGTAAACTCTTTACTTATCAATTACAATATGATATAATAACCGAGTAATTATGAAACAAAAGCATTTAGAAAATTTTAAATGCGGTAAAAAATGAAAAGGAGATTTTAATTATGCTAAAAATTACAAAATCAGGAAAACTAAGCTATGTTATACTAGAATCTAAAATTAATGGAGCAAATTGTAAGCAAACAATATCTTTAAATGAAGATATGACTGAAGAGGAATTTATTTCTCTACTAGAGGAAGATTTAAGAACTAATACTGGTGTATATCACTTTCCAATAGTTATTAAAGCTTATAGAGGTCCTTTTTTTAACGAGGCAATTAAAGAGGCATTATCTAAGATTTCGTATAGAATTGGTGGTTTTAATGTAGCTGAAAGTGTAAAAACAACTCTTGTTAGTTTAGAATCATCAAGAAAATCTGTAGCTACTAAACTTATAGCAACATTAATAGCTAATGAATATATAGATATTGAAGCTATTGGTAATTTATACGAGTTAAATAATGCTACTTACATTTTTAACAGTTATTTGGATTTCTTTACTAAAAATAATGTTATAAAGAAATGTACAACTAATGGTTATACACTTGCTATTTCGGATACAAGAAGAGAAAGGTACAAAAATAATATTTATTTAATGGCTAAACTTCTTGGTCTTACTACTCAGTCTATTGATTATTTACTAGCAAATTAAAACATTAAAGCAGAATATATTATTCTGCTTTTTTATTGACTTGAAGCTTAAATTATGTTATAATATTTAATCTAAAGTAAACTAAAAAAGGTACACTTGTAAATATAAGTGTAAAGTAAGAAAGGAACATAATTATGAACGTTTTAATACTAGCAGATCAAAAGTCAAACCCTGGAGAATTTCACTCTTTACTTGCTCTAAATTATTCAATGATAGAAATAACTTTAATTTATCTAGATGAAATCAATCAAAATGCTTTAGAAATTCTAAAGTCACAAAATAAAAATGGAGTAACAGTTATTTACGATACATCTGACGAGAGAATAAATATAACTTTAATTCTTCCAGAAAATGCTGGTGTAGAAAAAAATATAACATTATCATCGGATAGTTTAGATAAAATAACTCATACAGTTATTCATGAGATTGCTAACCTTTCTGCATAAGTGATAATTAAAAGTCAACTATTTTGTTGACTTTTTTATTTTCCCATGCTATACTTTATAAGTAAAAATAAAACTAAACTATATATTATGATGTATAGTGGAAAGGAGCATATAATTATATCAGCTTTAAAACAAACATTTATATCAATTATTCTAAATAAGAGGAGATTAAAACAATGAAAAGAAAAAAACAATTTAAAATTATTTTCGCAACTACAAATCAAAACAAAATTAAAGAGTTTATACCGCTTTGTAATAATTTTGGAATAGACTATGCTATTGCTTCAGATTATTTACCTAATTTTGATGTCGAAGAAACTGGTAACACTTATGGCCAAAATGCATATATTAAAGCATGTGGCTTAAGAGATGCCTTAGAAGACTCTAAACTTCCAGTAAATGCAATTATTATTGCTGAAGATTCTGGTATGGAAGCCATTTGTGAAAATGGTAGTAGAAACGGAGTATATACTGCAAGAACAGATAAGCATTTAACTGAAGAAGAAAGAAATCAAAATTTAATTGAACTTGCAAATAAAACAGGTCAAAGAGAAATTTCATATATCTGTGCTATTTCAGCTATAACTCCTGATGGCGTTGCTATAGTTACTCAAGGATGCTTAAATGGTATCATACACGATAAGCAAGAAGGTGAAAATAACTTTAAACTGTTTGATCCTATTTTCTACATACCAGATGAAAATAGAACCCTTGCTGAAATGACTAGTGATGAAAAAAATGAGATATCTCATAGAGCTCAAGCTTTTAGTGATATGCTTATAACACTTATTAAAATATTGTAATTTACACAATGCAAACCAACTAAAATTTTTAGTTGGTTTTTATTTTGCCTCTTTAACTATTATAATCAGACTTCTCTTTATTTTAAGTATAATTTATGATAAAATATACTATATAAGGAGTACATTATGAAAATACTTTTAGTAGAAGATAATATAAGCATTGCAGAAGGAATAATATATGCTTTAAACAAAGTAAATTATGAAGTTGTACACATTACAACATATGCAGAAGCTTTAAAATATATACAAAGCTCAAATAACAATATAGATATATATATATTAGATGTAATGCTAGATAAGAAACTAGGAACAGATCTTAGTAATTGTATAGTAAACAAACCAGTTATATTTTTAACAGCAAGAGATGATGAATATATAATAGATGAGTGTCTTAAAAGAGGTGAATATATAAATAAACCTTTTAAAATAAGTGAACTGATTGTAAGGATAAAAAAATTAACTAAAGAGTATATAAATGAAATTACAGTTAAAGACATTACATTCAATATAGATGAAATGACAGTATCTAAAAATGGTAATACACTTACTCTTACTGCTCTTGAAATAAAATTACTCTATATTCTATTTACTAATATAAATAAAGTAATAACTAGAGAGTACTTAATAAATTATATATGGGACATTACTGGTAATGATGTAAATGATAATACAATTAGTGTATACTTTAAAAGGATAAGAGAAAAGATAGACTCTGATATAATAACTACAGTTAAAGGAATAGGGTATAAAATAAATGGAAAATAATAAAAAACATTATATAATTATTAGTATAATATCTATACTTAGTATTTTAATTATATTTACTATTAATATAAATATGTTTAACAATTATACTTTAAACTATAATAAAGCTATAATTAATCTAGTTGATAGATATGACCTAGATAAAACAGAAGTATTTAATGTTATAAATGAAGAAGCTAATGATGAAGATATGTTTGCTAAATATGGAATTGATGTTAATGAAGAATCCTTAATACTATATAATACTAATAGTATAGTATATATTAATTGTATACTAGCCTCTTTAGTAATTGTTATCTTACTTATATATATTAAGAGTATTTCAAATAAAACAGAAACTAGAATTAAACAGCTTACATACTATGTAAATGAAATAAACAAAAAAAACTATTCTTTAAATATAGAAGATAATAAAGATTCTAATATATCATTTCTTCAAAATGAAATATATAAAACTATGGTATCTTTAAATGAACTTGCTACTAATTCTGTTAATGATAAAGTATCTATAAAGAATAATTTAGATGATATAACACATCAGATTAAAACACCTCTTACTTCAATTATAATTAATCTAGATAATCTACTTTTAAATCCTGTTATTACAAGTGATAAAGAAACAGTTAAGATTATTAAGACTATAAATAAAGAAACAGATAAGATAAACACCCTTATTAAAAGTCTTCTTAAATTATCTAAATTTGATACAAATACAATAGAGTTTACTAGTAAAGATGTAGATATAAAAGATTTAGTTAAAGAGGCTATTTCAAACGTTTCTGTAATAGCTGAACTAAGTAATATTAATTTAGTAGTAAATGGTAATACAGATATTAAAAATAAACTAGATATAAAATGGCAATGTGAAGCTTTAACTAATATACTTAAAAATGCTTGTGAACACGGAGCAAGTAATATAGAAGTATCATATGGTAATAACAATATATACTCATATATAACTATTAAAGACAATGGTAGAGGTATTGAATTAAACGAAATTAAAAACATATTTAAAAGATTTTATAAATCATCTAATTCAAATACAAATAGTGCAGGTATTGGACTATCACTTGCTAAAACAATAATAGAGAAAGAAAATGGTAATATTAGTGTACATACAACCTCTAATAAAGAAACTGTATTTACAATTAAATACTTTCTATATAAGGAGGAAAATAAATGAAATGTAAAAAATGTAGAACAGAATACTTAGCTGAAAAATGTCCTAAATGTGGGTATTATGAAGCTATTGATTTTGGATTTAATCCTACTATAAATGAAACAAGTAAAGCAAATTTAAATAATAACACTACTAAAACTACTATTAATACTGTTTCAAGTAAAAATACTGATTTAAACAATGCAAATAGTAGTACTTATAGTCAAAGAATGAGGAAGAATGAAAAGATAAACGCTAGAGTATTTATATTCTTTAGAATACTACTTACTGCTAGTATAGTATGTGGAATTATTGGAACTGTTATTGATACAAGTACACAAACTAACAATAATAGTATCGATGTACCAGAAATACCTGATATACCTAATTTTGGTAATAACTATGATTATGAAGAAGAGTTAGAAGAAGGGCATTATGATGAAGGTATATACGAAGTAGGAGTAGATATTGATCCAGGACTATATAAATTATCATTAAGAAGAAAAAATAGTTATGTATCACTAGGAACAGTAACTAGATATTCTACTTATAATAAGTACAATGTAGATGATTCAAAAATTATAGCAACATCTCTTATCTCTGGAGACCAAGGTGGATATCTAGAAATACTACCTACAGATAAAGCTGTTAAACTTTCAGGAGTGTCAGCTAAGTATATAGAAAATGTAAATGATATAGTTTTTGAAAATAAAACTGTATATGAAGAAGGTTCATATTTAGTAAATCATGATATAATGCCTGGAAAGTATAGATTGGAATCTGAGTATACAACTACAATATATAGGTATACAGATGCTACTTTAGAAGTTACAAACGGTACAAAACTTAACTTATATGATGATGGAGATATAATTGAAATATATGAAACAGATTACTTAATTAAATACCTATTTGGAACTTTAACTAAAATAGATTAATCGAAAGGAAATGATTGATATGAATGAAAATAATGATAAAGAAATTATAAACA
>CAYJMD010000014.1:0-14547 GCA_964371585.1 uncultured Clostridiaceae bacterium
ATTATATAACTAAATAGGAGGGAATATGTTAACTGAAAAAAATAAGGAACAAACAGTATTTGAATTTTATTCTTTATGCTGTAAACTAAAAACTGTAATTAGAAAAGGATGGCTAAATTGGAATGTAAATAAAGATAGACTAGAAAGTATTGCAGAACATATATTTGGAGTCCAAATGCTTGCAATTGCAATGCAATCACAGTATGAAGAGTATAAGGATGTAGATATTAAAAAAGTTATTTTAATGCTTGCTATACATGAACTTGGAGAAATAGTTATAGGTGACTTAACTCAATGGGAGATTGATGCTACAGTTAAAGCTGAAAAAGAAATTGCTGGTGTATGTGAAGTATTAAAAGATCTTTTAAACAAAGAACAAATAGTATCATTATTTATTGAGTTTGAAAAAAGAGAATCTAAAGAGGCTAATTTTGCATATCAATGTGATAAATTAGAAGGTGGATTACAGTGTAAACTTTACGATACTGATAATGCTGTAGATTTAAATAACCAAGAAGATAATATTAGTTGTAAAGATCCGATATATGTTAAAAATAAAGAAATAGAAAAATCATGGTCTGGTATGTGGTTACAATTTGGTATGGAAAAATATGGATTCGATAAAAATTTTTATGAAGTTTCTAAATATACTAAAAATATAGATATTGAGGAAATAGTTAAATTTTTAAAATAATAAATATAAATGTTGAAGTATAATATTAAATGAACGGAGGTAAAATTATGTCTAAAAATTGGTATCCACAGATTAATAGAGAAAAATGTATAGAGTGTAGTGCTTGTATAAAAAACTGCAGAAGTAATGTATATGATGTAGAAAAGAGCCCAGTTCCAATAGTAAAAAATCCGGACAACTGTCATGAGGGATGTCATGGATGTGGAAATGTATGTCCTGTAGGAGCAATAACTTATTTTGGAGAATAAAGGAAATACTATGTATGCTGTTATCAGCAATTATATTAATAGCATCAATGTTTTCAATCACAGAATCAATATACTATTTTTTTACCAACACATGGTTGTTTTAAAGGAGTAATTATGGAATTAATAGAAAAAAGAGTTAATAAAAAATTAGAAAATTATAATGAAATAGTAGAATTTATGAAAAGGGTATTTCCAAAAGAAGAGTTAATGCCAATGTGGCTGTTAAATATTGTAGCTAAAATGAAAAAAATTGAATTTAATGCATATTATGATAATGATGTATTTGTTGGTATTTTATTTACAATAGAATCTAAAGAGTCACTATTTATATTTTATATTGCCGTTAATGATAAAATACAATCTAAAGGTTATGGAACAAAATTATTACAGTTAGTATTACATAAGTATCCTAATAAGCAAATATCACTATTTATCGAAACGATGGATGATAAACAAGCATCTAATTATGAACAAAGAGTTAGAAGATTAGAGTTTTATAAGAAAAATGGGTTTATTCATACTGGAATAAAAGCTGGTGGCAAAGAACCTTTTATAGACATATTATCTACAGATGAAAAGTTTAGTGTAAAAGATGCAAAAAGAATACTTAAATTTATGCCTATGAAAATATTTAAATAGATAACAAAAAACATAATTATTTAAATTCATAAAAAAATATTAGCTATTTACGTGAAGTTTAAAATATCATGTAAATAGCTGATGTTCTAATTAGTAATGTTATTTTTGGGATATCTCCTCTAGTAGAAAATACAATAATTCTTCTTGTTTAAACTTCTATTATTATATTTTAATTAGAACTGTAATAATATTATAAATATTTGATTTATAATATTATTTATAATATAATTAATTAGTAGGAGAGATAAAATGGAAAAGATTAATATAAAAGATATAAATATAACAGATTCATATTTTCGTTTATGATGCATATGAAAAAAGACTTAAAGATGAAATATATTTAAAAGTTGATGCTAAAGAAGGTATAGATTTTGAAACAGATCAGATACATGGACTGGGAGCAAGTTATGATATAAAAGGAAAAGAAAATCAAGGCATATCAAAAGACAAGCTTAAACTAATAACTTCAGAAAAAGGAGATACAGCTCTAGAAATAATAAAAAAAGTGTATAGTGATCTATTAATTAAAAATCCTGAAAGTAAAGAAATTATTAAAGATCATCTTTCGGATTTAAGTGGGATGATTGAATATATACAGGAAAAAGAGCATAATAAAACTAAGTCATTTGTAGGAGAACTAAAATCAAATATTAATAATGATATATCTAAATATAAGGATAATAGTTTAAAAAAAGAACATAATGCTAAAGATATAGAAGAAAGATAAAAGTATTCTTAAATATAAAGGGGGAAACGAGGTTATATACTCGAACGATATATGAAATTAAAAACAAATAAAAATAATAATTCTGGTGTAACACTACTTACACTAATAATAACAATTGTGGTGTTATTAATACTTACTGGTACAACTATTTCTATACTTACAGGTCAAAATAATGTGATAAATATGGCTAATGAAGCAGCTATAAAATCTAGTTTATCAGCTTTAAAAGAAGAATTTGAGATGAATATTGTCTACGAATACAATAATTTAGATGATATAAATGTATATGGGAATGATATAAAAGAATATATAAAAAGTATAGAAGATAAAGATATAGATAATTTTGCTATTTTAAAAGGTAAACTTACATATATTGGAGAAGATGAACTCATAAAAGAATATTGTATAGATTTAGATATAGATGTGGGTTTTTTAGACATTGCAATACTTAGTGAATTTATACAAAATATAGAAGTGGTACAGGGGTTGCAAGATAAAGATATAACTCCAATAAACTATTTAGGAGATAGACTATACGATAGAAACGCTTTAAATTCACTTAAATGGAAAATATTAGTTGAATATGATAATGATAATAATGCTGTTAATATAAGTGGATCTAAATGGTATTACATTGCAAAAGGTACATCAATTGATGGGCATATAGTTGAGTATGATTATGTAATAAATTATGAAACAAATGATATAAAGATAGTTTCTAACTATAAAATTTGGGATGTTAATTCAAGTTTAGGTGTTACTGATGGTTTAGTGATGAATATAGATGCTACAAATATGAATAGTAGTGATTGGGGAGATATAGAAACATATGGTAATGTTAAATATATGAATGAAACAAAATCACTTTATTTTGATGGAGATGGAGACTATTTAAAATTAACATCACCTGGGGATTTTAGTAAAGGATTTACATTTGAAATATATGCAAATCTAGATAGATTAAATTATGTAATCAATGGGAACTCAGCTTCAGGTCTATTTACACGTATTAAAAGTTTAAATGAAAATGATATTTCTAAATCAATGAGGTTTGGATATACATCTTTTAAGTTAATATGTAAATTTAATTCATATTCAAATTGGGCAGGAACAGGCGAAAAACTTTCTACTTTAAGTTATGGAGATATTCAAATACAAAATGCTTCAGATATGTATAAAATAAATGAAGATTTCTACTTAACATTCGTATATAGAACATATAAAGATTCTACTGTAGAAGAAAGAGCAGCTTTAAACTGGACAGTAAATCAAGATAGGATAGAGTATTATATTGATGGCGTATTATATGGATATACATAT
Source organism: uncultured Clostridiaceae bacterium (assembly GCA_964371585.1). Classification (GTDB taxonomy): domain Bacteria; phylum Bacillota; class Clostridia; order TANB77; family CAG-465; genus RGIG5057. Next base: position 3,629 of record CAYJMD010000014.1, read on the forward strand.
TTTGATAGTAATAGTTATATACAAGGATGTAGTGTTTGGAATAATCCAGATACACCAATGTTTATAGGTGTTACTCAGTGGTGGAATAAAAGTAGTAAATATTATTTAAAAGGTGATGTATATTCTTGTAGACTATATGAAAGTTCACTATCTAAAGATGAAGTATTAGCTAATTATAATGCTACTATTCAGTGGAGAAACACAGAGTTTTAATGTACATAATTAAATAATAAAGAGGAGAAAATATAATGAAAAAAAGAGGTATAAGTCTTATAGTTTTAATAATAACAATTGTAGTTTTAATTATTATTACATCTGTTAGTATTTTAACATTAACAGGAGAAAATAATATAATAAGTCAAGCTATGAAAGCTAGTTTGAAAACAGAGTTTTCAGGATATAAAGAAAGTGTAAATTTAGGATTTTTAAATTCAGATAGTATTGCTGGAAATTTTGATAAGCTTCAAATAATAACAGATGTTAGTACATATATTCCACATTTAAATGAAGAGTATAAAGATAATATAGCAATATACAATAGAGAAATAATATTTGTAGGTGAAGCATCAGATGATTTGAAGGTTGTTTTAGAAGAACTTGAAATTAAATATTATTCTACTGGTTCTTTTGAACAAGTAGAAAATATGATTAATTATGAAATATTAGAAGAAAATCAAAAAACTGGTTTTGATGCAGCTATACCACCTGTAGAGGGTAGTGACTGGGAATTAAACGGAACTAAATTTAATCTTGGGGCAAATACAACATATAATGAAGAAGGATATTTTGAGCAAAATGTATCAGTTGGAACATCAAATTATATACAGACACAACCATTCATTATTGATTATGATAAAAGCTTCACTATAGAATATGTATTTACAATGGATAACCTTGAAACTAATGTTGGAGATATTCAAATGATGTCGATACAAGGCGTAAATCCGAGTTTTGAACACATATTATTCTATACATATAGTTACTCTAAAGAAAAATGGTTTTCTATGTATTCACCTAGCAGAGGAATGTTAAATGGAGATAGAAATATTGAGCAAGGTAATACTCCTTCACCATTAGAGCTGGATCATACTGTTATAACTTTAGGGCTTGTATATGATAAAGAAGAAGGTAAAATAAAACAGTACGTAAATGGTGTATTAAACAAAGAGGAAACTATAAGAGGAAGTTTAAGTGGTGAAACACTTGTAACGTGGTCAAATACAAGACATAATACAGCTTCAAATGGAATAGATGGGCAGGTATATAAATTTGCATTTTACGAGGAAAGAGTTTCAGATAAACAGTTATTGTATAATCATGAATTATATTTAGAAAAATATGGAAAATAAAAGTCAGTATTTACTGACTTTTTTTTAATATAAAAAATACACTTGTAAAAATTATATTTTTGTTGTAAAATATTAATAACAAAAAATATTTGTAATTATTTTTTGTTTAATTTAATAAAGAGGGTTAAAAATATAAAAAGAGGAGAAATGATATATGAAAAAAAGAGGTATAACTTTAATAACATTAATAGTATCAATAATTGTGATAACAATATTAGCAGGAACATCAATACTAGTAATAGCAGGTCCAGATGGAATGATAGCAAGAGCAAATAAAGCTGCAGAAGAAGCAGAATACTATAATGCAACAGAAGTAATTAGATTGTCAGTTATAGGAAGTTATGATAGTACTGGAATGTTAAATGATGAAAGATTAATGATTGAGCTTGCTAAAATAACTACAAAAATTACAGATAAAAATGGAGCTACAATTGAAAATAGTGTAACAGATTTAACAAATAAATACCCTATCAAAGTTGTAGTTAATGGATATGAATTTGAAATAAGTAATAATGGTATAGTAAAAGGTATAGGTAAAGAATCTGATACTGGTATGTTAGAACCTGGAGAAATCGCAAGTTCAACAAAAAATAAATACCAAGATACTGAAGGTAAAGTATTAGAAATACCAGTAGGAGGAATGGTTTCTACAGTTATAACACAGCAAAATATAAAAGATGGTCTTGTTATGATTGATGTAAAAGGAAATCAATGGGTATGGGTAGAAGTTCCAGAATCAATATTTGTAAATCCTGTTGTTAAATCAAAACAAGATTTCGATAGTATTGAAAGTAATATAAAAACATATGTGAGTGAATATGCAATGCCTACATACGGTACATATATATATAAAGATGAATGGAATGAAAACTATACTGAAATATATGAAACTAAAGAAGAATATGATACTGCTAAAGATATAGTATTAGCTAACATATATAGTAGAAATGGTTTTTGGGTATCAAGATATGAAATAGGATATGAAAATGGTATTGCTGTATCTAAACCTGATAAAAGTATATATATAAATCAAACAATAGATGAAGCTCAAACATCTATAAGTGATATGAATGAAACTAGTACATTAATGTTTGGATTCCAGTGGGACTTAATATTAAAGTTCATGGAAACTAAAGGTGGAATATCACCTACAGTACTAAAATCTGAAAGTGCACAAATAGGAAACTATAAAGATAATATTAATGAAAGTATTGACGGACTTGCAAAAGCAGGAGAATCTCCTAATTCAGAAGTATTAAATATAAATGATATAGCAGGAAATGTGTGGGAATGGACGTTAGAAACATATAGTAATCCAAATACTCCATATGTATATAGAGGTGGTAATTATTCACTTGATTGTAGATATTTTTCAGCAATTAAAAGATATCAAAATGCACCAGAATATAGAAATATTACAATTGGATCAAGAGCAGTATTTTATTAAAATTATTAATTAAACTTAAGTGCTTAAACTTATAATAACTCTATTACAAATTTTACTAGGAAATAGTAAAGTAGGTAAAGAGTTATTTTTTTATAACCTATTTACTTAAAACTTAAATGTGATATAAAAGAGTTAGAGGAATATTATTTTACTAAAAAAGTAATAAAATCAATTAATAAATTTGCTGTTAAAAATAATCTGTCTTCAAAAGTGCAGATAAATGGTAAACCATGGGAGTTTAACTTAGATTAATACTAGAGTAATATCTAGTATTTTTTATTGTCTTTTAATAATATATCTGTATTACTCTTTAAAATATAAATAAAGTATGTTATACTTAGATAGAAATATAATACAAAGAAAGGAGATGTTAATACATGATTGATTTACACATTCACACTACTCATTCTGATGGCATTGATCCTGTAGTAAATGTTCTAAAGAAAGCAAATGAAATGAATTTAGAAGTTATATCTATTACAGATCATGATACGTGCAAGGCGTATAAAGAAATGGATAAATTAGATTTATCAAAACTATATAAGGGTAAAATAATTAATGGATGTGAATTTACTACATCATTTAAAGGAAGACTTATAGAAGTTATGGGTTACGGTATGGACTTTAATAAAGTAGATAAGTATTTAAGTGATTTTTATAAAGAAGAATTAGTTACAGAAAATACTAATACTCTATGTAATAGGTTATTAGAGAAAATACGAGAGTTAGGACTAACCTTTGAATTTGAAAAAGTGGTGTTTGGTAATGACTTTTTTGAAAGAATTGTTTATGATGAATTAATAAATTATGAAGAGAATAAAACTATTTTAAAAGAAGATATTTTAGATTCTTTTGGCGACTTCTATAGGAAAGGACTAACTAATCCAAATAGTGAGTTATTTATTAACCATGCTGAGTTTAAACTTGATTTAAAATCAGTTGTTGATTTAGTTCATAGTAATGGTGGTATTTTGTTTTTAGCCCATCCATATCAATATAAGTATGATGATACAGAACAATTTTTAGAAGAACTATATGATGAAAATGATCTAGATGGAGTAGAATGTTATTATACAACTTTTTCTAAAGAGCAAACTGATTACTTGATAGAATTTACCTGTAGTAGAAATCTTTTAATATCTGGTGGCTCTGATTATCATGGTAGTAAGAGAAAAAATCATGAACTTGGAATAGGAAATGGTAAGCTAAATATAGATAAGAGTATTATCGATGATTGGAATATAAGTTTTTATAAAGAATAGTTGATGCAATAAAAGAGATAAACAAAATTTTGTTTATTTCTTTTTTATGTAAAAATACTGGTATTCAGTTTTTAAAATATTGAAAAATTCTAACTAACAGCATATTTTAATTGACAAATTACTAATATGATATATAATATAAGTATATAGTTATGTTAGCAATTAGAAAGTATAAAACGAGGCATAAAATATGGAAATTAAAAAAAAGCAAAAAAGATCAAGTGTATTTATTATTCTTATTCAGATAATATTGGGATTAGTATTAATATTCTCTTTGTATAAAATAGGAATGTGGATATTTGAAAATTATAAAACACAAGAAGTAGTAAATGAGATTGAGAAACAAGTAGAAGAAGTGTTAGTAAAAGATCTAGATACAGGTGAAGAAAAATATAAGATTAATGTCAATTTTGAAGAATTAAAAAACATTAATAATGATGTAAAAGGATATTTAAAAGTAAATAATACAAATGTTGAATATCCAGTAGTTAAATCTAGTAATAATGATTTTTATTTAACACGTTCATTTGATAAATCATATAACTCAGCAGGTTGGATATTTGCCGATTATAAAAATGAAGTAAGTCATTTAGATAAAAACCTTGTTATATATGGACACAACAGAGAAGACTTAAGTATGTTTGGGAGTTTAAAAATTGCTCTAACTGATGAGTGGAATAGTAATAAAGAAAATCAAATTATAACACTTGTAACAGAAAACAATTATTATGAATACGAGATATTTTCTGTTTACACAGTAATGAACGAAGAATATTATATAACAACAGAGTTTAAAAATAATGAGTTTAGTAATTTTATTAATACAATAAAAAATAGAAGTATAAAAGATTTTAATATAGAAGTACTTGAAACAGATAGTATACTTACTCTTTCTACTTGTTATGCAAATGGAGTTGAAAGAATGGTTATTCATGCTAAACTAATTGGAGGTATATAATGAATACAGAATATGAACTTAGAGTTTTAGAAATAGATAAAGATAGTATTATAAAAAAACTTGAAAAATTAAATGCAAACTTTTGTAAAGAATATAATTTTAAAAGGTATGTGTATGATATAGATCCTTTAAAAAAAGGGGAATGGATTAGATTAAGATCAGATGGATATGAAACAACCCTTACATACAAAAGAATTGATAATGAAGATAATATAGAAGGTACTAAAGAAGTTGAAGTTCTAGTTGATAATATAGAAAATACAAATATTATACTAAATAAGATGGGATATGTAGCAAAAGCATATCAAGAAAATAAAAGAATTAAGTATATGATTAGAAATGTAGAAATATGTATTGACTCTTGGCCATTAATACCAACATATTTAGAAATAGAAGGTCCAAGTGAAACTGAAGTTATGAATGTATTAAAATTGCTAGATATAAGTAAAGATGCAATAACTTTTTTAGGTTGTGATTCTATATATAAAAAAATATATAACATTGATTTAAGTGATATTAAAAATTTAGTATTTTAATATAAGCAAAAAAGGAGAAGATTATTATGTTGAAGAAAAATTCAGTGTACAAACACTTTAAAGGAGATTTGTACTTAGTAATAGATACGGTGTATCATAGTGAAACAGATGAGGAAATGGTACTATACAGACAATTATATGGAGAATGTAAATTATGTGTAAGACCTAAGGCAATGTTTGAAGAAAAAGTAGATAAAAGCAAATATCCAGATATAGCTCAAGAATATAGATTTGAGTTACAAGATATTCCTTCTAAGGTACATAGATAAAATAAAAGCATCGAAACATATAAGTTTCGGTGCTTTAAAACAATATTAGTGCAAACAATATTGACGAAAAATGTCGAAAAATATCAAAAAAAGTAATAAATATTTTCAAAAGTGACAAAATATGATATAATTTTTTAAGGTGATAAAAATGGAATTGGTAATATATTGTATATTAGTAGCAATTATTTTGGGGTATTTTATATATGAATATATATATTATAATAGTGAAAAATTTAATGTTATAAAAGAAAGTATAAAAAAATATACAGATAATTGTAATTTACTTAATATACACATCGAAGAATTAAAAAGAACATATTTAGGGGAAGATAAATTAGATTATGGTAGTGCAAATTATACTGATAATAGTATATATAATTTTAAAAGAACAAATTGGAGAAAAATGAGGAATTTTAACAATGTATATAGATGTTCAGCCACTATTTGTAGAAATGCACAGCAACAGCCTTTTAAATATCTGTGTAAATACTTTAATATTAAATTAGATGAAAATAGTTTAGAAAAGTTTGAAAATGTATTAAATAATTTTTCAGCAGTTGAACAAGGTAAAATGTTGCTAAAAAAAGAAAGAGATGAAGTTCTATTAACTGTTAGTGATAAAATACCATTTTTAATAAAATCAGTACGCAAAAAGAATTTAATTAGGAAGTTAGGTTTTTTTGATATTGACTTAAGTCAATTGTATTTCCCGGAATTTTATTTTGAATATATAAGTGCAGGTGGTAATAGTCATATGTCTACTGATATACTATTAGATATAGATAATTTAAATAAATTTGTAAGGTACTTATCAGAGGTTGTTAAATTTAAAAAAAGTATAAAAGGGCAAAGAACTTTGATGACAAGTAGTCTAAGAGAAAAAATAAAATCAAGAGATAATTATACATGTAAAAAATGTGGAGCATCAATTGAAAAAGAGCCTAATTTACTTTTAGAGATAGACCATATTATACCATTATCAAAAGAAGGGCTAACGACAGAAGAAAATTTACAAACTTTATGTTGGAAATGTAATAGAAGTAAGGGAAATAAATTAGAAAATGTTTAACTTCATTTTGAATTTAATTAATAATAAAGGAGAAATATAGTATGAAAAATAAAATTATAAATGTTAACAAAATATTAACTTATCCGAAAGAATTAATAGAATATTTTTCTACAATAGTTAATAAAAGTAAATTAAACGAAGAAAATATATATTTTATAAAACAAATTTTAAATGACTATTATTTTAGCTGTATGCATGTAAGTAGACTAGAGAATAAAGTAACAGTCGAAGCTCAAGGGATAATGAGGCCACTTATATGCGTTAATGAAAAAAAATATGTTTCTGAAAAATGTAGAAATATATTATTAGCTCCTTTAAAAAATATAATTAATTATGCGGAACTTGAGAATGAATATAATAACTTAGTAACTAATAGTTATAAAATAAATGAGGGTAATGATTATTGGAGAGGTAAATATTCATGTGTTTACTATACAATGTATTCTATTAATTTTGTTAAAGAAAAAATAGATGCAGAGTTTTGTTTGGCAAATAAATATGGTGGTGAATTAATTGAAGAGTTGTTTGTTAACAAAAAAACTATATATAATAACTCCATTAGACATCTTGGGAATCCTTATTGTATATATTTTTACTTAAGTTCAAAAGAAATAATAGAAATAGAATATCTGTTGAATGAAATGTATAAAAAATATGTGAATAATGAGTATGTTATAGGTTTTCAATCAATGATTAATAGAGATATACTAAGTACAGAGATAATTAATTTAGAATTAATAAAGACTACCTAAATACAGCTGATTAACACTATATAGTGTTAAAAAACAAACAACAAATCTAATAACAAATGTTATTAGATTTTCTTGATATACTTAAGTGTAAATTATTGCTTTAATAGCACTTTTATGATATAGTATATATATAGATAAAAGAGGTTGAAAATGAGTGAAAAAGAGTTAAGAGAGCTGCTAAACACTTCAGAAAATAAAAAGGATATTTTAAGTGATACAAGTAAGCTAAATAAATATAATTTAAATATAAAGCAATATAATGATATTGTAGTAGAATATTTAAATGATAATGAAAAATTAGATATTTTAAATCTTGATTTTGTAAAAGGAAATCCAGCTATTAAAACAAGCATAGCTAAATCAATAGAAGATAGTAATATTATAAAAGGTCTTTTAGAAGATGATGTTTTTACTCAAGGTGTATCAACATTAAATATGTTTGAAATTATAAATAAACTGGATTCATCTGCTAAGTATGATATTGTAAATGATAAAGATATACTAGAAAAATTAGATGTTAAAAAGTATGATATATTAAAACTAATTGGTAGTTTAGATGATAAAGATAAGACAAAAGTTTTAGATAACTATAAAGAGCTTAAAGCTACTAAAGAATTTGATGATTTTGATTTAAGTAAGATTACTAGTACTTTAGAAAGTGATGATACTAAAATAGAATATATAAATAAATTAGAATTTAAACAACACACGGCATGTCAAATTGCTCTGGATATGTCAGATGAATCCAAAAAGCACCTACTATATTCTAAGGATATAGAATTCTCAGTAGGTTCTACTACTATGATTGTATCATCTATGAATTCTAAAAACATAGCTGAAATTATAAATGATAGAACTTTATTAGAAGAAAATGATATAAGTCTAAATAAATTAATAGCCGGTATAAATAAAGAAAAACAAAAAGAATTATATGTGAATTTAAAAGATAGCAATATGTCCGGTAAAGATAAAAAAATTATGCTCGCATCTTTAAAACAGGAAGTTAGAGATGAGTTTAAAGATGAAATAAAAGAAGGTGAGTTTAAAGACGTTTTAGATCTTGAATATGATGAACTTAATAAAATAGTATTAAATAAGGATGTAAGTCCAGAAAAATATAAAGATTTAGATGAACTTATTTCTGTGAAAAATCCTACAGAATTAAATAAGGAAGATAGAGAATATTTAAAACAAGTATGTAAGCACTGTGGTGACATAAGAATGACAACTCTTATGATGGGCATTTCTTCAGGTAAAGAGTATTTAAATGGTGAAAAATGGATTGATAGTGTTATGGAAAACATAGATGAAAACTGGGGTGATTTAGAAAAAATTGCATATATAGATAATACTTTAGGTAAAACTTTAAGTTACTCATCAGATTTTGACACTGAAATATCTGACCGTCAGGATGCAAGAGCATTATGGAAAATACTTGATAGTAAAGAAGGAGTTTGTAACGGTTTTGCACTAGTAGAGCAGTATATGCTTAAAAGATTAGGAATTGAGTCTGAAATGATATCAGGACAAAACCATTCTTTTTTGAAACTATCTAATATAGAAATGACAGATGATTATGGTAATATGCAAAAAGGAAATACTATACTAGATCCAACATGGAATTTGGCCGCTCACAAATTTGGCGCAAGACCAGATAATTTTTTAGTTAATTATGATACTATAAGAAAAGCAGATATAGCTCCGTCAGGTAAAGATTCATTATGCCATAAGAATGAGGATAAGCTTATGGATGCTACTCTTCAGATAACCAATAAACAATTAAGAGAAGTATATAGTAATATAGGAATAGTGGATAAAGATGGAATGTTCCCTATAAAAAACTTTATAGATAAATCCAAAGAAATAGATAGTTTAAATTTACCAGATGAAGAAAGTATAAAGAAACAATTAGAACTTGTTTCTACTATGTATCCTGACTTTAATCAAGGTATAAACTCTACAATGTCTGTACTAAGTGGAATTAGCTTTAATCAAGATAACCTTAAATTCAATAAATGTAGTATTAATAGAGTTTATGAAAAAAATGATAAAGATAAAAAAGCTAAAATGTATGTATACGTGAATCTTAAAGAAGGGAAAGAGGTTTTCTACTGTGTAGATGATAAAGAAAATAAGTTTACAGATTTAGATAGAGAGACTTTTGAAAACAGATTTAGTGTATATGATAAAGATTTAGAAAAATATAGTGGTATAAAACCATGGGATACTGTAGATATTGAAACTTTAAAAGAACATAGTAGTGGAACTATAGAAAAAGAAGTATATAGTGAGGAAGTGAGATAGTATGAAATTAATTAAAGAGTTTTTAGATAAAATATTTAGTAAATTTAATATGAAAAATGATGAAAGAAAATTATTACCAGAATCAACTATACAAGTAAAAACTAATTCATCAAAAGATTTTTCTTCAGAACTTAAATCTTTAGTTACTGGATATACTCCTCAAAACACTATTAAAATACTTGTATGTGAAGGTGATGGCATGGGTATACAAACTAAGTTTAGTTATTAAGATATAAAATAATATAGTAGGTGATAGTTTATGAGTGTTTTTGGTAAATTTAAAAATAAAGAAGATAAGTCAAAATGTAATAAAGTTGAGGCTATTCAAAGAAAAGAAAGATCAATCAGTATTTTAATTAGCAACAATATTCCATATTTTGAAGGACTTCCATGTATTGAAACAGAAGATATTGTGAAAAGAAGAACAAAATACGATATAGCTAAAAGAGCTGTAGCATGCCTTATTTCTATTCAAATGGCTTTTGAACATCAACATGGTTTTAATAAAGAATTTATATTGAACCTTATAGAAAAATTTGAAGTTGAAGAGTATTTAACAGATAAAGAAAAAGCTATGATCTATGAAGTTAGTGTATCTAATCAAGATATTATCAATATGACTTGGAAATATGAAGCGTATTGGGTATTGTTATGGAGTTTAGGTATTGTAGGTGAACTTTCAATCCCTTCAAATATTTGCGACTGTGAATTTGCTATAAATGCAGTTGCAAAACATGATAATTTTGAACAATTTTTAGATACTTGTACTCTTAGAAAGTTATCTGAAATATTAGATGAAACAGACCTTATATACAGATATAATTGGGCCTGCGTTGATGCAAGAATAAAAGGTAAACCAGCTCCATCAAATTTAAATCCTTCTGTTGTGCTAGAAAGACATCGAGCTCTTAACTGGCTTATAGGATATATGAATAGTGATGATTTTGATAATATGCCTACAGATACATAAAAA
>CAYJMD010000015.1:0-8476 GCA_964371585.1 uncultured Clostridiaceae bacterium
CAGGCTCATAATACGTTGGTACTATCTCCTTAACTACTGCTTTAATTTTTTCTTTTGAAGCTGTTTTATCTGCAAGTAATGTGTTTAACTTAGTAAATTTATCATCAATTTCTTTAACTGTTATATCATTTGGACTTTCAACAAATATTTTTTCATTCTTTGTCTTAACAAGACCTTCTGAATCCATAAGTAATTCTTCGTATAGTTTTTCACCTGGTCTTAATCCTGTAGTCTCAATTTTTATATCTGTCCCTACTTCAAATCCTGATAATTTTATTAATGTTTTAGCAAGATCATAAATTTTAACTGGCTCACCCATATCTAGTACAAATATTTCTCCACCTTCTGCATATGTCATCGCTTGTATAACAAGTGATACTGCTTCTGGTATTGTCATGAAATATCTAGTTATATCTTTATGTGTTAATGTAACTGGACCACCTGATGCTATTTGTTTTTTAAATAGTGGTATTACAGATCCGTTACTACCTAAAACGTTACCAAATCTAACTGCTGCATATTCTGTTTTACTAACTTTATCTTTAGCTTGAATCATCATTTCACACATTCTTTTTGTTGCTCCCATGATGTTTGTTGGATTAACTGCTTTATCTGTTGATATTTGAATGAATCTTTTAACTTTATGTTTATCTGCACTATTTATTAAGTTCCAAGTACCGTAAATATTGTTTTTAATAGCTTCAAATGGTGATGTTTCCATAAGTGGTACATGTTTATGTGCTGCTGCATGGAATACAACATACGGTTTATATTCTCCAAATAGCTTATCTATTCTTTCTTTGTCTCTAATACTTGCTATTATTGCTTTAATATTAGCATCTGGATATTTTCTTAATAGTTCTAATTGTATTTCATATAGGTTGTTTTCATATATATCTAAAATTACTAATTCTTTAGGTTTAAATTTTATTATTTGTCTACATAGCTCTGATCCAATAGATCCACCTGCACCGGTAACTAAAACTACTTTGTCTTTAATAAGAGGTTCAACAAGAGAATTATCAAGTTTTTTAACTTCTCTTCCAAGTAGGTCTTCAATTTGTACATCTCTTAAATTGCTATATACACCTTTACCTTTAATTAAGTCTTTAACTCCAGGTAAAACTTTAACTTTTATATTAGTTTCATTACATATATTAATTATGTTTTTCTTGTCTACATTAGAAATATTTGCTATTGCAAAGAAAATATCATCTATGTTATGAGCTTTACATACTTCAATAATGTGATTTCTGTCTCCTAAAACTTTATATCCTGAAATTGCATATGAAACTTTATATTCACTATCATCTATGATTCCTACAATTTTGTATTCTTCTGATAATGTTTTTTCTACTGTACTTATAACTTCTTTAGCTGCACTTCCTGCACCTATAACTAAAAGTCTTCTTCTTTCATCACCTTTATTTAATTTTAAGTTTATTTCTTTATTCAAAATTAATCTTAATGTTAATTTGTATGAAATAATACCAATAGCAACTACAAAAGCAGCAAGTAGGTTAGTTCTTATACCATGAATGTTAAGTAAAAATACTCTTTGAATTACAGAAATTATGATTGCCGTACTAAATGTAGCTATTGCATATTTAATGTAATCTCTTGAACTCTCATACCTTACGATGTTTTTATTTAGGTTTATTGCTACAAAAATTATTTTATTAATAATTATTGCTAGTATTATAGTGTAAATTGTTGTTTTTAAGCTATATAGATCTTGATCAAATATACTGATATCTTTAAATATATACGTACTGAAATACGCTAAAATTATTACCACTATATCTACTAAACTAAGTATTATACTTCTATATCTCTTAAGTGTTCTTATCTTCTCCATTTTATCTCCTTCTTTTTTCAGCTTTATAGATTATACTATACTAGAAAATTTTTTTCAATCTTTTTCTACTTTTTTTTGCATATTTCAGCATTAATTTTCTACATTGATTAATTATTGAAAATTTACTATATTAATTAGTATGTATTTTCCGAAAAATTATATCAATTAACACTATAAATACACTATTTAATGTATAAGTACAACTTTACAATAAATAGTGTATTAGTTTATTAATATTTCTGTATTTTATATAAATATTTAATTTAATGCTATACTTAATTATTTAAACAATCCAATTTTGTATTTTATATCAAATGAATATATGTATTCATTATTTATAACTTTCTGTGGATTTACATATACTACCTCATTTACCATTTCAGCAGGTAGATATTTTTTCATTATTTCAAAACATGAATCTAATTTACTGTAAATATTTACATTTACTCTATGTGAATCTGATCCCCATAAATGTACTAGTCTATGTTTCAATAATTTAATTGCTGTTTTTTTAACACTTTTACCGTAGTGTCCATCTAAACTTGCTATATCTATTTGTAATAATGCTCCCATTTCAACATATTTAATAAGTGGTGTTACATCTTCAAAGTATGGATACCTTTCAGGATGAGCTATTATTGGGATTATATTATTTGATAATAATTTGTTTATTATTTTACTCATACCTACAAATCTTCTATTCAAACTAAATTCTATTAGTGCATACCTAGTTTCATTAAGTGTAAATAGTTCTTTATCAAGTAATTTTTGTATTGCATCACTTGTAATCATTATTTCACTCCCATAAAGTATGTCACAAGGAATATTAGATGATTTAAGCATTGTATTTAGCATATCAACGTGTTTTCTTATTAATTTTGAATCTGTATTATATACTTCAAATTTATAATGTGGAGTTGCTACTATTTTACTTACACCATTTTCTACAGCTTGTCTTGCTATTTCAATTGTTTCACTTATACTTTGTGATCCATCATCTACATTTGGTAATATATGTGAATGTATATCAATCATTACTATTTCCTCCGTTTAAATAAAATAAACTATACTAATTATGAAGTAATATCATTGTAGCATAGTTTATTAATTTATATTGTATTAAGCTTTTTTCTTAATACCTAGTTTTTTAAATATTTGTTTTTGTTTTATTTTTTTAAGTAGTTTTTCATACCATTTATCTTCTTTAATAAAACCTATTTTGTTACTTGCAGAATATGAATATTCATATCCTTTGTATTTGTAACTTCTTTTATGAAGCGGAACTTTATTTGCTACAACACCGATTATATTAGCGTTGTATTTAGTTAAAGTTGCTTTAGCTTCTTTTGCTATTTTAATTTTAGTACTATTTATTGCAGTAACTAAAATAACTGCTTCTGAATATTTAACCATGATAGATGTATCTGTTACAACATTAACAGGTGGCACATCTAAGAATATGTAATCATATTTTTCTTTTAAGTATTCTATTATATATCCAAGTTTACCATTCATTAGAAGTTCAGAAGGATTATTTGGAATAAGTCCTGCTGGCATAAGTGAAAGGTTATGTATTTCTGTTTTATATATATAGTCACTTATTACATGTCTAAAAATATCTTCCTGAGTTGTTGAAGATAGATATTCAACACTATTAAAGTTCTTATCAGCAAGAAGTGCTGAAAGACCTAAATTGTTTTCTATTTTAAATACTTTATGAAGTCTTCTTCTTCTTAAGTCTAAATCTAGTACTATTACTTTTTTACCAATACTTGTAAATGTAGCGGCAAGGTTAGAAGTAACAAAACTTTTACCGTCACCAGCTGTAGCACTAGTTATCATTACAACTTTTTGATCATCTTTAAGAGAAAACTCTACATTAGTTCTTAAAGTTTTAAACAATTCTGTAGCTATTGAATCTGGTTGTTCTATAGTTATTAATTTATTTGCCATACTTACTCTACCTCCACCAAATCTGGAATTATTCCAAGCACACCTATTTCTAGTACTTGTTCTAACTCGTCTGCAGAAGACATTGTAGTTTTAAAGAATTCTTTAATAAAGAATATACCATATGTAAGTATAAATCCTGCTGCTGAAAATAATATTAAGTTTGTAGCTAAGCTTACATTTACAGGTTCTGCTACTGGTATTGCTGTATCAACTTGAGTAACATTATCCATTTTATATATGTTAGTTATTTCGCTACTAAAAACATTAACCAGTTCATTAGCAAAAGCTGCTGACATTTCTGGATTAATAGTTTCAACAGTGATGTTTATAACTTCTGAATCTTTAACTGGTGATACTGTAATATTATTTACTATATCATTATATCCCATTTCTAAAGCTAGATTAGTTATAACTGTATCTATAACTTTTCTACTTTTTATTATCTCACTATATGTAGATACTAACTTTTGATTTAAAGTTATATCATTTGAAGTAAGACCTGTTGTTGTTTCAGTCTGATCTGCTTTAACAAGTATAATTTTTGTTGAAGCCTCGTACATTGGTGTAATTACCAAATTTGTATATCCAACTGATAATATTCCGAACAATATTGTTGTTAATATGATAATAACAACATTATCAATAAAGATATCAAACAAATCTGAAATTGTTAATTCTTTCATTATTTATTCCCCTTTTCTTTTCTACATTTATAATATACTTAAAATTTAACATTCATCTCTTTTAATTTACATAATACATTATAACATACCAAAAACCATTTTGCAACAAAAATCATCAATATATTCAGTTTTATATCGAAATTTGTTTACAAAACATATTTTTATGCATACAAATAACAAAATTCTACATTATGTAAAATTTTGTTATAAAATTATTAGTTAACCGTTACTTTTGTTGTTTTAGCTATTCCTGAATCATTACTTGTAACAGTTATATAGCAAGTTCCATATCTATGAGCTGTTAAAATATTATTTTCAACAGTTGCTACATTCCAATTAGATGTAGTATATGTAACTTCTTTATTTGTAGCATATTCTGGTAATAATATAGGTTTTAATTCATATGTGCTACCATATGCTACTGTTATTTCTTCTATAAACTCTAAACTTTCAACTTTAGTGTATACAGGTTCATAGATTGCAGTTAATGTTATATCTTTAACTATGATAGAATCAAAGTTATATGGTACTTCATCTTGTCTCCATTCTATAAATTTATATCCTGGTTTAACTGGAGTTTCAGGTATAGTAATTTTATCAAATTTATCAGCATTAATAATTTGCATTTCCTGACCTTCAATGTCTTTATCTAATGTTACAGTGTAAACTGGAAGTGTATAATTATTTTTTGTAAGTGATAATATTAATACACTTACAAAAGCAAGCACTATTAAAACTATCAATATTATAGTAATTTTTTGTTTCATTTTGTTTCTCCTTTTTTTGACAAGCAATAGTATAACATTGTTTATATACTATGTCAACTCTTTGTATATATTTATTATAATATTTCAAATAAATAATATATATATTAATATTACTAGTAATTTTTCATTAATTTTACCTAGTACTATATAATAAACTAAATATTATGTTTCGTATTATTTAAATATACACAAATATATTAATAAATTAGTAATAATCTTTTTAATTTATACAATTAATTATGTATTTAATTACAAATTGAATAAATACGTTAAAACCCACTCGTTTCTAGAGATGAAATACATTATAACTGTCTAATAAAAAGTACTAATAGTTTACATTTATTACATATTTTAAACATTTTACTTGCAAAACATTGATTTTTAAAACTTTTTATGTTAAAATAGTACAGTAACAATTAAATTCGAACACAGGGAGGTGCTTATATAATGCCAAATATTAAATCTGCAAAAAAAAGAGTTAAAGTAAACGAAAAAAACGCTATAAGAAATAGAGCTACAAAAAAAGCATACAAAGAAGCTGTAAAATCATTTGAATTAGCTGTAAAAGAAAATTCAAAAGACGTACAAGAACTTTATGCTAAAGCTGTTAGCGCAGTGGATAAAGCTTGGTCAAAAGGAGTTCTTGCAAAAAACACTTCTTCAAGAAAAAAATCTGCTTTAGCTAAATTATTAGTTAAATAATTCAAATACCCTTTAAGCTATGACTTAAAGGGTATTTTTTATACTTTTTAAAATTTTATGTTTTACTATTTAATGATAATTATTTGTTTTAAATTATTAATT
The DNA here is from genome assembly GCA_964371585.1 of uncultured Clostridiaceae bacterium. GTDB lineage: Bacteria > Bacillota > Clostridia > TANB77 > CAG-465 > RGIG5057. The sequence continues at coordinate 6,066 of CAYJMD010000015.1, forward strand.
ATCATTCACTACTTATTACATTGTAAGTGTACCTTCTGGTGTGTTAATTATCATAAGTATTTTTTCTTCTTGTAAATTATTTGCATTTATATAGATTAAACAATCTTCTTCATTAATACTACCTTCAAATTCATAACAAAGTATTTCAGTTCTACTTTCACTTGGTATCACGACTAATCTTGATTCTTTAACATCTACATTACTATTTATTTTATTTTGAGCTTGATCTTTGGTAACCAGCGGATTTAAATTTATTCTTGTTTCATGATTATATATATATCCTGCCGTTTCTAAAGAACATATTTCTCCATTATCTAAAGCTATTTTAACTTTAATTAAGTCTGGATAAATAATTACATCATCTTGTTTATATGCATAGTTTATAGTTACTAAATTTTCAGTTATATAATAATATGATTCTTCCATATCTTCAATTCCAAGTTTAGATAAAAATTCTAGTCCTATCTCTATAGCATCATCTACCATTATGTCTTGACTTAAAACATTTTTATCTGAAAGTATTAAATATATTTTACCTTCTTTTTTAGTAACTTGCACATTTCTAATATTTTCTATATCTTTTAATTTAACATTGTACAAATATAGTTCTAAATTATTATTATTTAACTCTCCTGTATATTCTATACTTTCAATATTTTCACTACCAAAAGCATTTATAATACTTTCTTTTGCTTCTTCACTTGTTTTAACATTACCAGTTAAACCTTTAGGTTCTATGTTAGTAACATGTTCTGAAAAAGCTCCGTCATATAATAGTCCTTCATAATCTTGAAATATTTTGTTTATCTCATCTATATTACTCCACACAGATTCACTATCAAAATTAGTTGTTCCTATTTCATATGCCTTATCCCATGAAATACTTCCTTTGTTAAACTGATCAAATATATTACTAGTTATACTAAACAATTGTGATGAACTTTCACTTAATTTTACTATATCTTCTTTTTGCTTGTCTGTTATTTCATTACCCTTTAAAACATCTTTCATAATTACATAAGCATAATCACTAACTTCAGCTAAAAATTTTTCTGCGCTGCTTAAAGTATTTTGAGCTATGGGCAGATTAGATAAATTTTCTTTTGCAAGATTAGATTGCCTCCATATATCTGCAAGTGTTGTTACTGTTAATGTTTCATCACTTGTAACTTGTAACTTAGTAAATTGTAGATCGATATTTTTTATATACCCTATCATTTCATACATACTTCTATTATATTCAGCTTCTAGTAGATCATTTTTATTTTTAAATTCTCTAGTCATTTGAAGAGAGAATATTATAAAAAAACCAAAGAGACAAAAAATGATTATACTCATTATTCTAGGATCTACTTTTCTTTTAATATTGTTAATAAATATCTCAAATTTTTCCATAATATAACTATTCCCCTTTACTAAATCTATGATTACCTATTGTAGTTAATGTTTCAAGAGTAAATAACCAATCACTTTTAGCTGTTTTGGGATTATAGAAAAATAATGCTCCACCAGTTGGATCAACACCATTCATAGCTTCTTTGGCAGCTTTGTATACTGTAGAATCAGGATCTATTGCTTTATTAAAATTACCATCTGTTACACAAGAAAATTGACCTTTTTGATATATAACTCCTGAGATAGTATTTGGAAACTCAGCACTTTCAACTCTATTTAAAACAACTGCTCCAACTGCTACTTGACCTTCATAACTTTCTCCTCTTGCTTCACCATTAATAAGTCTAGCTAAAAGATTTGTCATATCACTACCATTAGAGGATGTTTTAGAAGATGTACTACTTGATTTAGAAGAAGCTGCAACCAATTCATTTATATTAATATTTTCTTTAAAATTTATTGATACATATAGCGATACAATTAAAGTACTAAAAACAAAAAATAAAACTATATATTTACTTAACTTAAACATTTATCCTCCAATTAAATAATTCATTTATTTAATTTTAGTTTTAACATTAAAAGTTAAAATATACAGTTTTATATACAATTACTTTATTTTAAATTTAAATATATCTTAATATACAAAGAAGTATTATTCCAGGAATACCTAAAACGCCACTAATAATAGCAGTTATAGTATTAAATGGAATATGAAGTCCAATAGGGCTTGCAAATAAATTTATAAGAATCATCATAAATACACCAATACTAATATTAGCTAAAAGTTTAAAAATTATTTTAACAGGCCAAGAAAAAATTTTAGCTACTATAATAACACCGATAATAGCTGTTACAAATATAATATACTCCATAATTTCCTCCTAATACATTATATTTACTATACTTTCTTTTATTACTATATTAATATGATAGTTTGATTTTAAAATTATATAAAGCTATCCAATTTATTATTAAATTACTTAGAACAATTAATAATTTATACCTAAACATTG
>CAYJMD010000016.1:0-7202 GCA_964371585.1 uncultured Clostridiaceae bacterium
GTAATTCTTTAGAAAAACCAAAATATAAAGAAAAATTAAGAATGAGAATGTATGGTGACACTGAAGTGAATGATAAAGTATTTATTGAGCTTAAAAAGAAGCTTGATGGTATAGTATATAAAAGGAGAATAGTATTAAATAAAAATGATGAAATATTTAAAATACAAAAAATTAATATGGATAATCAAATTTTAAAAGAAATTAAATATTTTCTGAGCTTATATAGTGATATAAAACCAATGATACATTTATCATATTATAGAGAAGCTTATAAAAGTTTAGAAGATTCCGAATTTAGAATGACATTTGATTTTGATATTAAAGTTAGAAATGAAAATGTAACATTTTCAGCAAGTGAAGATGATAAAAATATACTTGATGATGATATAGTGATATTAGAAGTTAAAACTATAAAAGGTTTACCTAATTGGTTTTTAAACTTTCTAAAGGATAATAATATAAAACAAACATCTTTTTCAAAGTATGGTGAAGCATATAAAAAGTATTTAATAAATGATTTTAAAAGTTATATAGGGAGGTTAAATTATGTTCAGTAGTATTTTTAGTACAACAAGCACACTTGATATAGGAATTGTGAATTTTTTAATATGTATGGTAGTAGCAGTAGTATTAGGTATATTCATGGCTAAAATATATGCATATAAAACAAAATGTACAAAAGGATTTATTTCTACACTTGCATTACTGCCATTAGTAGTTTCAATGGTAATAATAATGGTTAATGGAAACATTGGTGCTGGAGTAGCAGTAGCTGGTGCATTTAGCTTGGTAAGATTTAGATCTGTTCCTGGTTCAGCAAAAGAGATAGGTGCTATTTTCACAGCCATGTGTACTGGTCTTACTTTAGGAATGGGATATATAGGTTTTGCAGTTATATTTTCTGTTATAGCGTGTGTATTTTCACTTATAACGAATATATCTCAGTTGTTTGGAAAAAGAGTAGAAAGAAGATTACTTACTATTACAATACCAGAAAATTTAAACTATATAAATGTATTTGAAGAAATTTTTACTGAATATCTAAATGATTACGATTTAATTTCTTCAAAAATGACAAATATGGGAAGTTTATTTAAACTTAGATATGAAGTAGAGTTAAAAGATTTAAAACAAGAAAAAGAATTTATTGATGAATTAAGAGTGAAAAATGGAAACTTAGAAATAATGGTAAGTAAACAAGATACCATAGAAAGTGGATTGTAAAATGAATAAAAAAATTATTGGTATAATACTTTTTATAATAATTATATTTGCAGTAATATTATGTTTTAGTATGGAGGAAAAAGATAATTCTGAACAAAATATTTCAAATAATAATATTGAAGATTTAAATACAGATATTAATAATATAGATTTAACTGTTGAAGTTTTAACTGGAAGTAATATTGTAATTACTAGTAGTGGAACTTATAACTTTGAAGGTGAATATGAAAGTATAAATGTTAATGTAAATAAAGAAATAGATGATGGTGATATTTATTTGATATTTAATAATGCGATAATTAATAATGATAATGGTACACCAATAAATATAGTAGAAGGAAAAAATGTTATTATTGAATTAGAAGAAAATTCATATAATAAAATCACTCAAGGTAATATTATTACTGACGATACTGAATTTCCATCTGCATCTATATATTCAAAAGCAGATTTATTACTTACTGGTAATGGAACTTTAGAAGTGATTACTAATTATAATGATGCTATTAATAGTAGAGATGATCTTGTTATAGAAAATACTACTATAATAGTTAATTCAGTAGGTGATGGATTAGTTGGAAAAGATTTAGTAGATATAGAAAGTTCAAATATAACTATAGAATCATTGAAAGATGGTATTAAATCAAGTAATACAGAAGATATTTCACTTGGTAATATTATAATAACTAGTGGAGTATTCAACATAACAGCTCAAAACGATGGAATAAATTCTCAAAATACACTTCAAATTGATGGTGGAGACTTTACAATTGAAACAGGAGGAGGGTTTAAAGAAGTATTAAATGATATAACTGTTGGAGAAGGACCTGGTAATAGTGTTCAAGCAACAGACTTGCTTGAATATAGTATGAAATCTTTAAAAGCAGAGTATATTACAATTAATGGTGGAATATTTAATATATCTTCATATGAAGATGCTATCCATTCAAATAATACTCTTACTATAAATAATGGAGAATTTAAAATATTATCTGGAGACGATGCATTACATGCAGATACGGATTTAGTAATAAATGATGGTAATATTGATATAGAAAATGCTTATGAAGGTATAGAAGGATCATCAATTACTATAAACGGTGGTGAATTAAATGTAGTAGTATTAGATGATGGTATTAATGCAAGTGATGAAGATGGATTTATAAAAATAACTAGTGGTAATATATATGTGTATGCACGAGGAGATGGTTTAGATTCAAATGGTGATTTAATAGTTACAGGTGGAACTACTGTAGTAGAAGTAGATGCAATATATTCAGGAGGTGATAGCGAGCTCGATGTTGGTGGAGATTTCCAATTTACGGGAGGAACGTTGACAGATGAAAGAGGTAGTTTAATAACTCCAATTGAAGATATGCATTCAAATCCAAGAAGATAGTAATTGTTTTGATAATTAGAGTAAAAAAGTTATTTCGTTATATATGAAATAACTTTTTTAGTTTATAATTCTAAAAACATTATTGAAAAAAATATATTAATAATATATAATATATTTAGTTTAAAATAACTGACATTAAAAAAAATATACAAATAAAGGTGGAACAAGATGAATATAGGGATAGATATAGATGATACACTTACAGATATGAAAATTGAAATGGGAAATAATTTAAAAGAGTATTTAATAAAAATAGGGAAAACAAAAGAATATGAAGTTGATGAATTAGACAAAAATGATGGAAGATTATTACAAAAAAGATACAATTTAACATATGAAGAGCTTAAATATTTTTTAGGTACTATTCAAGAAAGTTTTACTAATACTGTACTTCCAAGAGATAATGCAGTACAAGTAATAAATAAACTAAAAGAAAGTGGTCATAAAATTACCATAATAACAGCAAGAGATGAAGAGTTCCATGATGATCCATATAGTCAAAGTAAAACATGGCTTTTAAAAAATAATATTGTTTTTGATAAACTTATTGTTAATGCTAGAGATAAAGCAACTATCTGTAAAAACGAGAATGTAGATATTTTAATTGATGACAGTTTAAACAATTGCACAGTTGTAAGTGAAGTTGGTATAAAAACTTTAAGAGTTGTTTCAAATAGTGAAGTAGCAGATAATTTAAATACTTTTAATGATTGGAATGAAATATATTTAGGTATTTTAGATTATGAAAACAGCTAAACTAAAAACAATTTAACTATAATTTAAGAAGAAGGGAGAAATTTGATTTCTCTTCTTTTTTATGGTATAATGTATGTGTAAATTATGTCTTCTTATCAATCAATTTAAATTGATATAATAGACAAAACGATGGGGGAGTAGTATTTATGAGGAATACAATTTTAATCTTTGTCTTAATTATAGTTGCTTTAGCACTAACTACATTTGTTAATGCAGCAGTAATTAATCCTCAGTATGTACCTTTAGAAAATGTTATAAGCGTTGCGACGGCTTTTCATACAGAAGGAACTGTAAGGTATAATAGTGATGTATCAGGCAATAAATTATCTATACTAGATGAGAATAAAGTAGCAGAAGAATATGATAATGCTATGTTAATATCTGGTAGAAGTGTTTTAACATATAACAATATAAGGGAATATGGATATGTTAAATTTCAGGCAGACTTAGGAATCAATTTAGCATCTGGAGATAATGCTATATCAACATTTAAAGTAATTGCAGATGGTAATACTATATTAGAATTAAACGATATAAACATCAATTTAAGCAAAACTGTTGTTGATTTAGATATAAGTGAGTATTCAGTTATTCAAATAGTAACAACAGGGTCTAATATGGTTTTAGGTAATCCACAGTTTATAAAAAACGGGAATCATCCTACACTAGAAGTTTATGATATAGAATTTAGTGATCACGCTCAAATAACTGAGCACACATTACTTGAATATGTAACTTCATTTGATGTTGATGGAACAGATATTAGTAATAATGTGACGTATACAACAAACTATAAAAAAGGTGTAGATGGTAATTATGAAGTCATATATAAAACAACTGGTAAAAATGGTGATAGTTATCAAAGAACTGTAAATATAAGTGTAGTTCAAACAGATAATACAAGAGAATTAACTGTTGATGAATTAAAAAAACCATGGGCAAATTATCTATATCATGGTAGAAGTATTTTAGATAATCAAGGTCAAAAAGTATTTGATTTAATACTAGATACAACTATGGATTTAGATACGTCTAAATATGAGTTAATTACAAGATGGAGCACTCTTGTATATCTAGTGCCAATTAATTTAACAGAAAATGATATTTATGTTTCAAAAGATGAGATTAAAAATATATCAACTCATATTCAAGATTCAGAAGGAAGAATGTATATTATTCCAGATTGGGGATATGAATTTAAAGAAAAAGATGGTCTAGTTGAAACGGTATATCTTTGGGTTAGAAAAAACTTACAAGATAAAAGAGATGAAGATTTAATAAGAATTGAAAATAATACTCAAAACTTAATGACAACTATTAAATCAGATATGACACAAGCTCAAAAATTCAATTTAATTACACAAGAATATGCTAAATGGATAGTATATACTGATGGTGGTACATTACTCGATTCAATGGGTTATGGTGTTGGTAAATGTAATGGTAATTCTAGAGGTGTTGCATATTTAGCACAAAGAACAGGGATAAAGAGTGTTTATGCAGAAGGTTTAGTTGCTGCAGTTACAGGTGGACATGCTTGGTCATATCAATATATTCCAGATATGGGTAAATGGTATTTAACAGATAAATTATGGGGAAGAATACTAGCAGCACCACTTGAAAGATATGATGCAGCAGGTAATCCGTATTATGAAGATCTATCACCATATTTTAAAGCAAGTTTTAGTAGAATGGATGAATATTTTGAAGTTGGAGAAGAAGCATATCCTAGAGAAAAATTTAGATATCCTTCAGTTTGGATAGATGTATTAACTAATAGTTTAATATTAGAGAAAAATGTAGCGTATAATATTAAAGATGTTATACTAGATTTTGGTAGTGTATATAATGATGTTATTACAATTGATGATATAGACTTTGAAATTAAAAATACATCACATACATATGATTTATCACTAGGTTATATACCTTTAATTAAATTAGAGTCAGACGGAAGTGACCTATATAAAGGGACATATCAAGTTACAATGACTTTAAACGTTAATGGATTTGAAGTTAAAGAAGTAATAGATATTGAAGTAGTAGATTCTGTAGATGATTTTAAAAACGATACATTAATTACAGGCTCAGTTAATAAAAACCAAGTAGGACTATATGATGGTAAATCTGAAGTATATCATGATTTCTCAATAGTACTAATAGAAAATGGTGAAGCGACGCTAGATGTTTCTAGTATGAAAAATGTTAAGTATTTAACATTTGATTATGGAATAAAAGATAGTGTGAGATTAAATACATCATATGGACATTATGCTTCAGTAGCTTTAGCAGTATACATTGATGATGTATTAGTACACACTACAAAAGATTTAGGATGGAAAACAGCTTATGAAACAGTTACTATAGAAATACCTAGTAATGCATCAACAGTTAAATTTGTACAATTAAATAAAGGTTCTGGTAACAATCATGCTGCAATTGCAAATATTAAAACATATAATTCAGATAGCACTTTAGAATATGGAGAGATTAAAAGAGGTGATGAAATAATAACACAACCTACTGAAACTACTCCAGGTAAAGTAGAAGTATATTGTTTAAACTCAGGTATATTATTAGAACAAACTAATATATATAGAGTTACATTTAAACAAGATGGTAAGTATTTATCTCATACTGATTATAGACATGGTCAAACAGTAGATTTTGTTTATCCAGAAACTACTCCTAAAGAAGGGTTTGAAATTTCATTTGAAACAATAAATATGAATCAAAATCAAGTTGTTAATACTATTTATACTAAAGTAAACGTAGAAGATGAATCAGGGCAAGAAGATATTCCTAGTGTAGAAGATAACAATACTGATGACAATAATGATTCAAATAATAATACTAACGATAATAACAATAATAGTACAGATGATTCAAATAATTCAAATGGAGATAGTAATGCTAATGACCAATTACAAGAAGATCTAGATGCTACAGATGACACGCAAACTAATAGTAATGATGATAGTAATAATCTTAATGATGATTCTTACGTAGATGGTAATAATAACAATACTGAAAATACAGATATAGATAAAACAGAAGAAAGTATTAATGAAACTGATGAAGGTTCATTATATATAGTTATAATTATAGTTACAATAGTTACTTTAGGAAGTATAATACTAGTTATAGTATACTTTAGAAGAAAACAAGATTAATTAAAAGAATATAAAGCTTACAAGCAGTAAAATGTTTGTAAGTTTTTTGTATTTAAGAGTATATAAATATTAAATGCAATTATAGAGTAGAAAATAAATTAAAATCATGATATAATTTTAATATATTAAAAAATAATTGTTTTAAATATTAGGGGTAATACATGAAAATTATAACAATGAAAAATGATTCATTAAAATTAACTGACATAAAAGTATTTGTTTGTGCTCCAGGACTTGGGAAAACCTATTTATCAAGTAATAATACTAGTTATTTTGATATAGATAGAGCAAGATCTATGTATAAATTTGGGAAAGATAGTACATATACAATTGAGCAGCATGAACAAGATAAAGGAACAAAAAGAGTACCAGTTAAAACAAAAGAAGAAGTATTAAACTATAGTATTAATTTAATACAAGATAATATTAAAACTAATAAAATATCTCTTATAGCACCTAATGATGATTTAGTAAATGCAATATACAAGTTAAATATTCCATATGCTATCGTATTTTCAGATATTAAAATAAATCAAATAATAAGGCAAAGGATGATGGATAGAGGTAATAACTCAAACTTTATTGAAGAGATGTGTGGTACCGATATGGTAGATATATACTATAATAAAGATATAAGCGATACAAGACCA
>CAYJMD010000017.1:0-6397 GCA_964371585.1 uncultured Clostridiaceae bacterium
ATTGGTATGGATAATTAAGGAGGTTGGATATGAAGATAGATAATGAAAGTAATGTTTATAATTATTACAAAGCATATGATAAAAGATATGAACAAGTTTATAAAGGAAAAATGTTATGGTCTTCTAAAGAAGCAACTCCTGATGTATTAAGTGTAATGACAGAGTTTAAAATAGGAAAAAATGCTACAATTTTAGATTTAGGATGCGGAGAAGGAAGAGATGCTATATATTTATTAGAAAACGGTTACAATGTTTTGGCTTTAGACTATTCTGAAAATGTAATTGAAAAATGCAAGGAGTTGTCATCTGGTAAGTTTAATGATAGATTTAAGCAATTTGATTTACTAGTAGATAAATTAGACTATAAATTTGATTTTATTTATTCTGTAGCTGTTTTACATATGTTTGTATTAGATGAACATAGACAAAGTTTTTTTGATTTCATATATAATCATTTATCTGAAAATGGAGTAGCTTTAATATGTATTTTAGGTGATGGAGTACAAGAATACTCATCTGATATAAAAGAAGCTTTTGTTAATACCAAACGAACAGTTTTAAACAATAGTAAAGAAGTTTGTATTGCAACTACTTCATGCAGAATAGTAAATTGGGAAAATTTAATGAATGAAATAGATAAATCTAAATTAAAATTAGAGAAACAATGGATTTCTGAGGACATTCCAGAATTTACAAATTCAATGTGTATTGTTGTATCACAAAAAAGTATGTAATATTACTTTGATGTTATTTGAATTAAAGATTTATATAGTAAATGCTATATTTTTATTGATAATTCATTTCTTTAATGGCTAGTTTAAGTAGTTGGAAATATAAAGCAGGAGATGTGACTAATATGAATAATAGCTATAAATAAATTTTAAATGATTTTTGTAATATAAGTGACGATAAATATCTATTTTTATGGTATAATGAAATGTATAAATAGGTTTATCTACAATTATAAATGAAATATAATTATTTTTTGTAGAAATCATAAAAGTATAATGTATTTATAAATAATAAAAAAGGAGTGATATTATGCAAACAGTAACTAAAAGAATTAAAACTATTAATCAGCCTAGAGGGGGATATTTACCAATATCAATGTTTAATATTATAGAGATGAGCTCTAAATCAAAATTGAATGAAAAAGAAAATGTTCAACCTAATTTGATAGGATTAGCAGTAGATTATTTAACAAGGTATATGTTAGGAACTAATATTAATAAAGCTTTTGAAATATCGATTAAGGGAGCAATTAATATTAGAGAAGATGAATATGCTGAAAGATTATTAGAAAACATAAAAGGGTTAGATGACACATCTATTATAGCAGCAATAAAATTAACAGGTTATGATGTTTGTTTTAGGGTTGGTAGAATTGCTTATTCACCTATTGAAGAAATTAATCCTGATGAAGATACTATTAAAAATGTTAAAATTATGGTGGAAAGAAGCTTAGATTTTTTTGATAAGTATGGACCTGTTGTTTTAGATGGTTTTACTTTTAAAGGTGGATATACTAGTCTTATAGGTAATGGAGATGGAGATTTTTTGACAAAAGATACATTATGGGATTTTAAAGTTTCAGTTAAAAAACCTACGAAAGATCATACTTTACAAATATTAGTATATTATTTAATGGGCAAACACTCAGTTCATAAAGAATTTGAAAGTATAAAAAATATAGCAATTTATAATCCAAGATTAAATACAATATATACTTTATCTATAGAAAATATTGATAGTTCTCTGATAACTCAAGTTGAAAAAGAAGTAATAGGTTATTAAAAAATACTTTAGAATGAACAAAAGGAAAATAAAACTATGAAAGTAAAAGTATTAAATATTGGTGTTGTAAAAAAAGATAATAAAATACTACTTAGAAAAAAGCCAGATGGATCAGAGCCATATAAAGAAACATGGTATATGTTTGGTGGTATTGTAGAAAATGGTACTAATCCAAATGATTCATTAAAAGAAATGATATTTAACCAAACTAATATACAAATAGATGTAGTAGAAAATATATCATGGGATACTGAAATAAAAGTAGATCATGATGGTACATTAACACAATTTATATATTTAAACTCTATATGTGAATATGTATCTGGTGATTTAGATATAAAAGATGATAAAATAGAAAAACTTGAGTTTATAGATATTAATGATTTAGTAAATTATGATATAGTTCCTCCTGCAGTAAAATTACTTAAAGAATTAAACTATTTAAATAAGTTTTAAAGATATATTATTAAAATTTTTAAGTCAAAAGAGAGAGGTATTAGGATGTCTATTGATGTTAAAATAAAAACAAATGATTCAATATTTAAATTAAGAGTAAGTGGTATTCTTGTAAAAGATAATAAAATATTAACAGTACAGATAAATAATAATGATTTCTTTTGTTTACCTGGTGGTCATATTGAATTAAATGAAGATAGTAAAGAGGCAGTAATAAGAGAGTTTGTAGAAGAAACTAATATATCTGTTAAAATTAAAAGTCAAATAGCAATAACTGAAAATTTTTTTACTAACATAAATGGATATAAAGTTCATGAAATAGGTATATATTACTTGTTAGAAGCAAATGGTAATATAAATACAGAAGATTTTAATAAAATAGAAAAAGATAAGAATGAAGAAACTTTTCTTAATTTTAAATGGGTTAATACAAAAGATATTGACAAAATAAATTTCAAACCTAAATTTTTAGTAGATAAAATCATTAAACATGATTATCAATTTGAACATGTTATAATAAAGGTCATATAAGTGAATTTATCGAATTTGATAGACATAATAAAAAAATAAAAACAAAATACAACTATATTAATAATATAGTTGTATTTTTAATATTTTTATGTTAAACTAATAACATAAGAAAGAAGGGATAAGTAATGAACAAAAGTTTTAAAACAAGTTTAACTATAGTATCTTTAGCTATTATATTCACATTACTAGGTATAACTAGTGTAAGTGCAGCTGAGCCTATAGTTTTTCAAACACTTAATGCAGTAGAGCTAAAAGAAGTAGATTTAGGTACTCTTGTGTATGATACAAAAAAATGGGAAACGTTTGTAATAAAAAATGTAACATCAGATGAAATTACAATTTCTAATGTAGCTTTTGATACAGATAAATTTGAAATTGCAATGATACCAAATAGTACATTAGCACCAAACGAGACTACATTTATCCAAATAAATAATATAAGAGGAATTGATGTACCTCAATCACCAATTACAGGTAATCTAATAGTTACAGTAAATGGAACAACAGATGTAACTCTTCCAATTAAAGTAGCATTTGAAAAAGGAGAACATGTTAATCCAGATTATGTAAAAGAAACAGCTATTGGTAAAAAATTATCATCTATAACATTAACTAATGGCTGGGTATGGGTAAATCCAAATACAGAAGTATTAGCTGGAAGAAATAATTATGAAATTGCATATACAGATACAACAGGTAATTATAAAGATGAAACTAGACAAATTGAAATAGTTGGATTAATCACATATGATGTAATATTAAAACGTGATTCTAGTTCATGGAGTATTCCTACGAACAATTATGAAGTACTTAAAGGTTATTCATCAAATCTAGAAATAAATGCTGTATCAGGGTATTTCCTTACATCTATAACTGTAAATGGCATTGAACAGCTAACAGATAAAACAAGATCTTTAAAATATAGAATAGAAAATATTAGTGAAGATTTAATAATAGAAATTAAAACAGAAAGAACAATATATGAACTTATGAAAGATTCAATTACTAATGAGACTATAATTCCTAAGTACATTAAAGGAACAGAAGGAACTATTGAGCTTAAATTTGATTATGATTTTTCAAGATTTTATGCAAATGATGTTAGAATTAATGGAGAATATTTAGATTATGAATATATGCTACAACACTTTAAGTTTTCAGAAGGTAGTGTTGCGGTAGACATATCAAATGAGTATCTTAATACTTTAGATGTTGGAACTTATGATTTTGAACTTGATTTATTAACAGGAGAATTATTTAAAGGTACATTTATTGTTGAAGAAAAAACAGAAGTTACTGAAGATGAAGTAATTAATAATCCTCAAACTAGTGATGATATAATTGTTTATACTATTATGTTTGCAGTATCTGTAATTGGTATTACAGGAACATTAATTATGAGAAAAAACAAAATAAATAACTAATATTATATATAATATTTAAATAACAAAAAGTGAAGTATTTTATTACTTCACTTTTTATTATTTTAAGTCATTATTAGTATCATTTATTTTTTTATTTTTATACATTTTATTTAGTATTGGTGTAATAATTGTTCCTAGAGTAACTAAAATACCAATTACAAATAACAATCTCATATAGTAATCATTATAATTTATGAATTCATAATAGAAATTAAATATTAATAAATTACATATTATTGCTAGTAATATTGTACCATTTTTTACAAACTTTACATATTTATTAGTATTATTAATTAAAAGTATAAGTGAAATATGAGCTGTTGAATAAGATAGTGTTAGTAAAGTAAACAGTATTTTTAAATACCATGAAATATCCAAAAGTAAGCCTAATGATAACCATATAGTTAATATTATCCAAAATGAAGTAATTAATGAAGATAACATACCAAATATTGAAAATTTCTTATATTTGTTATATATGGTAGAGCAGCAAAGTCCGGTAATGCTAAAACTAAATATAGTAAATGTAGTAGCTAATATTTGAGCTTCAACCCCTCCAAAATTACCAGTTAAAATAATATAAATCCCTATAAAAGCAGTAATAACTAAAGATATAATTAATAGTTTTGAAATTTTACTTTTCATATAATCATTCCTTTCAATAAAATAGATTATACCATATATATAATTAATTTTATATATGGTTAGGAATAGATTGTTATAAAAATAAAATAATAGAAAATATTATCATATAAGCACTATTTAATAGTTACAACTATAATAAACAAATTAATTATGATATAATTTAAATACATTAGATATAGTTGAATGGAGTGATATTATGAAAATAAAAAAACAATATACATGTGCCTTATTACTATCAATGGATTTATTAGGTGGTAAATGGAAAATGAGAATACTATGGCATATTTTAAATGGTGATAATAGATTTTCATTATTACAAAAAGGGATTCCAGATATAACACATAAAATGCTTGTAACTCAGCTTAAAGAATTGGAGCAGAGTAATATTTTAATAAGAACTGTTGTATGTGAAAAGCCATTGAATGTGGAATACTCGTTGTCAAATCAATATAAAGAACTAGTACCACTGATTGAAAATTTTTGTGATTTTTCAAAAGAGTATGCAAATAAAAATGAAATAGTACTTGAAGATAAGTAGGTACAAAAAAGTACGTTATTGACTTAATAATTATACTAAGTTATAATAAAAGTATTAAAAGGAGGTAATAAAATGAATTATCCAAGAGCGTTTTCGCATATAGGTTTGTCTGTACCTAATTTAGAACAGGCGGTAAAATTTTATAAAGAAGTAATGGGGTGGTATGTAGTAATGGAACCATCTATTATTAAAGAAGAGAATACTACAGCTATAGGTATTATGTGTGAAGAAGTATTTGGCAAAGGACATGGAGATTTTAAAATAGCTCATATGGTTACTTCTAATGCTATCGGAATAGAGTTATTTGAATTTGTAGATAATGATAAAAAAAGACAAAAGTTTGAATTTAAAAATACTGGTCTTTTTCATTTTTCTGTACAAGATCCAGATATAGAAGGAATGATTGAAAAAATTGTAGCTAATGGTGGAAAACAACGTATGCCAATTAAAGAATATTATCCAAATGAAAAACCATATAAAATGTGTTATGTTGAAGATCCATTTGGAATTGTTTTTGAAATTTATACACATAGTTATGAAGTTACATATTCAAAAGGTGCTTATTAAATAGCAATGTAAAATTTAATATATAATATATTTAACTAGAGAAAAGAACATTAGAAATAATGTTCTTTTTATTTTATCATTATTTAAAATTTAATCATTAAATTAAGGACTTTTTAATAAAATGTTAGAAGTTACAGATTATGAAAGTCTTGTGAAAAAAGGTGATTATTATTGACAAATAACTATTCCAAACTATATAATTGTTTTTAAGGAGGAATTTAATGAGTAATCAAATGTTTTTTAAGAGACATGAATTAAAATATAAATTAACATGTAATGAATATAATCTTTTAACTGATGTAATGAAAGAATATATGCAAATAGATGAGTATAAAAGAAATAAAATAACTAATATTTATTATGACACTGAAGATTATAAAATAGTTCGTAATTCTTTAGAAAAACCAAAATATAAAGAAAAATTAAGAATGAGAATGTATGG
>CAYJMD010000018.1:0-1100 GCA_964371585.1 uncultured Clostridiaceae bacterium
ATCCAATTTATTATTAAATTACTTAGAACAATTAATAATTTATACCTAAACATTGACAAATAGAACAAACGTTTGTATAATATTTGTAAAGGAGTGGTTTTTTATGAGAAATGAAATTATCTTATTTGAAGAAAGTGATGTAAAATTAGAAGTTAGCTTAAAAGACGAAACAGTATGGCTTAACAGAAATCAAATTGCACAATTATTTCATAGAGATGTTAAGACAATAGGAAAACACATTAATAATGCTTTAAAAGAAGAATTGGAAGAAGATTCAGTTGTCGCAAATTTTGCGACAACTGCCAGCGATGGTAAAACTTATAATATATCATACTACAATTTAGATGTAATAATATCTGTAGGATATAGAGTCAAATCACAAAATGGAGTTAAATTTAGAAAATGGGCAAACAAAATTCTAAAAGAATATTTAATTAAAGGATATAGTGTAAATAATAAACGATTAGAGTATTTAGAAAAAACTATAAAATTAATAGATATAGCTAGTAGAGTAGATAAAGATGTAAAAACAGACGAAGGTTTTGCAATACTTAAAATCATATCTGAATACACCAAAGCATTAGACATATTAGATCAATATGATCATCAAGAATTAGTCAAACCTAAGGGTAGTAAAAAAACTAAAGTACAAAATATAAATTACTATGATTGTTTAGATATTATTAGTAAAATGTGTTTTAAAGAAACGAGTAGTATATTTGGGATTGAAAGAGAAAGAGGACTAGAATCTATTATCTATAATATTTATCAAGAAATAGGTGATGGAGATGTATACGATTCAATAGAAGAAAAAGCTTGTAACTTTTTATATTTTATAGTTAAAAACCATGTGTTTATAGATGGTAATAAAAGAATCGGTGCTACACTATTTATATACTTTTTAAATCATTATGGAATATTAAAACAAAACAATGAAAATATAATATTACCAGAAACATTAGTAGCTGTTACATTATTTATCGCTCAATCAAACTCTAAAGAGAAAGATATTGTAATAGAATTAATAATGAATATATTACTTAATAAATAAACATCTAATTATATAATATTTTATACCTTTTTGTAATATTTGTTGCATA
>CAYJMD010000019.1:0-1044 GCA_964371585.1 uncultured Clostridiaceae bacterium
GTAAATTTGGTGGATTTGATATTGATGATATGGGAGATAAATCAAGAAAATATCATTCTTCTTATCTTATAGATGATTATGAAAATGTTACTTTAACATTTATATATAAATAATTAAAAAGGGGGTATGGAAATGGAAGATTCAGGTTTTAGTGCAATGTTTATTGCAGTGTATGTGTTTATATTTATTGCTGCAACTTCTATAACTGTATTCCTATTTTTAGCGACAATTAATTTTTCTGAAGAAGCATATGAATTTGGAAAGTTAACTTCAGCAGATAGTGTTGTTGAAACAAATGTGGAAAATACAGAAAATACTATAACAGGTGCTGAACTTCTTACATATTACTATAACTTTGTAAGTGATGATAAATATGGTAGTGGTATTGAAGGTGGAACAAGTTTAAATCCAGCTTCAGATTTTATATTTAGGTATGGTGCAAATACACTTGCATTAACTGACATTGTTTATGATGCTACTTATATACTTAGATATAGCTCAGTAAATACAGCTACAGGTAAAATAACAATTACTGTTGAGAGAAAATAGTAGATGAAATAGGTTATGAATGGAGGAACTAGATGAAAGATAATGTAGGTATGGTAATATTAACTATAATACTTGTAATCTTTATACTTATCTTTCCTATATACAATTTATTTGAAAGACAAGATAATATGACATATACAGTTGCTCTTAAAGCTACAACAAATTTTGTTGATAAGGTAAAAGAACAGGGATATATTGATTTAGAGACATATGATGAACTAGTATTTGAACTTGCTAATACGGGATTGCCATATGATATAGAGTTAGAAGTTCATAGAAAAGAGTTAATAATAGATGGACAAGATAATGGTGCAGATAAATATGTAGAACAATTTAAAGTAGACTATAACGAAGACATATTTGCTGTTTTAGATGGAACAAATACTGTGAGTACAGTTAATGAAGAAGTTATAGAGATATTAGGTAAAAATGTATATTTACTTAATAAAGAAGATGAAGTTTATGTTAAACTTAAAAATGCAATTCCAACTTCTG
>CAYJMD010000020.1:0-1044 GCA_964371585.1 uncultured Clostridiaceae bacterium
CAGAAGTTGGAATTGCATTTTTAAGTTTAACATAAACTTCATCTTCTTTATTAAGGAGATATACATTTTTTCCTAATATCTCTATAACTTCTTCATTAACTGTACTTACAGTATTTGTTCCGTCTAAAACAGCAAATACGTCTTCATTATAGTCTACTTTAAACTGCTCTACATATCTGTCTGCACCATTATCTTGTCCATCGATTATTAACTCTTTTCTATGAACTTCTAACTCTATATCATATGGCAGTCCCGTATTAGCAAGTTCAAATACTAGTTCATCATATGTCTCTAAATCTATATATCCTTGTTCTTTTACCTTATCAATAAAATTTGTTGTAGCTTTAAGAGCAACGGTATATGTCATATTATCTTGTCTTTCAAATAAATTGTATATAGGAAAGATAAGTATAAAGATTACAAGTATTATAGTTAATATTACCATACCTACATTATCTTTCATCTAGTTCCTCCATTCATAACCTATTTCATCTACTATTTTCTCTCAACAGTAATTGTTATTTTACCTGTAGCTGTATTTACTGAGCTATATCTAAGTATATAAGTAGCATCATAAACAATGTCAGTTAATGCAAGTGTATTTGCACCATACCTAAATATAAAATCTGAAGCTGGATTTAAACTTGTTCCACCTTCAATACCACTACCATATTTATCATCACTTACAAAGTTATAGTAATATGTAAGAAGCTCGGCGCCAGTTATAGTATTTTCTGTACTTTCTACATTTGTTTCAACAACACTATCTGCTGAAGTTAATTTTCCAAATTCATATGCTTCCTCAGAAAAATTAATTGTTGCTAAAAATAGGAATACAGTTACAGAAGTTGCAGCAATAAATATAAATACATATACTGCAATAAACATTGCGCTAAAACCTGAATCTTCCATTTCTATACCCCCTTTTTAATTATTTATATACAAATGTTAAAGTAACATTTTCATAATCATCTATAACATAAGAAGACTGATATTTTCTTGATTTATCTCCCATATCATCAATATCAAATCCACCAAATTTAC